>JBKJJS010000389.1:0-2513 GCA_046597895.1 Ilumatobacteraceae bacterium
TGCACAACGCTGGCCAGGTTAGGTGTCAGCCCGGCTCGGCGACTGTCACCCCCGGCCCGGGCGGGGCGACGGGCCGGCCACCAGTCCGCAGCACGGCCACCCCGAGCCCAGCGGCGAGGACCGAGGCGAGAAGGACCGCCAGCTTGGCCGTGGCGAGGGGGGACGACCCGACCGCACCTGCAGCGTCCGACTCGGGCCCTACTGCCAATTCGGCGACGAACAGCGCAACGGTGAACCCGATACCGGCCAGCAGCGCCACCCCCGCCAGCGAGCGGTTCGTCGCTCCCTCGGGTAGGCGACCCCACCCGAGCCGTACGGCGAGCATGGTCACCGTCACGATCCCGACGAGCTTGCCGACGATGAGGCCGGCGATGATCCCGAGGCCGAGTGGCGACGTGAGCGCATCACCCAGTGCTTCCGTACCGAGTGGTACCCCGGCATTGGCGAGCGCGAACATCGGAACGATGAGGTAGCTCACCCATCCGTGCAGGCGAAACTCGAGCCACTCCACCACGGACACGGAATGGCGCGCCGTCGTCACCGTGGTACTCACCGCTTCGACCGACGACACATCGGCCAACTCGGCGGCCAACTCCTCGGCGTCGACGAGTTCCGCCCGCAGCAGCGGCGCCGATGGCGCGATCAGACCCATCGCCACCCCCATCAACGTCGGGTGGACCCCGGCTTCATGGAGCGCGAACCATCCGATCACCCCGAACAGGACGTACAGCCCCACCCACGAGACCCGGAACCGCTTCGCCGCGAGTACGGCGGCGACGGCACCGAACGCGACGGCCAACCATGCGAAGTCGGTGCGCCCGCTGTAGAAAATGGCGATGACGAGGATGGCCCCGATGTCATCGACGATGGCCAACGCCAGCAGAAACGTTCGCAGGCTGCTCGGTACGCGGTCGCCGAGCAACGATGCCACCCCGACGGCCAACGCGATGTCGGTCGCCATGGGAATGCCCCATCCCCTCGGCGTGTCACGCCCGGCAATCGCGAGGTAGACGAGCGCCGGAGCGACCATCCCACCCACGGCGGCGAGGGCGGGCAACATCGCCGCCCTCCGATCGGACAGGTGGCCGCTCGTGAGTTCTCGTTTGATCTCCAGGCCGACGACGAAGAAGAAGCACGTCATCAGGCCCTCGTTCACCCACTCGCGTAGGTCGAGCGTGAGCCCGTGCCCGCCGATGTCGATGGACACCACGGTTGACCAGAGATCGCGGTAACCCTCCTGCCACGGCGAGTTCGCCCAGATCAGCGCCACTATCGCCGCCCCGACGAGCAGCGCTCCGCCGGCCGCTTCTGTTCGCAGGAAGTCCCGCAGCGGGCGGATGACCCGAACTTCGTTCGCTGGTGATCCACTCACCGGTGCGAGGGTAGTCAGACGCGGACGGGCAGTTGGCTGTCGACCCAGCGTTGGAGGGGCGGGCCGCTCTCGAAACTCGTGATGAGCGCGTACCGCGGTGCCGAGCCAGGGTGGACGACCACGTGCCACAGTCGCTGCGTGTCCACCACGAACCGGGCGCCACGGTGCAGCGAGACCCGCATCTCCGTGGCACGGTCCGGCAGGCCATCCGGACCGCTGTCCATCAGCAGCATGTAGCTGTCCGGATTGTCCGTCAGCTCGAGCCACGTCCGCACGACCCAGCCCTCGCTCTGCGGATTGAAACGGTTGTTGTCGTCCCGGTGGAGGCTCTTCAGGGAGCGTTCGCGATCCTGCGGCTCGAGCTTGATGGTGCGCACGCGGCCGAAGTTCACGCCGGCCCCCGCGATGTAGTCGCGCAGCGTTGGGCAGAGTGCCGCGTTGCTGGTGAATACCGCGTCCTTGTCAGGGTGCTCGTTCTCCTGGGACCAAAAACCGCGACAGTCGAGTTCGCCGTCCATGGTGGCGATAGGAGCGAAGTTGGTGTCCCCCCCGCTCTTCCACTCCATGTACGCGAGGCCGGTGTACTCCTGCTCAGGCACCTCGAACGAAGCATCGGCCAACTGCACGAAACCGGTATCGGCCAACACGTCGATTCGAGGGTGAGGGGTGGCAAGCGGGATCGCCACCGACCAGTGATCCTTGTTCGGCCAGAACGTCATGGACCAAGTGTATTGAACGAGCAGGCCGGAGGTCAGCCACCACAGGTCGCCCGGTCGGAGATCAGCCGACTCTTGACAGCGTCACGGAACCTCGCCACACCCCCGGCGTAGCGTGCCACCCATGGGCAGGGCCAACAGAGTTCGTCGAGCGGCGAAGCAACGTCGAGACCAGCAGCAGCAGCACCGGCCACACTCCGCAGGTGCCGGCAGGTCGAGCCAGGCCCGTGCAAACCCCTTCCCGCCGCCGAATGTGTCAGCAAGGCTGGTGGAACGGGTGTGGGCCGGGGTCGATGCGCTGCATCGACCGCACGGGACCGATGGGCGTATCGCGGCACTCCCCGAGGAGGACGGGCCGACGTACATACCGGTGATCCGCCAACAACTGTCGCTCCTCGTCCGCAGGTCATGGGATCACGGTTGGC
>JBKJJS010000157.1:0-3516 GCA_046597895.1 Ilumatobacteraceae bacterium
GGGGTCGCGATGCCATCGTCGCGATCGAAGTGGCTGCGCTTCCGTCCGCGCTGCACGATCAGGCTGCGTTGCTGGCTGCGCGAGCGCGCCTGCAATGTGATCCAGCGCTGCCGCCAACGTCCGAACCGCTGGCATTCACGCCAAATGGCGAGGGTCCGCTGTTCGACGTGCGCGCTGCTATTCAAGCCGGGGTGATCAACAGCGACCCGTCGTCTCTCATAACGGCGGTCGAATTGGCCGAGGGGCACGCGCTGCCGATCGAGGCGGGCGAGGCGCGCTTGTGGCTCAGCGAGTTGCAACCATCGGCCCAGCGGTCGAAGACGATCACACTCTGTCGGGCAGGGCTGCAACGCTGCGGGGTTCGCGCATGGGACCAACGGCTGTCATTGGCCCTCACCGTCGTCGAACCGCCACGGTCGCGCCGGCAAGCCGACCCGGGTCTCGACGCCCTGAGCCAAGCCGAGTTCAGGGTGGCCGAGGCAATAGCAAGCGGACTCACCAATCGTCAGGCGGCGGCTGCCCTCATCATCTCGGTGAAGACGGTCGACTTCCATCTACAGCAGATGTATCGCAAACTTGGGATACGGTCGCGCACCGAACTTGCCGTGCGAATGACCAACTTCGAACCGGCAACAGGAGGAGTTCCGCGATGACTGACTGGTGGCGAGCCCTCGAGGAAGAACTCGAGCGCCGCGGCGTCGACGCCCCCGACCCCTGGGCGTCGGTGAGTGTCTCGTCAGAACAATCTGTGCTCACGCCAGATCAGCGCGCGTTTCTCGAGCAGGTCACGAATTCGCCGGTACAAGGATTCGAAGCCGAGTTCGATGACGACTCAACCTGAATCAGGGTATCCACCCGGTTCACAGACCCAGGGCGATGACCTACCGTGTAGGGAGTGAGCAGCATCGGCATTCGCCCTCGACTGGGAGTCGACTTCGGCACAATCGTGACCGTCGCCGTCCAGGCCCCCGAGTCTGGCGCGACCAGCGAGATGCCCTCAGCGGTGGCGCTCGGAGATGACGGCTTCGTCGTGGGGGCGCAGGCCGAACGGATGCTCGCCGCCCAGCCGACTCGTGGAGCACGCCAACTCAAGCGGCGATTCGGTGACACCACCCCCATCGTCCTCGACGGTGAGGCGACCCAGCCCGACGCATTGGTCGGCGCGCTTCTTCGGGCGGTCGTCGCCGCCTCGGGCATCACCGCGTCGACCGCAACCTTGGCGCTCACCTATCCGGCCACGTGGGGTGGATACAAGCTCGAGTTGCTGAGAACGATCGGCACATCGCTCGCATTCGTCGACGTCGAGCTGGTCGGCGAGCCGGTTGCCGCCGCCCGCCGTTACGCCTCGGCAGGGCGGATCTCCGCTGGCGACAACGTCGCGGTCTACGACCTCGGTGGCACGTTCGACGCCGCCATCGTGTCGCACTCCGCATCCGGACCCTCGCTGGTCGGTACGCCTCAATCGCTCGAGCGTTGCGGTGGCGCAGAGATCGATCAACTGGTGTTCAAACACGTCGCGATCGCGCTCGGTGGAGCGTTGGAGAAGCTCGATCGCAACGACGAAGTAGTGCGCCACGCCATTGCCGTGCTCCGGTCTGCCTGCACGGCAGCCAAGCACGAATTGTCGACCGGAAGTGACGCTTCCATCAGCGTCGTCATGCCGGGGCTCGACACCTCGGTGCGAGTGACGCGCGACGAGTTCGAGACGGCGTTGCGCCCGTACATCACCGAAACGTTACAGACCCTCGACCGGGCGATTGCGGCCGCCGGCATGACGCCAGGCGACCTTGCCGGAGTCATTCTGTCGGGGGGCGGATCGCGTATCCCACTCGTGGCCGAAATGGTCGCCGGGCACCTTGGGCGACCAGTGCTCAACGACTTTGATCCGAAACTGGTCGTCGCCGCCGGCGCGGCCGAAACGATCGCTGCCCCATCGTCCCAACCGCTCAAATCAATCGCCGACACAGCCTCGGCTTCGCCCAGGGAGACCATCATGAGTGATCAAACGACCCCTCCGGCCGGTTCAGCTCCAGCCGCCCCTGCGCGCGCTCGGTCGACTCCGCCGCCGCCACCGGCTGTCCAGAAGAAGGGCCCGTCGAAGGGCGGCAAGCTCGCCGCAGGTGCCGCTGTGGCGGCAGCCGCAGTCGCTGCGGGCGTGATTTACGGCGACGAACTCGTCGACGCAGCCGACAGTGAAGATGACGGTACGGGCGACGCACGAATCCAGACCGCCGACCGACTCGAGAGAGAGGCAATGGACGACGACAGCATGGATGCGTTCGACGCCGCCGTGCCCAGCGCTGCCGGAGTCGTTGCCGAGCCGGTCGCCGAGCCGGTCGCCGGTCCGCTCGGCACCCCGCTCGTCGAAGCCGCTGCGGCACAGGGCGCGCCCCGAGAGGCGTCGCGGCAAGCACATCGAGCCGAAGCCGAGTCTGCACAAGGCGGCGATGCTGATCATTCACAGGCGGCTGGCGCCGGTGCACGCCGTGCTCCTCCCGCGCAGACGGCTGGAGCTGAGAGCGGTTCGGCCGACGCGCCGTCGGCGACACCTGCCTCGGCCGCATCGCAACCCGTCGCCCCAGCGGCGCAGCCAATGCCCCCTTCGGTTGATGCCCAGTTCGAGGCCGCGCGGGCGACGCTGCTCGAACGGCTCGAGAACTTCCAGGCACCTCCCGGAACGAGTCCGGAGGACGCGCAACAGCTCCGGCAAGAACTGATCGAGGCAGTCGAGCGATTCGATCCGGCCCCTGGTCAGTCCACGCAGGAAGCACTGGCCGAACTACGTGACGATTACGACCGACGTGTGCAGGACTTCACCCAAGATCAGAAGATCGATGCACTGATCCAGGAAGCGCAGCGTGACAACGAGGCCGAAGCCGCAACCCCAGCCGTGGCTGAGGTGCCACCGGCTGTTCTGGTCGATGACCCGATCGACGACCCGATCGACACGCCGGTCGACGACCCGATCGACACGCCGGTCGACGACCCGGCAGCGATTCTGATCGGCCTCGACCAGCCGATCGATGGTGGCCTCAAGGACGACTTCGAAATGATGATCGCTGAACCGGGATCGCAGTCGGAGCTGGATACGTCCGACATCGACGTCCCAGCAGGAAAATCGCTCGACGTGAACGTCGATGATCCGGCTACCCCGCTGGGTTTCATTGACGTGAGAGCGACGTACGAACCCCCAGCAGTACAGCCAGTGCTGGTCGGCGACGCCCCAAGCCAAGCCTTCTCCACCGCTCCAGTCGACGCCGCGATCGGGTCGCCTATTCACCTCTCCGACGATGTGCTCGGCGAGGTGTCGGTTGCCTCAATGGTTGCGCAGGCAGAGCCGGCAATCGTCAACCTCGGTGAGCCGGTCGTGATCGACGACCCTGAAATTGTCGCTGGGTTGATCGAAAGCAACCAGGTGGTCGAGATCGTCGAGATCGTCGAGATCGACGTCGAGCCGATCGTGCACATCGAGCCGATCCCCGTTCCGGTCGACGATCTCGCGCCGGAGGAGGCCGA
>JBKJJS010000417.1:0-14244 GCA_046597895.1 Ilumatobacteraceae bacterium
CCTTCGGCATGACATACGGGGGACCCGGTGGCACCCTCGAGCAGGCCATGGTGATCGGCTACCTCGCGGGACGTCACGCCGCCGCTCGCTGAACGACGCTCGCTGAACGACGCTTGCTCCCGCCTGCTCACGTCCGGCATGCCCGGAACGCACGGGAAGCCGCAAGACTGCATACCCATGACCTGTGCACATCACGGCCGGTTGCCTGACTTCCTGCTGCCGACGAGCGAGTGGGCCCACGTGCGGGTCGTCATCGGCCGCCTCGACGATGGCCGCGAGGGACCCGGCCGCGAGGGACCCGACCGTGAGGGATCAGTCGACGAACTCCGACACCATGTCATCGCGGGTGGAGCACTGCTCGTCGTGCCCGAGCCGGGCGATCTGTGTCAGACCGAACTCACTGGCGTTCGAGTGGAAACCACCCTGCCACGGTCCGAGTGGTTCGTGACCCTGGCGGTTCGCCCCGAAGCGGCCCGCCTCGACAAGGAAGTGCCCGTGACCACGCCGCTCCATGTCCTGACCGCCGTCGCCCCTGATGTCGAGGTCGTGGCCACGACGAGCGCGGGCTTCCAACCGCGGGCCGTGCTGGCCCTGCGGACCGTCGGGCTCGGTCGCATTCTGAGCGTCGGCGTTACCGACCTCGATGCCCTGTTCGCCGATCCAACGCTCGTGCGCTACGCCCATCGACTGCTCAGCGCTCCCAGCACTCCGCGCCGGCCGCTCGGCGTGGCCGTCGTCGGCTACGGCCCCTTCGGCGGTATGGGTTACATGCACGGTCGAGCGTCCGCCGAGACGGAGGGGCTGGCGTTCGTCGCCGCCGTCGATCCCGTCCCGGAGCGTCGTGTGGTCGCCGCCGCGGAGTTCGCCGGACTGCAGACGTACGCCACCGCCGACGACCTCACCAACGACGATGCCGGCGACACCACCGTCGACATCGCCATCGTCGCCACTCCGCCGGTGCACCACGCCGACCTGGCCATCGCGCTGCTCGACGCCGGCAAACATGTCGTGGTCGAAAAGCCCATGTGCCTCACCGTGGCCGACGCCGACCGCATGCTGGCGGCCGCAACCGCCAACGACCGTGTGCTGACGGTGCACCAGAGCCGGCGCTGGGACGCTGACTTCCTCGCCGTCAGCCGTGCCGTCGACCGCGGCCTCGTCGGCGACGTATTCAACATCGAGACATTCGTCGGCGGCTTCGAACACCCGTGCCGGGCCTGGCACTCCGAGGAGAGCGTGTCCGGTGGGGCGGTGTACGACTGGGGCTCGCACCACATCGACTGGATCCTTCGCCTCTACGGCGAACCGCCAAGCCGGGTCACGACCACGAGCCACAAGCGGGTGTGGCACGACGTGACGAATGCCGACCAGGTCACCGTATGGATGCACTGGTCGGATGGGCGGGAGGCGGTGTTCCGCCAGAGCGACGTGGCCGCCGTGCGGCGACCGAAGTTCTACATCCAGGGCACGTCCGGCACGATCGAGGGGCACTACCGGCCGTTGCGCTTCGAGTCGGTCGAGCCCGCCCTCGGCTACATCAGCCGCGGCGCCCACTACGCCGAAGCGCCGGTCGACCTTCGTCTCGTGCGATACGAGGGCGGCTACGGATTGGTCGATCAGTCGCTACCGCCCGTGCCACAGCCCGGGTGGGGGTTCCACCGCAACCTCGCCGACCACCTTCTCCTCGGCGAGCCACTCGCCGTGCGGCCGGAGCAGAGTCGGGCCGTGGTCGCCGTGCTCGAAGCGGCACAGCGCGCCGGTGCCGGCGGATCCGCCAGCGTCGACCTCGCAGGGGTGAAATGATGGCATCGATGGCCCAAGAACCGGTGCGGATCGGCGTGCTCGGGGCCCGGTCGTGGATCGCCAATGGGGCGGTCATCCCGGCGATCCAGGCCTCGGCGGGATGCGAGTTGGTGGCGGTCGGCGCCGCCGGCGGACCGGTTCCCGATCACCTGTCCCACCTTGATGCCGGTGACTACGACGGCGTCCTTGCGCACCCGGCGGTGGAGGCGGTGTACCTCCCGCTGCCCAACGGCCTGCACCGCCACTGGGCCGAGCGAGCAGCCACCGCCGGCAAGCACGTCCTGTGCGAGAAGCCGCTGGGCATGGACGCCGCCGATGCCGCCGCCATCGCCGCCGCGTGCGAGACGGCCGGCGTGCTGCTCGCCGAGGCGTGGATGACACCGTTCGGCACCCGCTGGGCGGAGGTCGTCGATCAGGCCGCACGGGGCACACTCGGCGAGATCCGCCACATCCGCAGCGACTTCACGTTCGTGATCGCTCCTTCTCAGGCCTCGAACTACCGGTGGGACCCCGGCCAGGGCGGCGGCGCGCTGCTCGACGTTGGGATCTACGCGCTCGGCGCGGCGGTCGCCCTCTGGGGAGCCGATCCCGTCGAGGTCGTGGCATCACGGCAACTGAGCAACTCGGGGGTCGACGCCACCACCTCGGCGTGGTGCGACTGGGGCGACGGGCGCACGGCCTCGTTGCTCGTCTCATTCGAGCTGCCGGAATGCCAACGCCTCGAACTGGTGGGCACGGCCGGGCGCATCGTGGTGACCGGCCCGGCGTTCACCGGCGGCTCGACTGCCACGTCGTACCGCCTGGAGGCCCCGGACGGCACGGTCGAGATCGTGCCCACCCTCGGCGACGACGCCTACGTCAACATGGTGGACGCCTTTGCCCGAGCCGTGCGCGGCATCGAGCCCTGGCCCCGCCCGCCCGCGTGGTCCCTGTCCATGGCCACTCTCCTCGACCGCGTGCGAGGTCACCCGCGCTGACCCGTTCGCCCCAGTTCTCGGCGCGAGCGAACCCGAAAGCTCACGGCCGCAATCTGGCTCGGGGGCGAGCAGAACGTTCACAGTGGGGAAATCTTGGCGTCACCATGTCACGGCACGCTGTCTCCATGAACACAGTGCCCCGCCCCGTTGTCGACGCGATCGCCGTCGTCCCCCTCTCGGACATCGACACCAGACTGCTACTCGACTTCTCCAATCGGCTCGCCGCCGAACCGCGGTACTTCGGAAGTGGGGCCATCCCTCGGCCGTCGAATCGCTGGCGGGCGCGGTTGTGTCACCCCGCCAAGGTCCGCGGTGCCGCTGCGGTGGTCGACGGTGAGCTCGTCGGTGTGGCCCGGCTGTGGTCCGGTCCGGCCGGCCGCGTCGACATGTACCTCGCCGTCGACGTGCCGTGGCGGCAGCTCGGCATCGGGTCTCGCCTGGCCGAGGCCGCACTGTCGATCGCCGAAGGCGATGGAGAGGCGGCGGTGGTCGCCATCGCCGAACATCGCAAAGCCCCCGTGCGAGCGCTCGCTCGGCGGTTCTCGATGGACACCACGATCGACGGGCCGAGCGGGCTCGAGTTCCACCGACGACTGGCGTCCTGACCCGATCAGCCCGCCAGCACGAGATCAGCCCGCGAGCACGAGGAACGCCGCAGGAACCGCCAGCGCCACATTGCGTACGAGCATCTTGGCGCTCACCGGCTCCGGGCGTAGTTGCCCGAAGCAGTGACACTCCGGCCGGCGCCCACTCCCGAGGTTGGCGGCGATCCCGACGCTGAACACGGCCAAGAGCACGAGGGCACCTACCGCGCCCCACCAGCTCGTGTCTGGCCATACCAGCAACGCCGCCACGGCGAGCTCCACGACCGGGAGCGTCCACGCCACTGTGGCAGCGAGCCGACGAGGAACCCCGAAACCGACGACTGCCTTCCGGAACGCCTTCTGATCGAGCAGCTTCGCCACGCCCGCTACGGCAAATACCGCCGCGAGCACGAGCCGAATCGCCAGCCTGACTCCGGACACAGCGCTGACGTTACCGGGCACCCTCCTACACTCCGCGGCGTGGGTGCTGCTCGATCGGCCGAGAACGGCGTGCCACCCCAAGCGCCTCGACCTCCCCGTTCGCTCGCCATCAACGCCACTGCGAACGCTGTCCGAGTCGTCATCGGCGCGGCGGCCGCCGTGATCTCGACCGCCGTCGTGACCCGCTCACTCGACGCGGACCGGTACGGCGCGTGGGGACTCGTCCTGCAGCTCTCGACCTACTTCTTCCTGTTCGACATCGGGATGACGCTGGCGGTGTCACGCGAGGTCGCCGTGGCGTCGAGCGACACCGGCCTATCGGAGACCGCCGATGCGATTCCGATCCCGTCCATCGTCAGTACGGCCACGGCCGCTCTCACGATTCTCATGGCGGCGGGGCTCGTCACCGTCGTGGTCGTCGCGGTGTTGTTCGACTGGATCTTCGGCTCCATTCCTCAGTCCATCGTGCCGGATGCCCGTCTCGCGTTCGTGCTGGTCGCCGGGTCGCTGCTCGCCGGACTCCCCTTCGCTACGGTGACCGGCTACTTCGCCGGGGTGCGGCGCTCCCACGTCCCGGCCGCCATCGCCCTGGTCGTGAAGATCGGTACGACCGTCGGCGTCATCCTGGTAGCGGTGTCGGGTGGTGGGATCATCGGCCTGGCCGCGGTGACGGCGGCGTTCGCGTTCGTCGGTTCGGTCGCCGTGCTCGTGGCGGGAACCCGTGCCCATCCGGGGCTTGTCTCGTTCCATGCCGCATCGCGGGCGACATGGCGTCGGCTCCGCTCGTTCTCCAACCACGCCTTGTTCTACGCGCTTGCCACCTTCACCATCGTGAACGTCGATGCCTTGCTCGTCGCCCGCTTCGACTACGCCCGCCTCGGCGCGTACATCATCGCCGCCACCGTGGCAGCGACGCTCGGCGCCACCCACTTCGCCGCAGTCGGTGCGCTCCTGCCGGTGGTCGCCGACATCACGAGCCACCCCGACACGAGGCCAGATGACACCGTCCTCGCGGTGGTCGGCCGGACGGCCCGATACTCGACGATGTTCGTCGTCGCCACGATCGGACCTCTGCTGGTCGGCGGGTACGTCATCCTGCGGCTCTGGGTCGGCGCCGAGTATGCCGACAGCGCTACGGGGCCGATGCGCCTACTGCTGCTGGCCAGCGTGATCCGGTTCACGTATTCCGTGCTCACCCAGGCCTATTTCGGGCTGGGCGACCGGTGGCCTGTCACGAGTGCCATCGCGATCGAGGCCGTCACGAACCTGGCGGCCAGCGTGGTCCTTGGCCATCGCTATGGCGCACCAGGCGTGGCCCTCGGCACGCTTGTCGGCGCTGGTGCAGGCGTGATCGCCTACTCGGTGTTCGCCCCGCGTCGCCACCTCGGAATGCGACTGCCACTCGCCGTCATTCGTGGCGCCGCCCGACCGGCGATCGGCTTCCTGCCCATCGCCGTGACTACACCGTGGTGGTATGACTGGCGGAGCGTCGGCGACGTCGGAACTACCCTCATCGCCACACTCGCAGTGCTGGCATCACTGGCCTGGCTGGTCACGTGCCTCACCGCGTCGGATCGCGAACGCCTGCCGTGGCGTCGGCTACGGCCTCGACCCGTCGCCTGATCAGATCGCCTGATCAGATCTGTCGGCCCACCGCGTTGCCGGTGCGGATGGCGGCCCACAGGTTGCCGGGCTCGGCCGCATCGCCGACGATGTGGACCTCGCGTCCAGCGGTGGACGACTCGGACAGTCCGAGCGGCGCCGAGCGGCGGTCGATCACGATGACGGCATCAGCCTCCGGCAGCGCCGCGTCGGCAGCCCAGCCGGTGTGGGCCACGAATCCACCGACATGGGAGGCGATCCGCTCAAGCGCCGGCGTGATCACCTGCTCGCTGACGACCTTGGGCGCCAGCATCTTGAACGGCGTCACCACCTCGACATCCACGCCCCACCGGACGAACTTCTCGGCCACGCCGAGCACCTCGTACGAGCCGAATCGATCGACGAGCAGTACCCGGGACACGCCGGCCGGTGCCGCCTCCATGCGGGCGATGTCGATCGACGTCAACCCCTCCTCGCCCGGCGCTGGCTGACCTCCGGTAGCCACCACGGCCACCTCCGGTGCAAGCGCGGCGATCGTTGCATCGTCAACTGTCACGTTCAGGCGTACCTCCACACCGAGTCGGCCGATCTCGGCGACGAGCCAATCAATGCTGTCACCGATGCCCGAACGCGAGGGGAAGAGCCTGGACCACCGCATGTTGCCGCCGAGTCCGCCCGCCGCCTCGCACAGCACCACCCGATGCCCGCGAAGCGCGGCCACCCGGGCTGCCTCCAGTCCCGCCGGGCCGCCGCCGACCACCAATACCGAGCGGGCCACGGCGACGCGGTCGTACGCCCCACCCCGCTCGTTCTCGAACCCGACGTCGGCGTTCACCGTGCAGGCCAACCGGCCGAGCGAGAATCCACCGAGGCAGCCCTGGTTGCAACCGAGGCAGATGCGCACTTCGTTCGCCCGCCCGCTCATCGTCTTCACGACGATGTCAGGATCGGCGATATGCGCCCTGGTCATGCCGACCATGTCGGCGATGCCGTCCTCGATCACCTGATCCGCATCGGCGAGAGTGCGGAAGCGCCCGGTGACGATCGTCGGGAGCACCGTCGCCTTCGTGACCACCTCGCTGAAGGGCAATTCGTAGCCGGTCGGCTCGTGCATGGCCCCGATGATCTTGTGGGGCCGTCGGCACGAGCCGAAGGTGACGTTGACGTAGTCGATCAGCCGAGTGCCCCCGAACCCGGTGTCGACGATGGCGCGCACGATGTCGGCGCAGTCGTCCGCTTGTAGCCCGTCCTCGGTGGCGTCGGCCCCGGTGCGCAGGCCGACCACGAAGTCGGGCCCGACCGTCTCCCTCACCGCGGCGAGCACCTCGAACGGGAAGCGCAGCCGGTTCTCGAACGACCCGCCGTACTCGTCCGTGCGCTGGTTCGTGACGGGCGACAGGAATTGCTGCAACAAGTAACCGTGGGCGGCATGGATCTCCACCCCGTGCAGGCCACCCTCGCGGGCCCAACCGGCGACCCGAGCGAAGCAGCCGACCATCTCGGCGATCTCCTCCACCGTCATCTCGTGGGCGAGCCAGCCGTAGCCGGGGCTGCGCACGGCACTCGCCGACCACGGCTGCTCGTACGGCGCCATCGGCACGGCGTCGTGACCGAGGTGGTTGAGCTGGGCGAACACCCGCATCCCCGTCGGGCCGACCTCGTCCATGAGGCGCCGGAAGTCCGCCACGCACGTGTCGTCGTGCAGTCGCAGGGTGCCGGTATCGGTCGGGTGCACCGACGCCGCCTCGATGATGGTGAGGCCGACTCCGCCCCTGGCCCGCGCCGAGTGGTAGGCGATGAGGTCGTCGTTCATTCGACCTCTGCCGATGTTTGTCCCGTGGGCCGTTCGTACCACCCGGTTCTTCACCGTGAGCCCATTGATGGTGATGGGCTCGAGGACGTGACGTAGTCCGATCGTTGACATTGCAACTACTTCCCGGAGTCTCGGTTTCCCATTGGCTCAGTACGTCCGGCCGGCGAACGCCGGGAGGATCAAGGGGGTCTCGCGTTCTAGATGCCGGGCGAGGTACGCGTCGATCTCGGCCAGCGTCTCGTCATCGCCGTGGGACAACGCCGCTTCGAGGGCGGCGTCGAGTTGCTCGCGCAGACCGGCGTTGCGGTTGGTCAGATGCCGGATCGACGGCCCCAGCTCGTCGACCTGCGGTAGTTCGAGGAGCGTTCGCAGATCGGCATTGTCGTCGGCCAGCAGGGTCGGCTCCTCGTCGATCCGCACGGCCAAGTGTTCGAGGAGGGCGTCGATGGACCGCAACACGCTCAGTGCGACGCGATCGGTGACGGTCGGCGTCACCTGGTCCTCCAATCCCATGCGAATGGATTCGATGAGTGCTCGGCTCGACGGCACCACGCTCAGTCCTCCTTCTTCAGAACCCGGCCGGTCAACATGGCGGCCGCCACCTCGACATCCATTCCCACCAGTTGCGCCGCGATGTGCGCACACCGGGTACCCATGCCGAGGCCGAACGCGGCCAGCGACGGCCGCGGGTCGCGCCCGTCCACGAAGCCGGCGAGACCGCAGCGCCCCGTCACCACCACCTTCACGAGCGTCCACACCTGGTACCAGGCCAGGTTGCGACGGGAGATGGCGAACCCGGCCGCCCGTTCGTACGCCGCCAGCGTCTCCTCAGGATCGATGAGGGTGAGGATGCCCTGCGAGAACGCCCAGTCCGACGCCGGGTCCCCGAGTGCGGCCAACTCGAAGTCCACCATGGCCACGATGCGGCCGTCACGCCACAACTCTTCGTCGATTCCGTTGTTGCCCTTCAGGAGCGACACCGGTGGCGCGTCGGTCGGCGCCTCCGAGCGGATCCAGTGGATGATCCGGCGTAGTTGCGGGTCCGCCTCCACATGCATTCGCTGCGCGATGTCCCACCACAGGTCCACTTCGGCCGTGGCCGACCGGTCCGGTGACCCCGGATCGTCGAGGATGTCCCCGAACCCCATCGCCCGCCAGTCGAGGGTGTGGAGCGTGGCCAACATCTCGGCCTGCGCAAATGCGACGTGGCGGCGGACGGCATCACCTTCTGGGCCTGGGTCAGCAAGCCCCGCCACGGCAGCCGACCCTTCCACCATCTCACGCACCATGAGCGGGAGGCCGCCGGTCAGCCAGGGTGACTCGTCGAACCAGAGCGGGCGGGCGACCGGGACCGCCGATCCGTGCAGACGCTCGTACACGTCGTACTCCCTGCGCAGCGGCAACGGCACGATCCCGCCACCGGGCGGATCGCACCGAACGACCAGGCCGCGGTTCTCGCCACCGACGGTCGCCCGCACGAGGTAGGTGAGGCGGGACATGCCGGGGTAGGTACGGGCGACCGACTCCACCGTGACGGCCGCGTCGAGCCGCTCGGCCAGGTATCGGGCGACGTCCACAGGGTCGAGTGCCACCGTGATCGCCCGCCGCCGCTCTCGCTGCTCCGGTTGGTCCACGCCCCGACACTACGCGAGCAGTGTTCTCCCAGCCCCAGCTGGGAGAACACGGTTCAGGTCGCGCGGTAGAGGACCGGCGGCTCCGTGAGGTCGCTCACGGTCCCGTCGTCGTCGAACGCCAGGAACCGGTCGAAGCCGCGCAGGAACCAGCGGTCGTGGGTCACGGCGATGACGGTGCCTTTGAACTCCTCGAGCCCGGTCTCGAGTGCTTCGGCAGACACGAGGTCGAGGTTGTCCGTCGGTTCATCGAGCAGCAACAGCGTGGCTCCGCTCAGCTCGAGGAGCAGGATCTGGAAGCGAGCCTGCTGTCCGCCACTGAGCGTCTCGAACCACTGGTCGGCGCAGCCCTGCAGCTCGTAGCGTTTCAGCATCCCCATCGCCGGACCGCGGATGATGTCGTGGTCGTGGAGGATGGCGAGGAGCGTCCGCCCGTACAGCTCGGGATGGTCGTGGGTCTGATTGAAGTGGCCGGGGACGACGCCTGCCCCGAGCCGGGCCCGGCCCGTGTGTTCCACCGCGTCGTCGCCGGCGAGAAGGCGCAGGAAGTGGCTCTTGCCGACACCGTTCGGCCCGAGCACCGCCACCCGCTCGCCAAACCACAACTCCGAACTGAACGGGTCCGTGAGGCCGACCAGTTCCAGCGCTTCGATCATCACCGCTCGCTTGCCAGTGCGAGCCCCCTTCAGACGCACGGTGATCTTCTGATCCTTCACGAGATCGGGCGGATCGGACCGCTCCTCGAACTGGCGCAGCCGGCTCTCGGCGGCTTTCAACCTCGGGGCGAAGGCCTCGGAGATCTTGGCCCGCTGGCGCATGAGCACGACGAGTTCCTCCAGCCGCTGGTGCTCGGCCTCGTACAGCGCCCGATCCTTGGCCCGCCGCTCGTGCTCGGCGATGCGGGCCTCGTGATATCCGACGAAGCCCCCACCGTGCGTCCAAGCCCCTGACGCCTCCACCGTGACGATGGACGTGGCGACTGCGGCGAGGAGTTCGCGGTCGTGACTCACGAAGAGGATGGTCTTGCGGCTGGCCTTCAACTGGTCCTCGAGCCAGCGCTTGCCGGGTACGTCAAGGAAGTTGTCCGGCTCGTCGAGGAGCAGGACGTCGTGCTCGCCGCGCAGCAGGGCCTCGATGGCGACGCGCTTCTGTTCACCCCCGGAGAACGTGAGGAGTGGCCGGGATTGCGCCTCGTCGAGGGTGTAGCCCGTTGCCCGGGTGCAGCACTCGTCCCACCACACCTCGGCGTCGTAGCCACCAGCATCTCCCCAGGCGGCGAGGGCATTGGCGTAGCCCATCGGATCGGCCGTGGCGTTGGATTCGGCGATAGCGAGACGGCTGGCGGCCTGTTGGATCCGCTCAGGACTCAGCGATACGAGGAGGTCACGAACGGTCGAGTCGTCGCGGATGGACCCGACGAGCTGCGACATGACCCCGAGGTGACCGTCGATGCGGATGGTGCCGGAGGTGGGGGCGATTTCGCCGGCGATGAGACGCAGGAGCGTGGTCTTGCCCACCCCGTTCGCCCCGACGAGGGCGATGTGTGTCCCGTTGCCGACGGAGAACGAGACATCGTCAAGCAGGACGTCGCCGCCGGGACGGCGCCACGAGACGTGACTGAGGTGCAGCGCTCCCACGGGTGGGACACGCTATGGCACGGCGCAGTCGCCCGACGGTTGGATATGCTGGTGGCTCCTGCTCGGAGAGGTGCCGGAGTCAGGTTGAACGGGACGTCCTGCTAAGACGTTGGCTGCCGAAATGCGGTCCGTGGGTTCAAATCCCACCCTCTCCGCCAATTAAGGGGTCGCGTCGTTGGGTGTCGTCGCCGCAGCCGAGGAATCCGAGGGGACCGATCTCGGCGGCACGGCCTCGCGCGGCGCGCCCGTTCTTGCGGAGTTCCGAGACGGTGTTCGTGTCGAGAAGGAAGCCGGGCAGAGAGCGATATCGCGGGGAAATTGGCTGACGCGCTGGAAATCCTCGTCGGACCCGGCGGCCCGCGTCCGCGTCCCCGCGCTAGGCACCGGCGGAACTCGCTCGCCGCATGAACTTCGAACGGAGAGAGCGGAAAACCGCGCCGTGTGTTCGAACTTCGGGGCGGCGCTCGTCGGTGGCGTCCGGTTCCACTTCGGTCCCATTTGCGAGGCACCCGACGAGGACCGGGACTTGCGCGCCGGCACGCATGGCTGGGAGATCCCCACCTCGGCTGGTACGCCCCGCTTCGGTGCACCGTCGAGGTCGTTCCTGGGTCCACGCAGTAGTCCGGCGATCGGGCATGGCCCGCCACACCCATGTGAAAGTCTCGGCGCATGGAAATCCGACCAGCGAGCGACCATTCCATCCTCCGCTACGCCGCCGGAGCACTGGCCGCCGGCCCCCTGACGACTGAGGACTTGCTCTCCCGTTATTCGGTCGACGGGCCGTCCCTCGGGCCGAATGGCGAAAGCCGCATGGCCGGCCTGCTCGATTCGTCATCACAATTCATCGAGTTGGACGGCGAGCGGTGGGCCAGCACGACGATGTTGCTCGACGGCATCACATGGACCACACGTCTCTCGCCGGACGACGTCACGAAGGAGGAGATCGTCCTCGGAGACGACCTGATCCTGGTGGCCTGGCGCTTGCTCGACGAACCGGCGCGGCTGCCCACCGGAATCGCCTTACGGGTCATCGAAGCTGACGATGGGACGGAGTCCCTCGCCGGCCCTCCGGGCTGGTTGGCGGAGTGTGGCCCGGGGCTGGTCGGAGTTCGCCTCGTGGGTGACATCATCACGGTGGAGGCCATCGGCGAGCCGTGCGAGCCCGATCCTTCGCTGCTGGAGGCCCTCCGCGTCACCTTCGCCCAGAATGCCGAAAGCGACGACACAAGCGACGTACTCGCCGACGATGACCGGCCGCCCGAACCTCTGGTTTCGATGAGTCACGAGGACCTGCTGTGGGAGGCAGTGGCCGACTTCCCGGACGTTTTCCGCCGGGGCCCTGTCCCTCCGCTCGCCGACCTTCTCGCCGCAGCCGGGCTCGAGCACGATGGGTTCAGCGTGGCCGAGCCGGGGTTCGATTGGGCGGCGCGCGATGCCTCGATGGCGGACCGGTGGCTTGCCAGCTCCTTCGGCCTCAATCCCGAGCAGGTGATCCGGTTCCAGATGTTGAGCGGTGCCGAGATCGCGCTGAGCGCGGGCGACGACCATCCGTTCGGCCCGCCCGACGAAGTGGAGGGCGCGTCGATTCTGCTGGCCGCCTGCCTCCACGACGAGAAGGTGGCGACGGCGTTTTGGATACACCACCGCCAGCAGGGAGCCGGACCCACGCGGTTGATCGCTTTTGCCGACCGGCTACTCGTTCACGTGAGCGAACCGGACCTACTGGCGGCCGGGGTTCGATGGCTGCGAGCACGAGCCCTCGATCACGCTGGCCAGGCACTGGAGGCCGAGCGTGAGTTGACGCTCGCCGTGGCATCGGGTGCCGACCTGCCCCATGCGCAGCGGGCCCTGGCGGCGTTCAGCGCCGATCGGGGCGACGCCCGCCGCGCCATGAGCCTGGTCCGCCAGGCCACCGCGAACGAGGCAGACAAAGGCACTGCCAAGGACGCGGGCACGGGTTCGGGCACGGCCGACGGCAAGTTCACGTTGTTGGAGGAGGTGACGGGATGGGCGACCCACCGCCCTCGTCCGACGGCCGGGCGGAATGATCCGTGCCCGTGCGGTTCGGGCAGGAAGTACAAGGTCTGCCATCTCGATCGTGAGCTGCACCCGATCGTGGATCGGGGAGGGTGGCTGTATGCCAAGGCCTGCCGCTACCTGCGTGACGGCCGAGAGGCTGACGTCGCCGGGGAATTGGCACACACGATGGCCGGCGCGAGTCGCCGGGGTTGGGAGTTCGGCCGCGATCTCCAGGACTCCGAGCTCGTCGCCGATCTCGCCCTGTGTGAGGCAGGAATATTCGACGACTTCCTCGCGGAACGCCACGCCCTGCTGCCCGACGATGAAGCAATGGTGGCTGCCCGGTGGCAGCTCGTGGAGCGGTCGCTGTTCGAAGTGGAGCGGGTCGAGGACGACCGCCTCTGGTTGCGCGACGTTCGCTCCGGCGACCGGATAGTCGTCACCAACGTCCGAGCCGACCGCCGCACCACCCCGGGCACCTATCTGATCGGGCGTCCCCTCCCTATTGGCGAGACATGGCGGGCCTATGCCGGGTTCGTGCCTGTCATCAGTCTTGTGGACGAGGCGTTGGCCGCACTCGACGAACGCGACCCCTTCGAGCTCGCCGAGTTGCTTGGCCGGTGCCTGGCACTTCCGGTCATCCAGAACACCGACGGCCAGGACCTCGCCTTCCACGAATTGCTGTTCGCGGTCGGCGATGTTGCTGCGGCGCGCGTGGTGCTGGCGCGGGAGCTCTCCGACGACGGCGACGGCTCGTTCTCCCTGGTGCGCGACAGCCGCAACCAGCGCGACACCGTCATCGTGCAGTTTCGACTGGAGGGTGACCGGCTGAGAGTCGAAGCGAACTCCGATGAGCGGGCGCGGGAAGCGGAGGCTCTTGTCGGACGGTTGTTGCCCGACGCCGTGCTCATCGACCACGACCTGCGTGACTTCGACGAGGTGATGGAGGAAGCGCAAACCCGAGGGCCGGGAATCGGGCCTGGCCAAGGGGATCCGGATGACGACGCGGCGTTCCCGCCGGAGATGATCGAGGAGATCGCTCGTATGTTGGAGGCCCGGTGGCTGAGCGAGCCTGTTCCGGCGCTCGGAGGTCTCACCCCACGCCAGGCCGCCGCCGATCCGGTGAGGCGACTCGACCTCGACCGGCTGCTGCGCCAGTTCAGCGGGATGCCCGGACCGATGGACGTGAGTCGCCTACGAGCCGACCTGGCGATGTGAGGCAGGGCGCCAAACGGGTTTCGCTCACCGCGCCGAGGTCATACACTCGCGGCCGAATACGCGCCCGTAGCTCAATGGATAGAGCACTTGACTACGGATCAAAAGGTTGGGAGTTCGACTCTCTCCGGGCGCGCTGAGAAAATAGCCTCTGACTAGGGGAGATTCACCGCAGGGACTCCGAGTGATCGGGGTCCTTGCCCCGTTTTGGGGTCCATGTATCACAGATGTATCGCACGGCGTGCGTATGCTGGCTCGGTATCGCACGTAGCGGAGGTGGTGCCGGTGGCTTGGAAGCCGACGGGGAACCCGACGATTCGACAGCAACGCGGGGGCTGGGTCGTGCGTGTCGATGGCCTCGACACCGAGACCGGTAAGCGCCGACCCCGTCAGCTCGGGAGCTTCAAGAGCCAACGCGCCGCCAGGGCCGCGTCGGTCCGCGCCGCCGCGGCCGGGGAAACGGGCGGCGACCGAGGCACCGTTGGTTGGTTGGTCGACGAGTGGGTGGCGTCGAGGACACAC
>JBKJJS010000267.1:0-7224 GCA_046597895.1 Ilumatobacteraceae bacterium
ACTCACCGTCGAGCGACCACGTGAACCCGTGGAACGGGCAGACGAATCGGGCGACCCGACCTCCCTTGTCGCGCAGCGTGGCCCCGCGGTGGAGACACGAGTTGAAATAGGCCTTGATCTCCGTGGGTGCCGTGCGTACGACGATCAACGAGTCGTCGGCGATGTCGTAGACGACGTGATCACCGACGACCGGGATGTCCTTTTCGCGGCAGGCGATCTGCCAGACCTTGCGCCAGACGTGCTCGACCTCGAGGCGATGCCACTCCGGCGAGTAGTAGCGCTCGCGGTCGATGTCTCCGTCGCCCTGGTGTTCCCACGTCTCGACGAGGTACTGGGGCGGGGGCGGGACGGTGTCGTGCGCGTAGACATCGGCCGGGCGGTCTCCCGGGCAGCGGGCGACGGGCGGGTGCTCGGTCGTCGTCATGGGGCCAGCGCCACCTTCCAGGGGCCGGGGAATTCGGTGCTCGCCGAGCCGAGGAAGTAGGCGGGATCGTGGTAGTCACGCCAACCCGTACAACGAGCGTCATCATCGAACTCCATCACGCCGGCGATCCGGGGCGTGAGGACGTCCTCGCCCTCAGTCGTGAAGTGGTGGTCGATGCGTTCGGTGAAGACGACGTTGCCCTGGGCGACGAGATGCACGAGTTCGACCTGCAGCCGGCGGATTTCGAGCAGGCGTTGGTTGCCGTAGCGCTCGGCGATGAGGGGCATCCCTCCCTTGAACAGGAAGTTCACGATCTCGTGCTTGCCCCGTAGGACCGGGAAGCCGGCCGACTCGTAGACACAGTCGTCGGCGAGGAAGTGGTCGTAGCCGATCTTGCTCTCATCCCACGCCGCGAACAGCGCACGGACGGCCGCAAGGTTGCGTTCCTCAGGTGTCGTCATGGACGCTATTCAAACACCATTTGGTAACGGCGGCACCAACCGCTCAAACGGCCGTGATCCTCTCGAGCCAGGCGAGGAGGTTCGCCGTGACCTCGTCACGGTTCGTCTCGTTGAGTGTCTCATGGCGTGCGCCCGGATAGAGATCCAGTGTCACGTCCGTGATGCCGGCGGCGCGGTACCGGTCGACGACCATATCGATGAGCGCACCGCCGCCTGCGAGGGGGTCGGCATCGCCGGAGAACACGTAGATCGGCAGGTCGGGCCGGATGCCGGCCAGCCGACTCGGGTCTGAGACGTCAGCACCGATCCCCAGCATCCCGACCATTCCGGCGGCGTCGACACCAAAGCCGCAGACGGGGTCGGCGAGATAGGCGTCGACCTCGGCTTCGTCTCGGCTCAACCAGTCATACGGCGTTCGCGCTGGTTCGAACGCGCCGTTGAACAATGACAGATCGGCGGGCTGGCTCGGGTCGATGGCACCGGCGATCACGTCGATCGCCGTCGTGCCGGACAACACCGCTCCGTCGATAGATGCATTGTGATCGAGGAGGTATCGCTGCAGCGCCATCGATCCCATGCTGTGGCCCATCACAACGACCGGGACACCGGGGTGCTCGGCCTTGGCGAGTTCAGTCATCGCCCACATGTCATCGATGAGCCCGGGGAACCCGGGTGCGCCGAGGGAGCCGTGGCGCTCCGGGCTGCCCGCCGTGAGACCGTGACCCCGATGGTCGTTGGCGTACACGACGTAGCCAGCACCGACGAGAGCCGTGGCGACACGCCGGTAGCGAGCGGCGTGCTCACCCATCCCGTGGGCAAGTTGCACGATCGCCCGAGGCGGTGTGTTCCCCGCCCAGCGGTAGTACGTGATCGTCGCCGCATCCGCAGCCGCCGACGTGAACGATGAGATCCGCTCGTCCATGTGATGTCCCTCCCTGTCCCAGTGAGTGCGTCATCGTAGGCGGACTTCATTCGAAGGCCAGGCCCGGGTCGTACCAGTTCTCGGCGCGCTTTTACCCGATTTCCGGGTAGATCCGCGCCGAGAGCCACGGCCGGCAGGAGTCGGGCTGCGCTGGCGCTACGTATCCAGTCTGCGGGCGCGCAGCAGCAACGTTCGTTGGTGGATGCGGACCGGGTCCCCCGCTTCTTGCAGCGTGATCACGAGAGCGGCGAGCAGGCGCGACCGGGTCGGCTCCGGAAGGATTAAGTGGTTGCTGTGTGTGGACACCCGCTCGGTGTAGGCGGCCGGTTCGAGCCACTCGTCCCATTCGAACCACTGCTCCTCCACCGGCGTGAAGGAACCGCACGCCTTGATTCCGGCGACGATGGGATCATCGTGATCGTCAGCGGGATCGTCGTCGCGGTGGCGCAACTCCGGGCAGTACTGCTCGTACACCCTGTCGAGGCGCTCACGGATGTGGGGCTCGAAACCACCCTCGTCCTGGTTCCAGAACGCCGGAGAACGCTGGGTCAACCCAGTGCCAGGCCTGGCCGCTGATGAGGAGCGGGAAGCACCGGCCCTCGGGGTTCCAGCTTTCGAACGACGCCACCTCCACCGAGAGCCTGTGACGACGCGATACCGCGGCCATCCGCTCATCCACCTCGACCCCGAGCACCTCGATGCCGCGTTCGACAAGTAGCCGCCCGGCCTTGCCCGTTCCACACCCGACGTCGAGGGCACGGGGAGGACCGTCCTCGACCAGCAGATCTACGAGGGCACCCGGATACGACGGACGAGCCCGGTCGTACTGCTCGGCTTGATCGCCGAACGTCTCCGCCCGCTGTCGGTCATCGTGCGTCATCAACTCCACTCCTTACTCGGCCGATCAGGGACAATGGCGCGATGCCCGCTGAGTACCACGACACCGACACGTTCCGAGGAGCCCGGTTCACCGGAACCGACTTCAGCGGCACCGTCTTTCGCGACTGCGACATGCGAACGCTGAAGATCGTCGACTCGTGGCTTGTCGATGTGAACATCTCCGGGCTCGTCGGCAACTTCGTCGTGAACGACGTCGATGTCACGGCATTCGTGGAAGCCGAACTCGAACGCAGGTACCCCGAGCGAGCCCAAGTTCGGGCGATGCGGACGGCCGATGACTACCGCGCGATGTGGGACACGATCGAAGGCCTCTGGTCGGCCGCGGTCGCCCGTGCGCGACGGCTGCCCGAGTCGGCTCGGCAAGAGCGGGTCGATGACGAGTGGTCATTCGTCGAGACATTGCGTCACCTGGTGTTCGCCACGGACGCCTGGGCGAGCCGCACCGTGCTCGACGAGCCGATGCCCTTCGCCAGGCTCGGCTATACCGCTAGCGGCTATCCGCCCACCGACGCCGCAGCGATTGGCCTCGACCTCGACGCGTCGCCTTCGTTCGATGAGGTGATGATGGTCCGGGCCGATCGCCTGGCCGTGGTGCGGCGCATCGTCGACGACCTGAACGATGAGGGACTTGAGCGTCTGTGCACACGTTCCCCCGCTCCGGGTTACCCCGACGAGTCGCGCACGGTCGCGCAGTGCGTGCGGGTCGTGATCAACGAGGAGTGCAAGCACTACCGCTACGCAGTGCGCGACCTCGCGGTACTCGAAGCGTGGTCCTGACAGCGCGAGGTCCGCACCGGTTAGGACTCTGGGCGGTACGTACAGACCTGCACGCCCGTGCCCGTCGTGACGCACTTCACGAGTTCCATCGGCCGGGCCATTCCGTCCTCGGGGAAGATCCGCTTGCCGCCACCGAGCAGGATCGGCTCGATCATCAAGTTGAGTTCGTCGACCAGTCCTTCGGCGAGCAATGCACGCACCAGACTGGTGCTGCCCCAGATCAACAAGTCGCCGCCATCTTGTGTGCGGAGACCAGCGATGTCCGCGATGGCGCCTTCGGATGACAGCAACTTCGTGTTGTTCCATGTCAGGTCGGCCTCGGTCAGCGTCCGTGACGCCACGTACTTCTTGATCGCATTCATCTGATCGGCGTACGGGTCACCAGCCCGGTCCGGCCATGCCCCGGCCATCGCCTGCCACGTGCGTCGGCCGAACAAGAGGGCCTCGACCGTGCCCATGCCCTCGTCGATCGCGGTACCCATCACCTCGACGTCGAAGTACGGCCCCGACCACCCACCGTGCGCGAAGCCCCCATCGGTGTCCTCCTCGGGACCACCGGGCGCCTGCACCACGCCGTCCAAACTCATGAATTCGTTCACCACGACCCGCATCGCACGCTCCTCCACCTCGGAATTCCGCCTCGTCGACAGGATCAGCTTCGCATAGCCATTGCTCCTGCGAGTCGGTCTGCAAATGGTGCGGTCGGTCAGGACTTGGAGACGCGCTGGCCGTACCGCTGTCGCGCTGCTTCCCCGGAAGTCCCGACCATCGCTCCGATCGCTGCCCACGAGTGACCCTGGTCGCGGGCGACGGTGACAGCATCGGTGAGCATCCGCTCTGCGACAGCCCGTGCCTGGAACGCCACGCGGAGATCTCGGAGGCCGGTGGCGTCGTGGCTCGTCGTCGTGTCCGGCTCGTGGTGTTCGAATCGGACGGCGAGCTCATCGGCTTGGTCAAGGATCTCTTGGGCAGTGCGGGGCATGGGGGTCACCTCAGGTACTTCGCTCGGGCAGCCATCGCGTGGACGATGATCGGACCATCGCTGCTGTCGATGACTCCGACTTCGATCAAGGTGCCAGCGGGGTCAGCGCCGACGAACATGGTGAACCCGTCGTCAAGATCGTCCACAAGGATTGGTTGTTGAAAGCGTGGATCATGTGTTCGTCGTTGACGCCGTGTTTGCGTGGGCTCGACGCAATCAACGGCGCATCCACGAACACAAGTTAGCTTGCTACACAGCCCGCTGACAAGCACACGCGTGACACAGGACCACCGAGTCGCGATCGGACTGATGTCGCACTACTGGTCGAACGGTCGCCTCGTCACGATCGGACTCACAACTGGCTTCGGCGCCGTCACCCACATCCTGTGGGAAATTGCCGAGTACCTCACGTTCGTCGCCGACAACCCCACCGAGTCGGCGTCGGCGTACCGTGACACGATCGGCGACCTCGTGGCATCGCTGACGGGGATGCGTCTCCGCGAGTAGCCGGCCCGTCGTCGTTTTGCCCGACCCCGGCAACCCGCACAACACGATCAGCCGTCCCCGAGCAAGCGGCTGACCCAACCAGGGTTCAGGAACCGTCATGCGCGACCCTCTTGCGTGCGTCGTGCGCGTTCGCTGCACCTCCCCCTCCGAGGGTAGTGGCACGTCGTCAGTCACAGCTCGCCGAGCAACTGCGTGACTCACCACCACCGGCGAACTGATCGTGGGGCATACGCCGAGCTCGGTGTGGAGCACGTCGCCTGCCAGCGCTCATCTGAACGCGACCGGCCGTCGACTGGGCGAGGCAGCATCGGGCCGCGCTCGCCGCTGTCATGCGGGGGTATTCGACCCCCGCCGACCGTCGAAGAACTCGGTGAGGAGCGCGCCGGCCTCGGCCGCTCGCACGCCGTGTGTCACCGGCGGGTTGTGGTTCAACCTCGGGTCGGCACAGACGTTGTAGAGACTCGCGGTGGCACCCGCCTTCAAGTCGGCGGCACCATAGACGAGGCGTCCGATCCGGGCGTTCAACAGCGCGCCAGCGCACATGATGCATGGCTCAAGGGTGACCACGAGGGTGCAGTCGTCGAGCCGCCACGTGCCGATGGCGGCCGCGGCGTCACGGAGGGCGAGGATCTCGGCGTGAGCGGTGGGGTCGTTCGTGGCCTCGCGCTCGTTGCCTCGCCGAGCGACGACGATGCCGTGGCGCAGCACCACTGCGCCGACCGGCACCTCGCCCCGTGTCGCCGCTGCTCGCGCCTCGTCCAGTGCGAGCGACATGGCCTCATCGTCAGAGATTCCGTCCATCGCCCCACTCTGCCACGGGCGGCGCTTCGCTAGGGTTCCGGGCATGGTTGAGTTCAACGTCGTTCGAGTGGCCGCGGTCCAGGCGACGCCGGTCGTGTTGGATGCTGAGGCGACGATCGCCAAGGCCGTCGGCCTCATCCACGCGGCGGCCGACGCCGGGGCTGCACTCGCCGTCTTCCCGGAGTGCTTCGTGTCGATCTATCCAAGCGGAGCATGGGCTTCTGAGGCCGCCAAGTTCGGTGGTTTCGACGACCTGTGGCAGCGGATGTGGAGTTCCTCGGTCGACGTGCGGGGCCCACAGCTGGCGCCGTTCCTCGAGGCCTGCCGGGAGCGTGAGATGCACGCCGTTCTCGGTATCAACGAGCGGGAGGACACCCGACCGGGGTCGCTCTACAACACCATCGTCTACGTCGGCCCGGGCGGGATCCTGCACCGCCATCGCAAGCTGATGCCCACGATGCACGAGCGGCTGTTCCACGGGGTCGGTGCCGGCGACGATCTCGACGTCGTCGAGATGCCGGGCGTCGGGCGCGTCGGAGGGCTGATCTGCTGGGAGAACCGGATGCCGCTGGCCCGCTGGCGGGTCTACGAGCACGGCCCGCAGATCTGGGTTGCGCCAACGGCCGACGACAGCGACGGCTGGCTGGCGTCCATGCGCCACATCGGCATCGAGTCGGGATGCTTCGTGGTGAGCGCGCCGCAGTACATCCCCCGCTCCTGCCTGCCCGACGACTTCCCTGCCGCCGTACCGGAGTCGATCGAAGTGCTCGGGCGAGGCGGCGCGGTCATCGTCGATCCGCTCGGCGATGTGATCGCCGGTCCGCTGTACGATGAGGAAGGCATGCTCGTCGCCGACTGCGATCTCGCCCGGCAGATGCGGGCGAAGCGCTGGTTCGACGTGGCCGGGCACTACAGCCGGTCCGACGTGCTGGGCCTTGCTTGAGCGACTGACGAGGGCGCGCCTGCGCGACTCAAAGTCGCGCCTCCCTCAGCCGGCGAGGCCCATCTTCGCGGTCTCCTTGACGAGCGCAACGAGCGCCTTCTCGTCGAGGTCCGCGAGCTTCTTGAACCGCACGCAAGCCTTGCCGATACTGGCCTTCGGGAGCCGATCGATGTACCGCTCGGCGACGTAGCCCGTCGCGTCGGCCCCCATGCAGTACAGCGAGATGTACGAGGCGTTGCTGGCGATCGAGAGCGTGCAGGCGTCGCCCTCGCGGCCGCTCGCATAGCGGTAGTGAAACGGGCCGTAGCGCAGCATGCCGCCCATGATGACCGGCTCAAGCTTCGGCGCGTGTTTGCGAATGAGCGCATCCAGTGCCGCGATGTCGGCCCGCCGCTTGTCGTCCACCGCGGCGATGTACTCGGCCGGGGTCGTGACGTTCAGCTGTCCCTTCATCGTCAGGTCACGGAATGCGATCGCACGTGTGACGCGGTAGTAGGTGAAGTAATG
>JBKJJS010000430.1:0-4363 GCA_046597895.1 Ilumatobacteraceae bacterium
CCGTCGAGCCACCCGAGACGCCGGTGTAGTGCACCTGGTCGGCATCGGTGAGCTCGATCGAGCCCTCCTCGTTCGCCAAGTCCTCGCCCTCGGCGGTGGCCGCATTGCCCACCACGACTGCCTCGGTGGAGAACGCGCCGACGATGGCTCGCGGGGTGAACGTGCAGTTCACCGACTGCCCGACCTTCAAGAGCTCGATGGCGGCGTCGCCATCGGCGTCGCCATTGATCGCAGCGCAGCTGATCTCGTCGAACACGCCGGCGTCGTCGTCGACGTGGCTCACGAAGATGCTGGCGAGATCCACCTGGCCGATGTTGCGGATGGAGTACCCGAACGTGAGCAACGAGTTGGCGGTCACGCTCGGCCCAGGGGCGGTATCGGCATCCTGGCCGTTCACGGTCAACTCGAGGTCGATCCCGGCCGGCTTGGCCTGGAACCCGGCGGGCTGAGTGTTGTCAGCGACGCCGCCAACAGTGACATTCGCCGTGAACGTGACATTGCCAGCGGCAGGCCGAACGACAAGCGTGCACACCACGGTGGCACCGGCGGCGAGCGACGGGATCTTGTTCTTGGTGGCTTCGCCGCCGCCGCAGTCGAGGGCGGTGGCGTCGTTCGTGATGCTGGTGTCGTCCACGACCACATCCGTGATCGCCCCGGCGGTCTTGTTCCTGACCTCGTACTCGACGAGGTTGTCCACGCCCACCACCATGACCGGCCCGGGCAGCGTCGTGAAGATGACCCCGTTCACGTAGAGCGTCAGCGTCGTCTTGGTGCCCTCCGTAATGGCGGGCGCGGCATCGATCGCTGGTGCGGCTCCGGCGACCGGGGTGACCTGGATACCGGCATCAGCGCGGGGAGCGGCGGGTGGCGGGGTGCTCGTGACCTCGTGTGAGGCCGAGACGGGCGTACCGCCACTCGGGGTACCGGTGACAGTGACGAGACTCGGCAAGGGGCCCGAGGATTGGGTGCCCTCGAGCGTGAACGTCCAGACCTCGGCCGGGTCAAGGGGGCCATCGGCCGCGACGGGGAGACCGGCGGCGGCCGAGTCGGTGGCACTCACATCGGCGAGAGCGACGTTGCCGGTGTTCGTGACCGTGTAGTGCCACACGAGGCGGGCGCCGGGGACGGCAACCGGCGTCTCAACGGTGTGGAACACGGTGAGCAGCGGGGTCGCTGCCCCGACTGACGACGTCGTGAGGGGATCTTGGCGGGTGCTCTCGGCACCGCAGGCCCCGGCGGCGAGCGCGTCGGCAGTGGGGCAGTTCCCATGGTTGGCGCTGGCCTCGACCGCGCCGGCGGCCGGGCTGAGCGAGACGCTCGCCATGCCGCCCTGACCAATCGTGGCGTTCGGGACGAACACCGTGACAGCACCGGCGGAGATCACACCGGCACCGGAAGCAACGGCCAACTGGTTCCACGACTGGCTCGGGAACGAATCGGGGTTCGTGTCGACACCGGAGACCGTGATGCGGGCCCGCGTCCCGTCCGGGACGCACGACCATGCGCCTCCGCTGGCCACCCGAGTGGTGGCGGCCACGTCCTCGGCGGTGTGACGCTCCGACACGGCGGCGCTGAACGTGAATCCCAGCCCTGGCTCGCCGTTGGCCGAGCAACTGACGACCTCGCCACCGGCTCCTGACGCGTTGAACAGGACGTCCAACGTGGTGCCGCCAGGTACCGAGACGGCCGCCGTAGCGGACGAGGAGACGAGATGAACTCCGTACGTGACCAGCACTCCGTCCACTCCGTTGCGACTCGTGGCGCCGGCATACCTCGGTGCCGTGAGCGCGGCGTCGATCGAGGGCCCCGCGGCGGTGACGACCAATGGTGCGGCGACAGGAGTGCCCCCGGTGGAGACGCTGATCTGTCCGTTCAGATCACCGATCGATGAACGCTCGATGGCCCGGCCGTCCATGACGAACTCGATCGGCGTACCGACAGGTCGCTTGGCGAAGTTGCAGCGGACGCCACCGTTCGCAACCACGCAACCAACGGGCTGCGCCGCCGACCAGGCGATCAATCCGCCCGCGACCGAGATATCCACGACCACGTCGTCGGCGGTGACCCCACCCGCCGCCCCGTTCGGGATGACCTTGACTCCGATGCGCACAATGTCGCCGGCGCGGACTCGTCCGTTCGCCGGTGAGGAGTCCTCGCCTGCACCGTCACCCGTGGAAAAGGGCGCCGCCCCGTCGACAAAGGACGTAATCGACACCGTCGGCGTGGCAGCGGACGGCACGCGGGAAGCCGTCGCTCCCGACGGCGCCATTGGCACGAACACCGTGGCCACCCCTATCGCAGACACGCCAAGAGCGGCCACGGCCCACGCCAAAGGATGTCGCTGAGTTCTCGCCACGGACCAACGTTACCGGCCCCCCCGAGGGCGCGTGTCGTCATGCGCCTCTCTCACGCCCAGTGGTCGTCCCTCCCGTCTCCTAGGTGACCGCTGAAGTAGTGGGTGTTGTGTTGTCGTGATTCTGGTGGGTGGGCGTGGCAGCGCCGTGTTGGTGATATGTGGTGGCGGCTCGGGTTCGATGGTTTTAGTGGTCAGGTTTCGGGTTGGGGTTCGAGAATGCGTGCTGGTCGACGCTGAGGGAGGCCCCAGGCGCCCAGATCGACGGTTTGTGGCCCGGTCGGGTTGTTCAGGTCGTTGCTGTTGTCCATTGGCCATCGACGAATGACACGCCGAGCGTGGCCAGGCGCGCCCAGTTGATCGCGGCGGCACGGGTTTGAACGTCGGTGGTGACTCGTTGTCGTCCTCTCGTGCGGGCGTTGCGGCCACCCCACGCGACACGCACGAAGTGGGCGATCTTGCGTTCCACTTTGGGTCGGGTCGACCGGTAGGCGTGTTGCCATTCAGGGTCGGCCTGGGCGGCTTTCGCTCGTTGCAGCACCGCTTCTTTGCGGTGGACCGTGACCGACCGGCCGACTGTGGAGGTTGTGCACCGGGCGCGGATCGGGCAGCTCTGGCAATGGGCACTGAAATCGGCTCGACCGCCACCATCCTTGCCGGGTCGGATCGTGACGACATGACCGGCCGGGCATCCAACCGAGCCAGATTCCAGATCGATCGTGAAGTCGTCCTTGCCGAACCTGCCGCCGCGACCGCGGGCCGGGGGGACTTTGGCCTTGACCTCGAACCCGGCGTTGGCGAGGTCATCGAGGGTGTCGGCCCCCGCGTACGCGGAGTCACCCATCACGGTTGGTTTGACCTCATCATCGGTGTGACCGGCGAGCAGATCATCGACCGCGTCAGCGTCATGGACGTTCGCTGCGGTGACCACGACATCGTCGATCAACTCCGAGTCCGGATCAACGGACAGATGCGCCTTGTAACCATCGAACCGCCGGTTACGCGATTTGTGACCATGACGGGCTTCAGGATCAACGGTCGAGATCACCCTGTCACGGGCAACCTTGCGCACGATCCGGAACACACCATCATCACCCTCGGCGACGTCTTGACCAGCGACCAACGCCAACAACTCGGCCGCCTCACGGACCGACCCGGTCAACTCGAGACCGTCAACGACAGCCAACGCCGCCAACGCGTCGCGGACCAACGCGTCAACCAACGCTTCGCGAGCTTCCCGGTCATCCCAATCACACGACGGTTTCCCCGGCCCCGCATAATCGTCGTCGCGGACCAACACCGCCCGCACCGCCGCCGCGAGCGGACCGCCGTGCAACACCAACGCCCGTAACAGCTTGCGGACCGCAGAACGCAACTGGGTCACCGTGTCCTGCGTTGACACCGCGTCATAGATCGGGGTCGAGTCCAACACTCGCACCCGATCCTTCAACACACCCGACTCGCGGGCCACGACCCGGGTGTCTTCCAAAAACCGCTTCGGTCGTGGCGAACCCCGCAACCGGTTCCGTTGACCAACCAGCACCGTTGGATGAAACGCGACATAACCGGCGTCCACACCCGCCGCAGCCTGCCACCGCAAATCACACTCCAAATGCTCGACTGCCTCAGGGTCCGACAAACCCTCCAAAGCCTGCAACACCATCACCGTCGCCAACACCCGCGCCGGCACCGTTGGCCGTCCCCGCGCCGACTCCTTGTAACAATCAGCAAAATAGTCATCCGGGAACACACGATGCCCCTCATCAGCCAACAACCGATACACGCCCTTCAACCGGTCACCCAAAATCTCGCCAGGATTCTCGAACCGCTGCTGCACCACCGCCGAACCCAAAGCCATCCCGACAGTCTGTTTTCGCGAGACACACCAATCGTGGATACCCACGGCATTACTTCAGTGGTCACCTAGGCACAATAGCGTTTAGTTAGAGGTTTTGATGGCGATGGTGGGTGGCCCGGTTGGTCGTGGCCAGTCGCGATGTCTGGCGCGTT
>JBKJJS010000118.1:0-3966 GCA_046597895.1 Ilumatobacteraceae bacterium
CCTCGCGGCCCCACAACACGCCGATGCCCGTTGGCCCACACAGTTTGTGGGCCGAGAATGCCAGGAAGTCGGCACCCATGGCCTGCACGTCCGTGACGTTGTGCGGCACGTACTGGCAGGCGTCGACCACGGCGAGAGCGCCGGCGGCGTGGGCGGCGTCGGTGAGTTGGCGAACAGGTGTGATGGTGCCGAGCACGTTGGACATCGCGGTGAACGCGAAGACCTTGGCCCCCTCGAGCAGTTGGGGCAGCGTGCTCAGGTCCAACTGGCCGTCCGGGGTCAGCGGCACCCAGCGGATCTCGAAGCCCTTCTCCGCCTGGACGATCTGCCACGGCACGATGTTGGCGTGGTGCTCCATCTGTGTGAGGACGACGACGTCGCCCGGCCCGAGGTTCGCCCGACCCCAACCTTGGGCGACGACGTTGAGCGCTTCGGTGGCGTTCTTCGTGAAGATCAACTCGTGGGCCCGTCGGGCGTTGATGAAGCGCTGCGCCGTCGCTCGGGCACCCTCGTACGCCTCCGTCGATTCGGCGGCCAGCCGGTATGCGCTGCGGTTGATGGGCGCGTAGGCGGTCTGCATGAAGCACGACATGGCGTCGATGACGGCCCGCGGCTTCTGGGTGGAATTGGCGGAGTCGAGGTACACGATCGGCTTGCCGTCGACGAGCCGATCGAAGATCGGGAAGTCCTTCTTGACGATGGTGGGATCGAGGCTCATCGGCGCTCCTACGAGCCGGTGGGGGGGCGGAACGACTCGTAGCCGTCGCGCTCGAGGCGAACGGCTAACTCCATACCGCCCGACGCCACGATGCGCCCGCCGACAAGGATGTGGACGTGATCGGGGGCGAGTTCGTCGAGTAGTCGTTGGTAGTGCGTGATGAGCACGATCCCGAGCGTAGGCCGATCCTTGCGGATCTCCCGGATACCGGTGGCGACGATCCTTAGCGCGTCGATGTCGAGGCCGGAATCCGTCTCGTCAAGGATCGCCAACTCAGGCTCCAAGATGGCCATCTGCATGATCTCGTTGCGCTTTTTCTCCCCGCCGGAGAACCCCTCGTTGAGGTAGCGATCGACGAACGACGAGTCCATACCGAGCCGCTTCATCCAGTCCATCGTGGCCAGGCGTAGTTCAAGTACCGAGAGGTCGAGGCCCTTGCGGGCGGAGAGGGCCTGGCGGAGGAACTGGATCACCGAGACACCGGCGATCTCCTGGGGATACTGGAACGCCAGGAACATGCCGGTCTTGGCCCGTACGTCGGTCGGCCAGTCGGTGACGTCGTCGCCCTGGAACACGATGCGCCCGCCCGTGACCTCGTAGGACGGGTTGCCGAGCAGGGCGTTGGCCAGCGTTGACTTGCCCGAGCCGTTCGGACCCATGATGGCGTGGATCTCGCCCGCGCGTACGACGAGGTCGAGCCCGTTCAGGATGTCCGGCCCTGGCGCCGCACCTTCTTCAGGGGTCGGTCGGGCGCGCAGATTCTCGATGCGTAGCAGGTCGTGGGGGGCTGCGGCGGGGGTCTCGCTCACGGTGCAAGTGTATTTGCACTATCCGCGTAGTGGAAACCTCTCGGAGTCAAATCACTCGGGTGTGCGAAGGGCTTTCCAGAGGGCCGGGTAGCTCCGATGTTCCAAGCTGGGGGTAACGTAGCCGGCGTCGGTGAGGGCTCGGTGGAAGCGAGGAAGGTGGCGGAACGGCACGCCGCTGTCCACATGGTGGGCCAGGTGCCAGCCGATGTTGTAGGGCGCGAGTGCGAACCGGGCGAGCAGATGCTGGCGGACGGAGTGGGTGGTTTCGCGACGATCCTTCGACGCCCTCATGCCGCCGTGCTCGGCGATCGACCGCAGCCGGTTGATGACCCGCCACACCGTCAGGTAGGGCACCAGCCACAGGACCGGATACATGAGCGGATGGCCGAACACGGTCATGACAGCGACCAGCACAAGCTGCACTCCGATGATCCGGGCGAGTGCCTTGCGCACTCGGGGGTCAGCCGAGTGGACGCCGCCGCTCAGTTGTCCCCGGAGAAGTTTCCAGCCCGTGCTGCCGCGAGCGTCACGCGCCATCTTGCGCCAGAACGACGCCGGGGTGATCGGGTACCCGCGGTAGAGCGCGATGTCCGGCTCGTCGGGGCCGAACTCTTCGCGGTGGTGGGCCATGTGCACCCGGCGATAGGCGTCGGTCGATGTCCAGGCGGGAGCGCCGACAAGCCAGCGCCCGACCGCGTCGTTGGCCTGGCGGTTCGAGAACAGCAAGCGATGGGCCGCCTCATGCATGAGCGACGCGAACTGGGCGTTGACCCGTCCCATCAACAAGAACGCGCCGACCCAGGCCAGCGGGTGATGGAGCCACACGACGGCGGCGAGGATGGTGAACACCTGGGCGTACAACGACACCACCGAGATGCCGTTGCGAACGTTCGGGATACGCCGCAACTGCTCGCGAAAGGCGGGCGTCGGTCGGCCGTCGACACGGATCTGGTCGGTCTGGTGCGCCGGCGCCAGCAGGTCGGGAGCGGGAACCATCGTGATGGTCACACTCTCATATTACACTTTCTGGACAGATGTCTCAACAACGTAATAGACACCCACTCACAGAACCTGATCTTCTTGACCGCCCGCTCACCGCCCGTTCGGTCGTGCTCAGCTTGCTCCTCGGGCGACATCCGGCACGGGCGGGCGTGGCCCTGCTCGTGCGGTGGTGCGAGCTGTTCGAAATCTCTGAGAACGCCACCCGGGTGGCGCTGTCGAGGATGGTCGGCCATCGGGAACTCACCGCCGTCAATGGTGTGTACGAACTCGTCGGCCGGGTCCGCGATCGTCAGGCCGAACAGGAGCTGGCTGTTGACCCGCCCGTCGCCGAGTGGGCGGGTGACTGGCACGTCGTCGTCGTCGTGGCCTCGGGCCGTCCTGCGGCCGAGCGGGCGGAGCGGCGGGCCACCATGCGACATGCCCACTTCGCTGAACTCGGCGATGCGGTGTGGGTGCGGCCCGACAATCTCGCCGTTCCGCCTGTCCTGGTGGAGGAGTTGCAGTCGTGGCGGTGGCGGGGAGCGCCGCAGGACGTGGACCCCGTCGTCCTCGCCGCCCGCCTGTTCGATATCGACGCCCTGATGAGCCGCGGCCACCGGGTGCTCGCCCGGTTGGAAGCGACCAGGGCGCAGGTCGATGGCGGCGACCTCGCCGGGGCGTTCGTGGTGGGTGCTGCCGCTCTCCAATACCTCCGCCGGGACCCGCTCCTGCCGCCCGCGCTGATTCCGCCGGGATGGCCTGGTGACGTGCTCCGCGTGGCATACGCCGACTTCCAACACCACTTCTCCGATGCCGTCAGCCGGTGGTATCGGGCTGAGTGAGCGTGACCCGGCCGTGCCACGGTCCACGAGGTGCCAGAATCGATGCTCCATGGACCATGACCACACGTGCGATGCGGCGGCCGAGGCGATCCGGCGGATGGCCGCCGACGTCAGCGGGGTGGACATGGCGATGCCGGTCCCCACGTGCCCTGGATGGGACGTACGTCGCCTTGTCGCGCACGTCGGCGCCATCCACCGCTGGGCCGCAGGCATGGTCGCCGCGCAGTCACCCGTGCGGCTCGACCGCGTTGAGGGGTTGGATGTCGTCGGGGTTCCGGCGGAGTGGTTGGCCGCCGGCGCTGACCTCGTCAGCGGGATGCGAGCGACGCCCGGCGATACGCCGATGTGGGCGTGGGGGGCCGATCGGCACGCCCGGTTCTGGCCTCGACGGATGCTCCACGAGACCGGCGTACACCATGCCGACCTTCGGCTGGCGCTCGGCCGTGACTCGGGGCTCGATCCCGCGTGGGCGGCCGACGGGATCGACGAACTGCTCGAGAACCTGCCACATGCCGCGTACTTTGCCCCGGGCGTCGCCGACCTGAGAGGTGAGGGTTCCATCCACGTGCGCAGCATCGACTCCGAGGGTGAGTGGATGATCGAACTTGAGCCGGAG
>JBKJJS010000174.1:0-3614 GCA_046597895.1 Ilumatobacteraceae bacterium
CGAACCGCTTGTCCTCCCTCAAGGAACACCAGGTTGGTTGGTTCACTGCGACCCTTTCCGGCGAACCGCCCCCGTCGGATCTGGCTCGGGTCCACGACGGACTCAACATCACCGACGAGCAGGTCACGATCGTGATCGGCCACCTCAACCAACTACTCCTCGACCTCGGTGTTGACCGCCGCCTGCGACGGGCCATCGATTCCGTCGTCAGCCGGCTCTGGTTCGCCCGACAGTTCTGAGCAGGGCGGCGATGAGACCGACCGATGAGCGCGCGACGGCCACGGTCGTCGGTGGTGGGCCAGCAGGTTTGATGGCCGCCGAGGTGTTGGCGGCCAGTGGAATGTCGGTCACGGTCTTCGACCACATGCCATCGCTCGGGCGCAAACTGCTCCTCGCCGGCCGCGGCGGTTTGAACATCACGCACAGCGAACCGACGGCGACGCTGCTCGGGCGGTACGGACCCGCCCGGTCTCGGCTGGAGCCGGCCATCGCGGCGTTCGATCCGGCGGCGTTGCGAGCATGGTGCGCCGACCTCGGTGAGCCCACGTTCATCGGGTCGAGCGGGCGCGTGTTCCCAGCATCGTTCCGGGCGACGTCCCTTCTCCGGGCATGGTTGCGCCGGCTCGCCGGCTCGGGCGTGGCTTTCGCCCCGCGGCATCGGTGGATCGGCTGGGACACCTCACCCTCCGGTGCTCTCGATCCACGGAGCTCACGGTTCTCGCTCGCGGATGGCGGCACGGCATCAGTGTCGAGCGACGTCAACGTCTTCGCCCTCGGCGGCGCGAGTTGGCCCCGGGTCGGATCTGATGGCGGTTGGGTCGACACGTTCCGGCGGGCGGGCATCGCGGTGAACGAGCTACGCCCGGCGAACTGCGGCGTACGCGTCGACTGGAGCACCGACTTCGTCGAGCGCTTCGCCGGGGTTCCACTCAAGAACGTCGCCGTGTCCGTCGGTGGCGTGTCGGTGCGGGGCGACGCCATGGTCACCCGCTCCGGGCTGGAAGGCGGTTGCGTATACGCCCACTCGAGGGCCCTGCGCGAGGCCATTGATCACGACGGCCGGTGCGCCATCACCATCGACCTGCATCCGGATCTCACCACGGATCGCCTTGTCGAGCGACTCAGCCTGCGAAGACCCAAGGACTCGGTGAGTTCAACGTTGCGGCGTACTCTCGGGTTGACACCAGTCGCCGCCGCGGTGCTGAGGGAACTCACCGGGAACCTCATCCCGTCGGACCTCCCGGCCATGGCTGCGTTCGTGAAAGCGGTTCCGCTGGTGGTGTACGCCACCATGCCAATCGACCGGGCCATCTCGACAGCAGGAGGCGTCGCGCTGACGGAGGTGGACGACCACTTCATGCTTCGTCGCCTTCCGGGCAACTTCGTAGCCGGGGAGATGCTGGACTGGGAGGCGCCGACCGGCGGGTACCTGTTGCAGGCCGCGATCAGCACCGGCCACGCCGCGGCAACCGGTGCCGCCGCCTGGGCGAATTGGCGGACGACCCCTACCGAGTGAATGCTCCCCCGTGACACCCACGCAAGGAGCAGGTATGGATCGCACCATCCGACTTGAGATCGACGGCCCAGTGGCCCAGATCACGCTCAATGTTCCCGAACGGCTGAACGCTCAAAGCGTCGCCTGGACGAGCGACTTCCATCTCGCGCTCGACGAACTCGCGGCGGCCGACGGCGTGCGGGCCGTGGTCATCACGGGCGCTGGTCGGGCGTTCTGCGCGGGCGGCGACCTCGATCACCCGACGTTCCGGCTCGACGGCATAGAAGCTCGTCGCCCCAACGTGGAGCAGGGCTACGGGCTGTTCCGGCGAATCCGCTCGCTCCCCCAGGCCACCATCCCCGCCGTGAATGGCGTCGCCGCCGGCTCCGGGGTGACGCTGGCCGCCGCCTGCACGCTTCGCATCGCTGCTCGCTCCGCCTACTTCGCCTTGGCGTTCGTGGACGTCGGCGTCGTGCCCGATCAGGGAGGGTGCATCTACCTTCCTCAGATCATTGGCACGGGTCGGGCCTTGCACATGGCCCTCACCGGGGAACGAATCGATGCCGATCGTGCTCTCGCGTGGGGCCTTGTCACCGAAGTCGTCGAGGGCAGCCTGCTTGTCGGGCGCGCTCGCGAACTTGCCAGGGTCATTGCCGCCAAGCCGCCGCTCGCCGTGCGGTACATCGCTCGCGACATGATCGAACTCCCCTCGCTGCCGTTCGATCTCGCCATGACCATCGAAGCCGAGCACCTCAACTACCTCATCGGCACGAACGACTGCCGCGAAGCGGTGGCTGCATTCAAGGGGCGTCGTCCACCGCAGTTCACAGGCACCTGACCCACGGCGTCGCGTTCGTACCCGAGTAGCCCAGTTGCCGCTGCGTAAGACCCGGCTCCACGGCCCGATTCAACGATGACGTACGCCGTGCACGACCAGCACCCCCGTGTAGTCGGCCCCTGGGGGGGCATCGCCGCTCGAGATCCGATGCACCTCGTATGTCTCGAGTAGCGGACTGAACGCAGCATGAAGATCGGCAGCGGTGATGTTCACGGCTGGGAAGCCGATCCCGTCGGCGTCGTAGCCCAACGACCCCTCGACGAACGCCGCGAAGCACGATCCGCCCGGCGTCAAGACGCCAACAAACGATTCGCACGCCTCAACGAACTCGTCGGGGTCATCCGTCATGGACTCCGCGACGAAGAACATGGTGGCCACGTCGAACGATGCCTTCGCGACGTCGAACAAGTTCCCTGGCCGGACCTCAACAATGGCCCGGAAGGCGGACCAGACCTCCTCGGGCGTACCACCGAGACCGGCACACACCAATTCGGCAAATCCCCGCCACGTCTCGGGAAGCGACTCGGTCGCCGCGAGATCGCGCAGCCATTCGGCATTGCGACGCCCGTGTTCGAGAAGCACGAGTTGGCGGGCCGTTGCGCTCAACGCAAAGGCGGGGTACAGGTTGCTGCCTGGCCCAATGTCCACGGCTCGGCAATTCGCGGGTAGCGCAACCACGAACTGGACCAAGCGCCCGATGATCTCGGCGTCGTCGTTTCGGACCCAGTCGTAGTTGCGAGCCCAGGTCGACACCGGATCGAAAAGATCCCAGGGCGCTTCGGCGTTTCTCATCTCACCTCTGACGGTACTCGGTGACCCAAACACCATCGCGGGCGCCACGCGCAACCGCCCGGGTCGTCGACCCGGGCGGTTGAGCTGCGCATCGGTGCCACTACGCGTGGCGAAACTTCCGAGCGAAGAAGCTCATCGCGGCCTTCCCAATCGAATCACCCCCCAGAGTTAGCTCGTTTCCTGCTCATCACTGTACACCGACCGATTCTGACGGGCAATGATTCATCCGTCACACCTGCGGCCCTCAGTCGACGCCAGCGCCGGCGGCGATCGCCTCAGCGGTGAACTTCCCGAACTTGGCCGTATCGAAGCCGACCACGAGCCTGGCCTCGGTCTCGATGATCACGCGATGTGGCGAGTCCAGGAACTTTTCGAAGTTCCTCGAGTAGGCGTTGGTGGGGTCAGCCTCGGTACCGGAGAGCGCGGCATAGAACCACGTCTTCACCTCATTCCAGTCCGGGTCGTCGTGGGTGTGGACGATCGAGTTGC
>JBKJJS010000237.1:0-24830 GCA_046597895.1 Ilumatobacteraceae bacterium
ATCGTGGCGGCCTTCACCGATCCGCCGTACTGGATCCGCACGGAGTCGGCCGCCTCGGCGGTCGAAGCCCCTCTCACTGCCACGCGAATGGCCCCGATCACCGCTTGGGCATCGTCCGCAGTCGCCGTGCGCCCAGTGCCGATCGCCCAGATCGGCTCGTAAGCGATCACGAGGGATCCGATCTGTGCCGCGCTGCGCCCTGCAAGCCCCGCCTGTACCTGACCGAGCACTTTGGCCTCGGTCTGGCCCGCTTCTCGCTCCTCCAACGTCTCGCCGACACACATGATCGGGGTCATCCCGTTGGCCAAAATGGCCGCGACCTTTTTGTTGACCATCTCGTCGGTCTCACCGAAAATCTCACGGCGCTCGCTGTGTCCGGCGATCACATACTTCACGTTGAGCTTGGCCAGGAACGCCGGCGACACCTCTCCCGTGTACGCCCCCTTCTCATCCCAATGGCAGTGCTGGGCTCCGAGCAGGATCGGGATCTCGTCGGCATCCAACACCGTTTGCACCGAGCGGACGTCCGTGAACGGCGGATGCACCGTCACGTCGACGGCCTCGTAATCCTCCCGGCCCAAGAGGTAGCTGAGCTTCTGGACGAACTGAATCGCCTCGAAGTGGTTGAAGTTCATCTTCCAGTTGCCGGAGATGAGTGGCTTGCGGGTCTGGCTCATGGCCTGCCCTCCTTCGCAGCGTTGGGGGCGCCCCTGAGGGCGGCGAGACCGGGCAGGTCGCCCAACTCGAGCAGTTCGAGCGAGGCACCGCCTCCCGTGGACACATGATCGACGTCGTCGTCGAAGCCGAATTGGGCGAGGGCCGCCGCGGAGTCGCCGCCGCCGACCACCGTGAACGCGTGCGTCTCCGCCATGGCGTGCGCGACGGTCTTGGTGCCGGCCTCGAAGCGGGCATCCTCGAACATGCCCATCGGCCCGTTCCAGAACACGGTACGGGCCTCCATGATCACGTCGGCGAACGCCGCGGCCGTGCCTGGCCCGATGTCAAGACCCTTGCCACCATCGGGCACAGTCCGGCCAAAAGTCTGCATCACACCGTTCCTGTCGACGCCACGGATGTCCTCGGGGAGATGGATCGGCTTACTTTGTGCCAGGAGGCGACGGCACGTGTCGATCTCGTCGCGCTCGCACAACGAATCACCGACCCCGTAGCCCTGGGCGGCGAGGAACGTGAAGCACATTCCGCCTCCGATCACGAGCGCGTCCACCACCGAGAGGAGCGCTTCGATCACGCCGAGCTTGTCACTCACCTTCGCCCCCCCGAGGACGGCGACGAACGGCCGCTTCGGGTGCTCGCGGAGGCCGAGCAGCACTTCGACTTCCCGCTGCATCAATCGACCCATCGCCGACGGCAGTGTTCTCGGGGGGCCGACGATGGACCCGTGGGCCCGGTGGGCCGCGCCGAAGGCGTCGTCGACGTAGCAGTCCATGCCCGCGACGAGCCGCGCCACGAACGCCGGGTCATTGCCCTCCTCGCCCGGATCGAAGCGAAGGTTCTCCAGCAGTTCGACACCCGGTAGTAGCTCGGCGAGGCGAACCCGCACCGGCTCCATTGAGTACTTCGGTTCGGGCGCCCCCTTCGGTCGGCCGAGGTGTGACGCGCAGACCACCGTGGCGCCACGCTCCATCAGCCATGTGAGCGTGGGGAGCGCGGCCCGGATGCGGAAGTCGTCGACGATCCGCCCACCCTCCATCGGGACGTTGAAGTCCGTACGGACGAGGATTCGTTTGCCCGAGACGTCGCCGAGGTCCTGGAGCGTCGGGATGCGCCCGCTCATGCTGACGCTCACTTCTTACGCTTCGCGACCTTGCCGCCCAGGAAGAGCGTCATGTCGACGAGGCGGTTCGAGTAGCCCCACTCGTTGTCATACCAGCCCAGCACCTTGACGAGGGTCCCCATGCTCATCGTGAGATCGCTGTCGAAGATGCATGAGTGCGGGTCCGTCACGATGTCGCTCGACACGATGGGGTCCTCGCAATAGCGCAGAATGCCCTTCAGCGGCCCGCTCGCCGCCGCCTTCTTGAACGCCGCATTGATCTGCGCGACCGTCGCCGGCTTCTTCAGGACAGCGTTGAAGTCCGTGATGGATCCCGTCGGCACGGGGACCCGCAGCGAAGTGCCGTCCAACCGGCCCTTCATCGCCTCGAGGACAAGGGCGGTTGCCCGGGCCGCTCCAGTAGACGTCGGCACGATGTTGAGGGCCGCGCTGCGCGCCCGGCGAAGGTCCTTGTGCGGGCCGTCCACCAGTACCTGATCGCCCGTATACGCGTGGACGGTGGTCATAAGACCTTGCTCGATGCCGAACGCATCGTCGAGCACTTTCACCATCGGCACGAAACAGTTCGTGGTGCAACTGGCGTTCGAGATGACCTTGTGGTTCTTGGTGTCGAAGTCCTTGTGGTTGACGCCGTAGACGAACGTGGCATCGGCCCCGTCGCACGGCGACGACACCATGACCAGCGGCGCGCCAGCCGCGAGGTGCATGGCGGCTTGGTCGCGCTTGGTGAAAATGCCCGTGGACTCGATGACGAGATCGACGCCGAGGTCACCCCACGGAAGCTCCTTCGGATCGCGGACCGAAAGGACCCGCAGTTCGTCCCCATCGACGGAGATGCCCCGCTCGGTTGCCTTGACCGTGTTCGGCAGCACCCCGAGCACGGAGTCGTACTTGAGTAGGTGCGCCATGGTGTCGAGCGAGCCGAGGTCGTTGACGGCGACGAAGTCGATATCAGCGTTGAGTTTCTTGGCAGCACGGAAGAAGTTGCGGCCGATGCGGCCGAAACCATTGATGCCCACGCGTACGGTCATCGCCGACGGAGTCCTTTCGATCAAAGGTGTGTATCAAGGGGTTTCGAGGGGAGGAAAGCCCCTGGACCATATCGGCTCCGCCACCGCCGGGGCCGGGTTCGGAGTCAGGTTCCGCCTCGCCCGACGTCGCGGTGGGTGATCCGCGGCGGAAAGCCGTTGGCTCGTAACCAGGCGGCCAGCTTCTCGGCGATGGCGACTGACCGGTGCCGGCCACCGGTACACCCGATGGCCACGGTGAGGTAGCTCTTGCCCTCGGCGGCGTAGGCCGGCAACAACTGGCGCAACAGCGATTGGAACGCTTCGAGGAAGGCTCGGCCCTCCGACCCCAGGACATAGCTACGGACCCGCTCGTCCAAACCCGTGAGTTCCCGCAGCGACTCCTGCCAGTACGGGTTCGGGAGGAAGCGCACGTCCATCACGATGTCGGCATCCAGCGGGAGGCCGTGCTTGTACCCGAAGGACACGAGCGCGACCTGGAGCGTCGAGCCACTCCGTTCAGGGGGAAATGCCCCGATCAGGCTGGCCTTGAGCTGATGGACGTTGAGGTCGGTGGTATCGACCACGAGATCGGCCTCGGCTTTGACGGGCTCCAGCACGGACCGTTCGCGCTCGATGGCGTCCAGCACGCCACTCGACCCGTCGTCGAGCGGGTGGCGCCGCCGCGTGGCGGCATACCGCCGCACGAGTTCGGGTGTGGAGGCGTCGAGAAAGAGGATCTTCACGTGGTGTCCGGCCGCCTCGACCGTGGCGATGGCACCCAGGATGTCCGACTGGTGCGCACTCGTGCCCACCACCAGCGCCAGCTTCCCAAGCGTCGATCCGGGTCCGCTGGCGAGTTCGACGATCTTGTCGACGAGCGGCGTCGGCAGGTTGTCGACCACGGACCAGCCGAGGTCCTCCATGACGTCGGCCGCCTGCGATCGGCCGGCACCCGAGAGCCCGGTGATCAGGAGGACATCGATCACGGTTCGAGGCTAATCGGCGGCGTGCTTCACCGCGCGGAGATACAGGAGCCGAGGGATCGTGGAGGCCGCCGCGTATTCATCGGCGAGGGCCAGGAAGCCGGGCGGCGGCGTGGGTTCCTCCATCCGCTCCACGAGCAGACCGTTGGCGGCCAGTGCGTTGATGTAGCGGCTGAGGGGCCGGTGGATGAACGGGATGAAGACGCCCTTCTCCACCTGTTCGATGGTCTCGTCCTCGATCAGGTAGGCACCGATGCGCCAGTATTGCTCCGGCGGGTCCAGCACCTGGTCGTCGATCCAACCGCTGTTCGGGGTCTGGAGCAGCGGATGGTTGAGGAAGAAGGCGAACCGGCCACCGGGCCGCAGCACGCGGCCGACCTCGGCGATGGCGGCATCGACATCGCGAATGTGCTCGAAGACAAGGCAGGCCACGACGGCGTCAAATGTCTCGTCAGCGAACGGGAGCGCGGCCGCGGCCGCTCGGGCGTACGCAGGTCCTCCCCCGCGCCCGGCCGCCACCGTGAGTTGGTTCCACGTGGGATCGATGCCGACGACAGTCGACGCCCCAAGGCGCGTGGCCAACCTGCTCACCTGACCGTCGCCGCACCCGACGTCGAGCACACGGGCGCGGCCGACCAGTTCCTCAGCCGCCAACGGGAGGATCTGCTCCTCGTACTCGGGGTCGGCTCCATCGGTGAATCCGCTGATCCACCAACCAGCGTGCGTCTCCCACAGGTCGTCACTCATCGAACGCAGCGTACGGTTCCAACGGCGCGCCGTGAAGTGCTCCTCGGCTGACACCAGCGATGGCTCGGGCAGACGACCAGACCCGCTACGTCATCGTTCACGGTCACACTTTCGGGGGATGCAGAGTTTCGAACACGGCGAGCGCCACGGTGTCGGGGAGCCACGTCAGCGCGGTCAGCGCCGCCAGGTCGGCCGCCTTCACCTTGTTGACGCCTCCCATTTCGGCCACCAAGCGCTTCTTGCGATGGTCCCCCAGGCCAGGGATGCCGTCGAGCACGCTCCTCGTCATGCGCTTGCCCCGCAGGTCGCCGTGGAATGAGTTGGCGAAGCGGTGGGCCTCGTCGCGGATGCGCTGGAGCATGTACAGCGCATCGCTGCCTCTCGGAACGTTCACCGGATCGGGCGAGCCAGGTACGTACACCTCCTCGAACCGCTTGGCGAGCGACGCCACGGGGATCTCGTCCTCGAGCCCTAACGCTTTCACCACTTTGTAGGCCACTCCGAGTTGGCCTTTGCCACCGTCGACCAGGAGCAGTTGCGGCGGGTAGGCGAACTTGCTGGGACGGGAACCCTCAGGCCTGTCCCCGAGCGGTCGGTCCTTCTCCCCGAGATACGCGGTCAATCGACGTGTGAGCACTTCCTCCATCGCGGCGTAGTCGTCGTTTCCGTCGACGGTCTTCACCTTGAACCTGCGGTACTCTCGCTTGGCTGGCACGCCGTCCTCCAACACGACCATCGACCCCACGTAGTCCGTCCCTTGCAGGTGAGCCATGTCGTAGCACTCGATGCGCAGCGGCGCCTCCGGTAACCCCAGCAGATCCTGCAATTCGGTGAGCGCACGGCTGCGGCTGTTGTGATCGGCGGCTCGGCGCAACCGGTGGCGCATGAACTCCTCTTTGGCGTTGCGGGTCACAGTTTCGTGCAGATCCCGCTTGTCGCCCCGCTGCGGCACCCGGATCTGCACCCGGGACCCGCGCACGTGGCTGAGCCATTCCTCGTATGTCGCGAGATCGTCCGGCTCCACCGGCACGAGCACCTGCTTCGGGATGCCTTGCGCCGGCTCGTCGCCATACATCTCTTCGAGGATTCGATCAACGAGCCTGCCCGGCGACAGGTCCTCCACCTTGTCCAAGATGAAGCCCTTGCGCCCGACGACTCTGCCCTTGCGGACATAGAACACCTGAACGGCCGCTTCGAGGTCGTCGTCGGCGAGGGCGATGACGTCGATGTCCTCGCTACGCTCCGCCACCATCTGTTGTTTCTCGATGGCTCGTTGCACGGCAGCCAACCGGTCGCGCAGCCGCGCCGCCCGCTCGAACTCCAGCTCCTTGGCGGCGCCCTTCATGTCGGCCGTGAGCCGATCGACGATGTCGTCGGTGTCGCCCTCGAGGAAGGCACCGAACTCCTCGACGAGTTGGCGGTACGGCATCTCCTCGATCTCACCGACGCAGGGCCCTGAACACTTCTCGATGTGGAACAGGAGACAAGGGCGTCCGAGACGCTGGTGCTCGTTGAACTTGCCGGGAGAGCACGTACGAATAGGGAACGACCGCAGCAACAGGTCAAGCGTGTCGCGGATGGCGTAGGCATGGGCGTACGGCCCGTAATAGCGCACGCCCTTGCGCTTGCGGCCCCGCATCACCATCGCCCGAGGCCACTGCTCGTCCATCGTGACAGCGAGGAACGGGTAGCTCTTGTCGTCCCGCAGCCGCACGTTGAATCGAGGCCGGTGCTGCTTGATGAGCGACCACTCGAGCATCAACGCCTCGACCTCGTTGCGCACCCCGATCCACTCGACGGTCTCCGCCGTCGCCACCATCTGCGCGGTACGCGGATGAAGGTTGCGAGGGTCCTGGAAATAGTTCGAGAGCCGGCTGCGCAACGACGAGGCCTTGCCGACATAGATCACCCGGCCCTGGGCATCCTTGAACTGATACGAGCCCGGCGACTCGGGAATCGTTCCGGTCGGCGGACGCTGCACCATCGACGCTGAGGCTACGTGACGACCGGTCGACGCGTGCCCGGCGCACTGATACAACGTGTCCGTGGGAACCCTTCGTCACGTCGTGCTGTCCGACCTCCACCTCGGGGCGACGAACAGCGTTCTTTCCCACGTCAGCGCCGATGGCCTCGAAATCGATCACGGAGCGCCCGCTCCCGCACTCGCGGCACTCGGCGCGTGCCTCCGCTCGTTGCGGGGCAACGATCCGGCCCCGCAGCTCGTCGTCCTCGGCGATCTGATCGAGTTGGCCCTCACTCCGCTGCACGACGCCGCCATCACCGTGGGTCACTTCATCGAACAGACGGGCCTCGGCCAGGACGACGGGGCATTCGACCGGACGGTCCGATACGTGGCCGGCAACCACGACCACTACCTCTGGACCAGGGCCCGTTCGGACCACGACCTCATGCGGCTCGAGCAGACACCGCCGGGAACGGACCTCCCCGAGCCAATCCACGTGACGTCGATGTTCCCGAACCCTGCCGAGGCGGAGATCCCTGGCCGGTTCGTCAAGGCGCTCGCCGAATGGGTGCGGCCCGGATCCGGCATCGAGGTCCTGCACTCGTACCCGAACTTCGGGCTCGTCGACGAACTCCATCAGCGAGCCGTCGTGATGCACCATGGGCACTTCGTCGAGCACCTCTACCGACTCGTATCGGCTCTCGACCTCGTCTTCGACGCATCGAGCCCTTCCCGGCCCCCGCTGGATGCCGCCCACATGGAGCGCGACAACGGAGGGTGGATCGACTTCTTCTGGTCCTCCGAAGGCGACTCCGGCGATGTCGGGAGCGACGTGAGGATGCTCTACGAATCGTTGGTGAGCGGGCGGACCCTGGATGCCGAACTCGACCGCATCACCGACCTCATCATCACGCGTCGCTCCAGCCTCGTCGGCAAGATCGAGGCGTGGATGGCGAAGCGGATGTTGAGCGAAGCTCACGCCGTGATCGCGTGGCGTGAGCGTCACCACGGCGGGGGTACGCTGTCCGCCGGCGCCGAGAAGGGACTCCTGCTCTACATGAGCGGAGCGATCGGCATCGAGTTGCAGCGCGAGATCGGTGGCTGGCCGGACGAGGCCACCTTCGTATTCGGTCACACCCACAAACCGTTCACCGGCACTCGGGGTGTCACCGGGGTGCGACGACCGGTCAACGTCGTCAACACCGGGGGCTGGGTGGTGGATCATCCGCGGCCAGAACCGGTCAAGGGGGCCGTCACGGTGCTCGTGGACGACGAGTTGAACGTCGCCTCCCTGCTCTTCTACCGGCAACTGCCCGACGGATCAGCAAGCCCACCTCACGTCACCGCCGTCGGCCCACGCTCCGGCCCCTTTGCGGAGGAGATACGCCGCCGCATGGCCGCCAATCAGCCGTTGTGGGATCGCCTCACGACGACCATCACGGATGCGCTGGCCACCAGGCGACGAAACCTGGACGATCGGGAGGCGCAGACCAGAGCGCGACTCACACGCCCAGGTCAGTGACGGACCGCGACGGCCATGAGCCGCTCGATCCCCTGCATGCCGATCTCGTCGGCGATCGCCGAAGCCTCGCCCGCCGCCGCTCGTGCCGCCTCCGTATCGCCGTGACCGCGGCGCGTCGAGTACGTCCGCGACAACTCAGCGAGCGACCGGACGAGCCACGCCCGTCCCCCGATCTGTCGCTCGCTGTCAACGGCAGCCGAGAGGTGCACGACAGCGGCATCCAAGTCCCCCTGAATGGCCCGCAGGATCCCTTGATGGTGGGTCACCGGGCCGTACCAGTAACAGGCATCGCCGAAGTACGCACCCGAGGCCTCGTCGAGGACGGGGAGTAGCTGCGCCGCGACTGTCACGTCGCCGACGCGCGCTGCGGCGAGCGCAGTGGCGGCCAATCCGGGTGTGGACTGGTGGCCCTGCGGATAGTCGCGGAAGTCCAAGTCATGCTGACGTTCGAGCGAATCGAGCGCCTCGTCATCGTCACCGATCTCGGCGTGCAGCAGCGACCAGCCGGCCCACATCGACGGGGTCCAGTTTTGACCCTTGATCGCCGTCATACCCTCCAGCAGATCCGTCAGTCGCCCCTGAAGAAACCGGATCGAGAAGAGTTGCGCGGCGAAGATGGGGAGCGCGTCGGCGAGGGCGAGGCCACGACCGAGAGTGAACGCCTCGAACGTAGAGCGTTCGGCGGCGGCGAGGTCGCCCACGACCGACGCGTACGTGCCCTTCGCACGGGCGAGCCAGACGAACGGCTCTGGTTGGCGGAGCTTCGTTGCGAGGGCCTCGAACCTCGCGATGCCGTCCGCCACCTGGGTGACATCACCGATCTCGAGCCCAGTCTTGATCCAGTGCTGTAAGGCCCAAAGGCGCAGGAAGTCGTCGGGTTGCCGGTCAGCGGCATCCATCGACTCCGACTGCAGAGCCGCTCGCCTCTCGACGGTCAGGATGTGTTGCGTCGCCAGGTCCACCCTCGCGAGGACCCAGGCCAGCGTGGCGGCGTCACCGGACTCCCTTGAGAGGCGAAGGGCTTCGTCGCACAGCGCCTGGCGCTCCGCCCGGCCCGGTCCAACGCACAACTCGACGGCGAGGAGCGAGAGCAACTTCGCACGATTCCGATCAGCCTCGACTGGGACGATGGCGAGAGTCGACCGCAGCATCTCCACTCGCTCGTCGTCGAGTCCTCGGCTGCTGGCAAAGCTTCCACGTGTGTTGGCGAGACATGCACGTATTTGGGTCTCGACGATCCCGGCGGCGCGGGCGACCGACGCCGCCTCCAACAACGTTTCCCTGAACGACGTCAGCCCCGCCGCCCGCTCCGCCTCGCCCCGCAGGACGAGCAGTTCCGAGCGACGCGCCGGACCGTCGTCACCGGCGGCCGACAAGTGCACCAGCGCCGCCCCGTACCACTCGGCGGCGGACCCGTACTCCAACGCCGCCTTGGCGCGATCGCCAGCGGCAATAGCGGTAGCCACCGCCCGTTCGGCGTGGTCGCGCCCGAGCATCGCCGATTGCGAGGCGTGGTAGGCGACGCCAGCCAACTCGGCTCCTGGCGTGAGCAGGAGACGCGCCGCCAGTCGGTCGTGAAGACGCGCCCGACGCAGCCCGGAGATCCGATCGAGCATGGTGGACCGCACGAGGGCGTGCACGAACCGGTACTGCATGCCCGACCCGACGGAGTCGACGAGCCGGGCGGCGGCCGCCTGATCGAGCGCGTCCATGAACGCCCCGCCGAGGTCGTCGATCTGTTCGAGGACCAGCGGATCGAACCGTTCGCCGGCCACCGCCGCCAGTTCGAGCAGCCGGCCAACCTCGGGCCCGGCGGCGGCCACCCGCTGGTGTAGGACATCGCGAAGCGACTCCGGCATGGTGGTCTCGTCGAACGACTCCACCTCGATCCCCTGTTCGAACAGGTGGGTCAGGAGTTGAGTGGCGTAGAGCGCGTTGCCGCCGGTCTGGTCGTGCAGCGCATGAGCCAATACCCGCTCGGCGTCGTCGTTGTGCTCGCCCGCCGCCCCGCCTCTCGCCGATTCGAGCAACTCGCGTAGCGAATCCTCGTCCAACCCGTCGAGCGAAATCCGCTCGCACCGGTGCAGCCGGCTCGACTCGGCAACGAATCGCCCGAGCGACGATGTCGGGTCCGCCTCCGTCGCCCGGTACGTGCCCACGAGCATCAACGCCGCCTCGTGCGACCATCCCACGATGTGGCGCAGGAGGTGGACGGTCTGGGGCGCCGCCCAATGCAGGTCCTCCACGATGAGCAGAGTCGGCGTCGTCGCGGCGATGCGATGAAAGGCGTCGGCGAAGGCGTCGAACAGGACCATCTGCTGCGCAGCCGGGTCTACCGATGCGGCCGCTGTCGCAGTTCCGGGCTGCTCCGCCAATTCCGGCAGCACCCGTCCGAGCGCCGAGGCAGACGGACCGAGGTCGATCGGGGTCGCCAACGCCCTCGCTTCGTCCACCCACTGGCGCAGCGCCAACACGAACGGTTGGAACGGGCCGCTGGCCTCCGGATCGCAGCGCCCGAGAAGTACCCGTCCGCCGAGCGCGTGAACAGTCTGGGCTACCTCGGACGCCAGTCGGCTCTTGCCGACACCCGGCTCTCCGCCGAGGAGCACCACCCGACGCTCGCCCTCGCGGGCCCTCCTCCAGGCCTCCAGCAGCGTTTCCCGTTCTCGCTCGCGACCGACCATCGAGAACCGCCCGTGGCCGCTCAGCATGGCCGGCAGATGCATGGCCGGTTGCTCGAGTGGCGCCCACACCACCCGATAGACCTCGGCCTGATCCGGGATTCCTTTCAGGGTCACCAGACCCACGAGTTCGTAGGGATGGCCTGGACGATCGCCGGCCAACTCCTTCAGGATCAAAGGAACGAGAATTTCGCCCGCCACGGCGTTCTGGCACAAACGAGCCGCCTCGACCACGGGGGGCCCGAACCAGTCGGCGTTCTCCTCGATGGCGTCGCCGATCGACACACCCACGCGAATCTTGAGATCGATGCCCGCGGCGGCGGCCTGACCGGCCGTGCGTTGCTGCATCGCCACGGCGGCGGCCACTGCCCCCGCCGCTGAGGGGATCACCGCCATGATCCCATCACCGAGGTTTTTCACCTCCGTCCCACCCTGCTCCCGCAACGCTTCGTGCAGATGAGTCATGTGGCGGCGGCGCACCCCTTCGTAGCGCTCAGCGCCGAGTTCGAACATCATCTCGGTGGACCGGGCGATGTCGGTGAAGAGCACCGCAGTGGTGCGTCCCCACCGAGCGATTGCCACAAGCCAAGCCTACTTCGCGTTGCGGTACGGTCAGCCTGATGACGATGCCCCGGCTCTCGCGACCGCTCGCCGCCCTGCAGGACCATTACACGGTGGTCGTCGTCGGCTCGGGCTACGGCGGGGCCATCATGGCGTCGCGCCTGGCGAGGGCCGGCCAGCGGGTGTGCCTCCTCGAACGGGGCCGGGAGTTGCACCCGGGCGAGTTCCCCCGCACCACCGACGAAGCCGCTGAGCAGATGCAGGTCGTGGATGGGTCACAGCGGATCGGCGATCGGCGCAACCTCTACAACTTCCACGTCGGCAAGGACCTGAACGTGTTCTCCGGATGCGGACTCGGGGGAACCTCGCTCGTCAACGCCAACGTCGCCTTGCGCCCGACCCCCGAGGTGATGGCCGACGAACGGTGGCCGGACGCTCTGCGTGCCGATTCGGCCGGGCTGGCGGACGGGTTCCAACGCGCCGAGGAGATGCTCTGCCCCACCACGTATCCGGACTCCTACCCGCCGCTCGACAAGGTGGCGCAGCTTCGGCGATCAGCGCAGGGCGCGCGGTTTGCATTGACGCCGATCAACGTCACCTTCAGCACCGGACCGAACCGGGTCGGCGTGCATCAGGAGGCGTGCAACGGCTGTGGTGACTGCGTCACCGGCTGCAACTACGGCTCCAAGAACACGCTCCTCATGAACTACCTCCCCGACGCGGTGCACCACGGTGCCGAGGTGTTCACCGAGATCGAGGTCCGCTGGATCGAACGCGATGACGACGGCTGGATCGTGCGCTACCAACCGCTTGGGATCGGGCGCGACGGTTTCGATGCCCCTCCCCTGCCCCTGCGTGCCGACATCGTGGTGGTGTCCGCCGGCACGCTCGGCTCGAACGGGATTCTCCTGCGCTCCCGAGCGCGTGGTCTCGCGGTGTCGGACACGCTCGGCGAGCGCTTCACGGGCAACGGCGACATGCTCGGCTACTCGTACGGGCTGAAGGACTCCGTCCACGGCATTGGGGCAGGCCCCGCTGCCCCCAACGTCGCCCATCCAGCTGGGCCCTGCATCACCTCCGTGATCGACGACCGCGAGAACACCGAGGGTCGGCCAAAGGTGGTCATCGAGGATGCCACGATCCCGGGCGCACTCGCCCCGCTCGTTCCCGGGATGCTCGCCTCGCAGATCCTGCCGGCCTGGCTTCGCGGCAAGTTGCCCCATGGCGCTGGACCGATCGCGCTCATCCAGAGCGCTCTGACACGGGGTCGCACGGGCTCGATCACCCGGATGCAGACGTTCCTCCTCATGGGGCTCGATGACGACGCTGGACGGGTGGTGCTCGACGGAGACCGGGTCAGGGTGGACTGGCCGGGCTGCGGAACGCGGCCGTTCGCCGTGCAGGCCGATGCCAGGATGGCCACGGCGGCCACGGCATCCGGGGGCCGATACCTGCACAATCCGATCTACGACCGCACGTTCCACCATGAGGTCGTGACGGTGCACCCCCTCGGTGGATGCGTGATGGCCGACGGCGCCGACCGGGGCGTGGTGGACCACAAGGGGAGGGTGTTCTCGGGGAGTGCCGGCACCGACACGTACGACGGCCTCTACGTCGCTGACGGTTCGGTCATCCCTGTGCCAGCGGGGGTCAACCCCCTTCTCACCATCTCGGCGATCGCCGAACGAACGGCCGCGCTCGCCGCGGCCGACCGCGGCTGGACCATCGACTACTCGTTCGCCGCGGTGCCCACGACGTCCGATGGATCGGACGGACCGACCGAGCCGCCGACCCCACCCACCAAACCGGGACTCCGATTCACCGAGAAGATGTCCGGTGGCTTCGCACTAGGGAACGGTGGCCACGAGCAGTTGGAACGTACGGAACTCGACCCCTATCTCGCCGCCGAAGCCACCGGTGACCGCGAGCAGTCGACGCTCACGTTCGTGCTCACGATGTCCACCGACGACGTGCAGCCGCTCCTTGCCCGTCTCGATGCCCCCATGGTGGTGGCCGGCTCCATCGAGTGTGCCGCGCTGTCACCCGAGCCCCTGACAGTGAGCGCCGGTCAGTTCAACTTGTTCGCCCAGGACGATGCCGACCCCAACATCCGCCACATGCTCTATCAACTGCCGATGGAGGATGTCGACGGCTCGCGCTACCACTTGTTCGGCTACAAGGTCATCCAGCCGGGCACGTCGGCCAACGCCTGGGCTGATCTCACGACGCTGTACACCACCGTGCGCCGCGGCGATGCCAACGGGCCCGTCGTCGGTCGCGGGGTCCTCCACATCGCCCCGGCCGACTTCAGAACGCAGCTCCGCACGATGGCCACCACGGGCCCGGTCGGCGCAGTCGAGCGGCTGGAGATCCTGGCCAAGCTCGGTGAGCACTTCAGCGGGGTGGTGTTCGGCGACTACCTGCACATCGTCCAGCCCACCTCGCTCCTGCGTCGTCATGCTCCGCCGCGCACCCACCGGGCGCTGGCCGTCCCGCCCCCATCACTGCACCGCTACCGCTCGGGCGACGGCCTCGATCTCCGGCTCACCCGGTACCAGGGCGGCACCCGCGGCCCGGTCGTGCTGTCGCATGGAGCCGGAGCGAACCCGCTCACGTTCACGACGGACACCATCGCCACGAACACCGTCGAGTACCTCGTCGCCAACGGCTTCGACGTCTGGGTGCAGGAGTGGCGGGGCTCCACGCTGCTCCCGACATGCCGCGGCAATTTCGACGCCGACATGGTTGCCCGTTTCGATCATCCCGCCGCCGAGCAGTACATCCGTACTGCGACCGGGCACCACGGCCTTCATTGGGTGGCCCACTGCATCGGCTCACTGACATTGATGATGAGTACGCTGTCCGGAACGGTGACCCCGTCGTCCGTGTTGGCCTCCAGCGTGGCGATGCATCCGATCGGCCCGCGGATCATGGGCATCAAGGCCCGTCTGCACCTCGCCACGTTGCTGCGCCGTCTGGGCATTCGCCACCTCACCACGGATGCATACGACGACGAAGCGATCAGGTCGAGGATATTCGACCAGGCGCTCCGGCTATACCCGATTCCGGCGGCCGAGCGGTGCGACGAGGCGGTGTGCCGGCGATTGGCCTTCATCTACGGCAACGCCATCCACCATGCGGCCGTGGACGAGCGCACCCACCACGCGCTTCACGAATTGTTCGGCCCGACGAACCTTCGGATGATGGAGCACCTCTCCAACTGTGCGGCCGCCGAGCGACTCATCGACGCCAACGGTGCCGACACCTACCTACCCCATCTCGAGTGGCTGCAATTCCCGATCACGTTCCTCCACGGCGTGCACAACCTCGTATGGGTGCCGGAGTCCACTGAGCGCAGCTTCGACCTGTTGGTGCGCGAGTTCGGCGCCGATAACTACCGCCGCGTCCTGCTCCCGAACCACGGTCACCAGGACGCGTTCATGGGCATGCGATCAGCCGAGGACGCCTTCCCTGAGATGCTCGCCCACCTCGACCGGGTCAACGCCTGACAGGAGCTGCCCGGATCACAGCGAGCGGCCGCTCAGCAGCTTGCCGAGGTAGTGGCCGGTGTGGCTCCCCGGCACCGTGGCAACGTGCTCCGGGCTGCCTTCCGCCACGATGGCCCCGCCGCCCGAACCACCCTCGGGCCCGAGGTCGATGATCCAATCGGCCGTCTTGATGACATCGAGGTTGTGCTCGATGACGAGCACGGTGTTGCCCTGGTCCACAAGACGCGACAACACGGTGAGAAGTCGGCGCACGTCCTCGAAGTGGAGGCCCGTCGTTGGCTCGTCCAACAGATAAATGGTGTGACCGGTGGACCGCTTGGCCAGTTCGGTCGACAGCTTGACCCGCTGGGCCTCCCCACCCGACAGCGTAGGCGCCGGCTGGCCGAGGCGGACGTAGCCGAGGCCGACATCCATGAGGGTCTGCATGTGCCGCCCGATCGACGGCTGGTTGGTGAAGAACGACACCGCCTCCTCGATGGGCATGTCCAACACCTCGGCGATGTTCTTGCCCTTGAACGCGATGTCCAACGTGTCGCGGTTGTAGCGGTCTCCCTTGCACACCTCGCACGGCACGTACACGTCGGGAAGGAAGTGCATCTCGATCTTGATCGTGCCGTCACCCGAGCACGCCTCGCACCTGCCCCCACTCACGTTGAAGCTGAACCGACCCGGGAGGTAGCCACGGACCTTGGACTCCTGTGTGGTGGCGAACAGTTTGCGGATGTTGTCGAACACACCCGTGTACGTCGCAGGGTTGGAACGGGGCGTGCGACCGATGGGCGACTGGTCCATGTCGATGACCTTGTCCAAGAGTTCGATGCCTTCGACCGTCTTGTGCCGCCCCGGCGCCTGCTTGGCCTTGTAGATCTTCTGCATCAGCGCGGGGAGCAGGATGTCGCGAACCAGGGTGGATTTGCCGGAGCCCGACACACCGGTGACGGCGACGAAACATCCGAGCGGGATGCGGACATCGATGTTGCGCAGGTTGTGCTCGCGGGCGCCCACGATGGTGACCCATTCGTCGCCGGGAGCACGCCGGCGTTCCGGTACCGGAATTGACCGTTTGCCCGAGAGGTACTGCCCGGTCACTGACTCCTTCACCTTGGTGATGCCCTTCACGGGGCCCGAATAGACCACCTCGCCACCGTGCTCACCCGCCCCTGGACCGATATCGACGATCCAGTCGGCCTGACGGATCGTTTCCTCGTCGTGCTCGACCACAAGGACCGTGTTGCCGAGGTCGCGCAGGCGCACGAGCGTGTCGATGAGGCGGCGGTTGTCTCGCTGGTGCAGCCCGATCGAGGGCTCGTCCAGCACGTACAGGGTGCCAACGAGGCCTGACCCGATCTGCGACGCCAGCCGGATGCGTTGCGCCTCGCCGCCAGCCAGCGTTCCGGCGGATCGGGACAGACTCAGGTAGTCAAGGCCGACATCCAGCAGGAAGCCGAGGCGGGCGTTGATCTCCTTCGTCACCCGCTCGGCGATCATGCGCTCCCGCTCGGACAGGTGGAGCCCACCGAGGAACTGCGCCGACTCGGCGATGGGTAGGTCGCAGATCTCGGAGATGTTGCGGTCGTTGATGGTGACGGCCAGCGTGGCGGGCTTCAGCCGGGCACCACCGCACGACGGGCACGGAATGAGCCGCATGTAGCTCTCGTATTGCTCGCGTGACCAGTCGCTCTCGGCTCCGTCGTGGCGGCGGCGGATCCACGGCACCACACCTTCGTAGGCACTGCTGTACTGCCTGACCCGGCCGTACTTGTTCTTGTACTTGACGGTGACGTTGCCCTTGACGCCGTGGAGCACGACCTCCTGCTGCTTCTTCGTCAGCTTGCGCCAGGGAGCGCCGAGGTCGATCTCGTATGTATCGGCGATCGCCTCGATCATCCGCTCGTAGTACTGCGTGTGCGCCGAACGCCACACCGAGATTGCCCCCTCCTTGATGGAGAGGTCGTGGTCCGGGATGATGAGGTCGGGGTCCACCTCGAACGTGGTGCCGAGGCCGTCGCACTTCTCGCACGCGCCGTACGGGGAGTTGAAGGAGAAGTTCCGTGGTGCCGGCTCCTCGTACGAGACACCGCACCTCGGGCAGGCCAGGTGCTGCGAGAACGTCAGCGTCTCGTTCTCGGCCTCGCCCTCCTTCGCCATGATCTCGACCTCGGCCACGCCTTCGGCCAACCGGAGCGCCGTCTCCAAGGAGTCCGTCAGTCGCCGGGCGAGGCCCTCGCGCAACACGAGGCGGTCGACCACGATCTCGATCTTGTGCTGCTCGTAGCGGGCCAGCCGCTCATCGCGTTTCAGGAACTCGGCGATGTCGGCAATCTCGCCGTCGATCCGGGCGCGCACGTAGCCCTGCGACGCAAGGTCCTGCAGCAGCGTGTCGTATTCGCCTTTGCGGCCCCGCACGACAGGGGCCAACACCTGGAACCGGGTGCCCTCCGGCAGCAACAAGATGCGGTCGACGATCTGCTGGGGGGTCTGGCGCTCCAGTTTGACGCCGTCCTTCGGGCAGTGCTGGATGCCGATGCGGGCGAAGAGCAGACGCAGGTAGTCGTAAACCTCGGTGATGGTGCCGACGGTCGATCGTGGGTTGCGGCTGGCCGACTTCTGGTCGATGGAGATAGCGGGCGAGAGACCCTCGATGAAGTCGACGTCCGGCTTGTCCATCTGCCCGAGGAACTGTCGGGCGTACGAACTGAGGGATTCGACGTAGCGACGCTGACCCTCGGCATAAATGGTGTCGAACGCCAGACTGGACTTGCCGGAGCCCGACAACCCCGTGAACACGATGAGCCGGTCCCGGGGCAGGTCGACCCCGATGTTCTTGAGGTTGTGCTCCCGGGCACCGCGCACGACGATCTTGCCGTCCTGCTTGCCTACCTGTGTCCCGAGAGGTGTATCGACCTTCGTGGTCGCGGTCTTGGCGGGCATCAGCGGGAGGCTACCGAGCAAGGTCGGTCATCCGAGCAGGGGAACATCACAAGACCCGAGTCTACCAGATTTCGAACGCTTGTTCGTCAAACTTCGATCTAACGTTCGTCGACAGATCGGTGAACGATCACGGCATCCGCAGAGAGTTCGACGTAGGAAGCCGACTCGAGTTCACGCTCGATGACCGCCAGGTGGTTCTCGAAAAGTCCGATAAGGAGGTCGTTGGTGATGTTTCCGGTCGCACGAGAAGTAGCCGACGCGGACTGCCCCGAAGGGTGGGGCCGATCTCGAAGTCACGATCCTTGGTCACGACGACGCGGTGCTCGAAGTCTGCACGTTCGGCGAGCGCGACGTCCGAAGTTCGGTTGCCATCGGGAAGCGTCGACGTGTGCGTGACGTCGTGTCCGGACTGGGACAAGTGACCTGCCAGACGAATCGGGAGTTGTGCGTCGACGAGGAATCTCACGCCGCGCCGAGTCGCACAACCCGACTTACCGCAGACGCACGAGCCCCGTACTCAAGGGCGCGTACAAGTCATCGAGCTCCAGGTCGGCGTAGTCGTCGAGGATCTGCTCGGTCGACATCCCCGACGCCAGAAGATCCAGGATGAACTCGACCGGGTAGCGCAGCCCGCGCAACACGGGCTGACCGTGGCAGATCGCCGGGTCGGAGACGATGCGGTCGAGCCGAGACACGCCGAGAGCCTACGCCGTCGAGCGGAGCCGATCGACGAGGTTCGAATACGGCTCAGCCCTGTCAGATCGTGGGCCCCCGGCAGGAATCGAACCCACGTCCGAGGTTCAGGGCAGTGACACGACGCGCACCGTGCCGGCCCGACCGTCGACTTCGATGATGGAGCCGTCCAGGATGCGTTCGGTGGCAGAAGCGACCGACACCACGCACGGCAGACCCAACTCACGGCAGACGATCACGGCATGGCTCACCTGACCACCCACGTTCACCACCACGGCGTCGACCGCGAGGAACAACGGGGTCCACGCAGGATCGGTGATGGGGGCCACCATGATGTCGCCGGGGACGAGGTCGGGCGGGTCGGCGGGATCGAGCACGATGCGGGCCCGGCCCCGCACGAGTCCAGGGCTCCCCGCCACTCCGCTCAGCACGTCCCCGACCGCCGCTACGACCGCACCAGATGGGCCCTTGCGGTCCCACTCGCCCAAGGGCGCCACGATCCCGTCGCTGATGAAGAAGGGTGGCTCGAGGGCCCATAGCTGCGCCCAGTCGGCGGCCCGTTGAGCGAGCCGCTCGCCATGAGCCACTGGGTCGACGACGAAGTCGTCCAACTCGGCGCCGGTGAGCATGAAGACGTGCTCGGCATCGGCCAGGTTTCCCGCAACGGCATGGCGCCGTCCGAGCTCACGGAACGCGACCCGCGCCTCGTGCAGCACCCGCACGAGGGTGGTCTTGGCCCGCTCCCGGAAGATCATCATGTTGCCGGCCACGAGGGCACCCTCGAAGACCCCAGTGAGTTCGGGCTGGCTCAGCGCGTCGAGCTGCTTGCGCACGTCGGCGATCACGGCCTGACGTTCGGCAGCGAGCAGCGCCACCCGAGCGGTCGGCGCCTTGTCGTCGCCCTGGAGACGGACGCGCTCAATGGCAGCGGCGGCGATCCTGGGATCGGTCTCCCAGGTGTGGGCGCTCACCTCCCACTCATTGGGCCCTCGGGAACCGAACTCGTACACGAAGGCGGCGAACGCCGCGGTAAACGCCCGAGCGTCGTCGGAGGTGCTGGACGCCACCTTGTCGAGCGCCACGCCCACACCCGCATCGAACGCTCCCGTGAGCTCCTGGCTGCCTCGCACCAGCCGGGATAGCTCCCACAATGCGAAGGCAGGCGCCGCCGAGTCGACATCGCCCAACCCGGCCAGCACCCGCATCGGGATAGCCGGGTCGCCAACGGCTGCCGCAACGGCCGCCAGCATCCCGGGGGCGATCCCGCTGGACCCCGCTGCCACCAGTTGGTGCCGGGCCAGGTCTCGGATGACGACCTGCAGCTCACGGATCCGAGCGATCAGCGCAACGTCCGTCAACGTCAGAAGGTTCGGTCGGGCGGCCCGGATCGAGGCCGCTTGCTGCTTCTCCACGATCAATTCAGGCCACTCGGTGGCGCTCAGCACGAAGGCCATGTGGGCGGCGGCGACGGGTTGCAGATGCGGCTTGTCATCAGCGGGATGGGGCGTGTACGGCGGCGTGTTCGGGCGCTCCCCGAAGAACGCCAGGTCGAGCTGCTCGACGGTGATGGCGGGGTTGCGCACCGCCTGCATACGGATACACGACAGGTTGATGTAGAAGTAGCCGCCGAAGAATCCGCACATCTCGGGCATGCCGGTTCGGTACTCGGCCTCCTCGTACGAACCCATCGTGCACGACCCCGCCTGGAAACCGGGGAGGATGGCCGCGTCGAAGGCGAAGGTCTGGCCGAGTGGGCTGGCCGGGGTGGGCAGTACCTCACCAGCGTTCGCACGCGTGTAGTGCGGCCACCGGGTGCTGGGCGGATGGTCGGTGAACCAGCGATCGTCCACGGGTGTCAGGGCCTCGTCCCGGCGATGTACTCGTCGATCAATTGGTGGAAGGCGCTGATGCGTTCCTCCTGTCCGGCGGGGTACGCCCCCCGGTAACCCCGTGAGCGCAACCCGAGTTGCTGGCCGAGGGCCACGCTCCCGTCCTGGTCAGGGATGATCCCCATGGGCTTCGTGCCGTAGTCGAAGATGTCGTGCTCGCTCTCCAGGCCGTCGACCCGGATATTGGTCTGCGCCGCCAGAACACCATCCGCGGCCGCTCCCACGAAGGCGTAGTACCAGTGGTCGAACGTGCACTGGTTGGGATCGGTGGGGTGGGGTCGCATGCGCTGAAGCAGGACGCCATCCGCCCCGAACGTGAGGGAACAGTTCGGGAAGAGGTTGTAGTGGTGGGCATCGGTGAGTTGTTCGTCGCGGAGGTTCTCGTAGTGCTCGTGGCCGCGACCCGGACCGAGTCGGCGGATCTGGCGCTGGAGGGCTCGGCGCGCCTCGAAGGGCCGCGTCTCGAAGTCCGCCGGGTCCAGCTCCCACAGCCTCAACCGGTCGGCGATGCCCTCGGGCAGCGGCGCTCCCTCGCCGTACTGAGAACGCGACGGTGTCGCCCCCTTCATCACCATGCGGTTGTGGCCCTGGACAGAACGGTCGAAGGTGGTGTCGCGGTAGCCGTCCTCGTGGGAGTCCTTCAGCTGCGGGTGCACCATCGGCAGGTGGTACGACTCGCAGAAGTTGTCCTGGAGCACCTTCCAGTTGCACCGCATCCGGGCGGTCAAAGACGTGAAGCGACGCCACTCGTCGGCCTGATAGAGCGACCACTCGTCCCACAACGGACCGAGGTAGTCACGTAGCGAACCGCAGTCCTGATCCATGTTCACCCACACGAAGCCGGCGAAGGTCTCGCAGCGCAACTCGACCAACCGGATGTGTTCGCAGGGGTTCTCGGGGAAGTCCTCGGGGTCCTGGGCGGCGATCAGTGCACCGTCGATCGCATAGGTCCAACCGTGATAGGGACAGGTGAATCGCGGTGTGGTGCCCCTGGTGGCGAAGGACAACCGCGAGCCTCGGTGTTGACACACGTTGTAGAACGCCTTGATCGATGCGTCGGACTGGCGCACCATGATGATGGACTCGGGGCCGACCTCCTCGATCAGGAACGAGCCAGGGTTCTCCATGGCGTTCTCGCGACCGAGGAGCAGCCAGACCTTCGTCCACATCCCTTCCCACTCGCGGTGGAAGAACTCCACCGACGTGTAGCGCTCGCCGCCGAGCCGATGGCGAGTGACAGGCGGGTTGTCCCACCGGGCGCTCGCCTCCTGGCTGATTGTCATGGCTCCCCTTTCGTGCCGATGCGACCGTAGCCGTCAGCCCGCTTCGCGCATCTCCCGACGGAGGTCGTTGATCTCGTCGCGGAGCCGTGCGGCATACTCGAACTTGAGGGCGGCCGAGGCTTCGTTCATCTCCTCCTCGAGCGTCAGGATGAGCCGGGCCAACTCCTGCTGAGGCAACGTCCGCAGTTCGCGTTGCACCTTGTCGCGCTCGTGCTGACGGCGGCGGTCCTTGCCAGGCACTGGGGAAGAACTGTCCGGCCGCAGCAGGGACAGGATGTCGCCGACGGCCTTGCGGATGCTCTGCGGGTTGATGCCGTGTTCCAGGTTGTGGGCGACCTGCTTCTCCCGGCGGCGGTTCGTCTCGCCGATGGCCTTCACCATCGAGTCGGTGACGCGGTCGGCGTACATCACCACCTGACCGTCGACGTTGCGGGCGGCCCGGCCGATCATCTGAATGAGCGAGGTGCCGCTGCGCAGGAAGCCCTCCTTGTCGGCGTCGAGGATGCACACGAGCGACACCTCTGGCAGGTCCAGGCCCTCCCGCAACAGGTTGATACCGACGAGTACGTCGAACTCCCCCAGGCGCAGGGCGCGGATGATCTCGATGCGCTGGATGGTGTCGATGTTGGAGTGCAGGTAGCGCACCCGCAGGCCCTGTTCGAGCAGGTACTCCGTGAGGTCCTCCGCCATCTTCTTCGTGAGCGTGGTGACGAGCACCCGGTCGCCCCGCAGGGTGCGGTCCTTGATCAACTCCATGAGGTCGTCGATCTGACCCTTCGTGGGCTTCACGATCACCTCGGGATCGATCAGCCCGGTCGGTCGCACGATCTGCTCGACGACCTGCTGCGACACCCGCAGTTCGTACGGCGACGGGGTGGCAGACAAGAACACGCACTGGTTGATGCGTTCCATGACCTCGTCGAACCGCAGAGGGCGGTTATCGCGGGCGGACGGCAGCCGGAACCCGTGATCCACAAGGATGTTCTTGCGGCTGCGATCGCCCTCGAACTGGCCGTGGAGTTGCGGGACTGCCACATGGCTCTCGTCGATGACGAGCAGAAAGTCCTTGGGGAAGTAGTCCAGCAGGGTGAAGGGCGGCTCACCGCTCGTACGGCCATCGATGTGCATCGAGTAGTTCTCGATGCCGTTGCAGTACCCCACCTCCTGCATCATCTCGAGGTCGTACTGAGTGCGCATCCGCAGGCGTTGGGCCTCGAGCAGCTTGCCCTCCTGTTCGAACTCGGCCAGCCGCAGTTGCAGCTCGGCCTCGATGCCGACGACGGCGGTACGCATGCGTTCGTCGCCCGCCACGTAGTGCGTGGCGGGGAACACCATGACTTCGGTCAACTCACGCAGTTGCTCGCCCGTGAGCGGATCGACCACGGTGAGCCGATCGACAGTGTCCCCGAACATCTCGATGCGCAGCACCGTTTCCTCGTAGGAGGGATGGACCTCGATGGTGTCGCCCCGCACCCGGAACTTGCCGCGGCCGAGGGTCATGTCGTTGCGGTCGAACTGCAGGTCCACAAGACGACGCAGGATGGAGCGCTGGTCGTAGTCCACCCCGGTGTGCAACTCCAGCAGTTGGCCCCGGTACTCCTCGGGGTTGCCCATGCCGTAGATGCACGACACGGACGCGACCACGATGGTGTCGCGCCGGGTGAGGAGGGCCGCGGTGGTCGAGTGACGAAGGCGGTCGATCTCGTCGTTGATCGAGCTGTCCTTCTCGATGTACGTGTCGCTCGAAGCGATGTAGGCCTCAGGCTGGTAGTAGTCGTAGTAGGACACGAAGTACTCGACCCGGTTGTCCGGGAAGAACTCCCGCATCTCTTGGGCCAACTGGGCGGCCAGCGATTTGTTGGGAGCAAGGATGAGCGTGGGCCGCTGCACCTGCTCGATGGTCCACGCGATGGTGGCGCCCTTGCCAGATCCGGTGATGCCCAGCAGCGTCTGGAACCGATCCCCCCGCACAAGTCCAGCGGTGAGCAGTTCGATCGCCTGGGGCTGATCCCCCGCTGGGTTGAAATCCGAGACGACTTTGAACTCGCTCACCCCGTGAGCCTATCTCTCGAACACTCGTACGGGCTACATCACGACGACAGAACGCAGGACGTCGCCTTTTTCCATCTTGTGGAAGGCCGCCTCGACATCGTCCAGCTTGATCGTCTCCGAGACGAAGCGGTCGAGGTCGAGCCGTCCTTGTAGGTAGAGCTCGATCAGCATCGGGAAGTCGCGTGACGGAAGGCAGTCGCCGTACCAGCTCGTCTTGAGCTGGCCGCCTCGACCGAACATCTCGATGAACGGCAACGTGATCTCCATGTCCGGACGGGGGACGCCGACGAGCACGACAGTGCCCGCCAGGTCGCGCGCCTCAAACGCCTGCCGATACGTCTGCGGGAGCCCGACCGCCTCGATCGCCACGTCCACGCCATGGCCCCCCGTCAGGTCCTTGATCGCCTGGACGGCGTCCACCTTCGATCCGTTGACGGTGTGGGTGGCCCCGAAACTGCGGGCCCATTCGAGTTTTCGGTCGTCTATGTCCACCGCGATGATCGTCTTGGCGCCGGCCAGCCGGGCCCCGGTGATGGCCGCGTCACCGACTCCACCGCAGCCGAAGACCGCAACGGTGTCACCCCGGCTGACTCCACCGGTGTTGATGGCGGCGCCGATGCCGGCCATCACGCCGCAGCCGAGCAGCCCAGCGGCGGTCGGTGGTGCCTTCGGGTCGATCTTCGTGCATTGGCCCGCCGCCACGAGCGTCATCTCCGCGAAGGCGCCGATGCCGAGCGCCGGCGACAGCACCGTGCCATCCTCCAACGTCATCTTCTGGGTGGCGTTGAACGTGCTGAAGCAGTACCACGGCCGGCCCCGCAGACAGCTGCGACAATGGCCGCAGACGGCCCGCCAGTTCAGGATGACGAAGTCGCCCGGTGCCACGCCCGTGACATCGGCGCCGACGGCTTCCACGATGCCGGCTGCCTCGTGGCCGAGAAGGAACGGGAAGTCGTCGCTGATGCCACCCTCGCGATAGTGCAGGTCCGTGTGGCACACGCCGCACGCCTGGACTCGAACGAGCGCTTCTCCCGGGCCCGGATCGGGAACGAGCACCGTCTCGATCGAGACCGGAGCACCCTTGGATTTGGCGACGACACCACGGACCTTGTGCATGGGTGCCGAGAGTAGTCAGGTGGGCGGGGGCTCCGCATCGGTGGTCGACGCATCGGGAGGCGCCGGCGGTGTCTCGGGCAGCCCGCAAATCCACT
>JBKJJS010000300.1:0-3322 GCA_046597895.1 Ilumatobacteraceae bacterium
GCCGTTCGGCCCGGCGAGGACGACGAGGACCGGGTCGTCCACGGTTCAGTCAGCGATCCTCGGCTCGCGCCGGGCGACCTTGCCGGCCGGGTAGATCGCGGGGAACTCGTCTTCCGCTCCCCCGAAGGTTCCCCCGTTCGACCCAGCCTGTTCCGCCAACGATTCTGGGCACCGGCCGTCGCTGCCGCGGAGCTGTCACCGCTGCGCATCCACGACCTCCGCCACACCGCCGTGTCGCTGTGGATCGCCGACGGAGCCCATCCCAAGCAGGTCGCGGTCCTGGCCGGCCACACGTCCGTGTCAGTCGTCCTGGACCGCTACGGGCACCTCTACCCGCACCAAGACGAGGAACTCATGCAACGGCTCGAGCAACGGGCCCAGTGAGGAACCGGTAGCCCCACCACCCGCAGCCGGCACTTGTCGCAGCAAGTCAGCGGCCGCGCCGTGACGGACCAGGACGATGATAGGGCGGTCTCAGGCCATCTGGCCCAACCGAAGAGGTCGGCCATCGGCGGTTCTGTTCGACTCCGCCCAACTGACGCGTGCCGGGGTACGTCATGTAGTCTGTCATTGAAGGTGTGAGTAGCAGTGTGATGGAGGCAGGCATGGCGAGGTCGGTAGTAACCGTTGGGTCGGAGCGTCGTCAGCAGAAATCGAGGCCGACGGCGGGGTTCGTAGCCCTCGTCAACGAACTACGCGACGAGCGCGGGCTCACCACCGCTGAAGTCGCCACTCTCACCGGAGTCCGCGATCGTCAAGTCCAGCACTGGGTAGCCGGCACGTCGGAGCCGAGTACCGAGTCGCTCCGTCGCCTGGTCGACGTTCAATACCTGATGAAGGAACTCAGCGAGGTCTTCCGACCAGAAGGTGCCCGGATCTGGCTCCACAGCCGCCTACGCAGGCTCGGCGATCGACGCCCGATCGACGCCCTCGTCGACGGCGACTTCGACCTGGTGCTCGCCGAGGTACGTCGACTGGTCGACGGCAACGACTGATGACGCGATCAGCTCGCGAAGTCGCACTGGTTCCACGCACCGACGTTGGCGGGCTTTGGGAACGCCACGTCAGCGAACGCTACGAGTCCAAAGCGATGCAGGGCAGCACAGCCGGTGGCCGCTGGGGACCGGTCGGTGGTTTCCCGGTGATCTATCTGGGTCGCCCGATCGCGTCCGTCATCGTTGAGGCGTACCGTCACTTGGTCGATCCGTTCGACGGCATGCGCCCGGAGTTCATCAGGCCCCGGGTGTTGGTTCGATGCGAATTGGCGGTCACGAACCTGCTCGACCTCCGCTCGACTCGGTCGCGTCTCATCGTCGGCCTGACCGATGCCGATATCCACTCCGACATCGACGACTACGCATCGTGTGTCGAGGTCGGCTCGATCGCCCATCAACTGGGCTGTCACGGGGTCATCGCCCCGTCGGCGGCGGGACTGGGTGAGACGCTCGCTCTGTTCCCCACCCATCTGCCGCTGAAGGAACTGCCGGTCGTTGTCGCGACCGAGCGCTGGGATCGACTCCCGGCGGATCCCCGTGAACACCGTGTCGTCGAGGAATCCGACGAGAGCGGCTAACGAAGAACCAAGCGGCGAAGGCCGCTCGGCCCGGATCATCAGCGCACGCCTGCGCGATCGCGTCGAGGTTGTCGAGGAACCGCCGAGCCATCTCGTCCGACGAGAGCGACTGGTTCGTGAGGCAGAAGCACTGAACCGAGCGGCGAAGGACCGCGCTCCGTTCCGCCGGGTTGTACCTGATTCGCGTGTCCTTCATGAACACCGCCCAGCCCGACCTGCCTGCGAGTTCCAGCCACTCCTCGTCCACGGACGCCTCATCCGCGGGTACGCCGTAGTGCTCGGCGAGCGTGACGAGCTGGAGGCCAGCGTCGCGGAGGAGTTGCGGGACCTTGATCCTGCCGAGGCTTCGATCCAGAAAGAGGTCAGGCAGCGCGTCGGGATGCGACACGAAGCACGTCCTCGAGCTGGTCGGCGGGCACGCCGAACTCCGCAGACAGGTCGTCGAGCGGGTCGCCGGCCCAGAACCGCTCGAGCACGTCGTCGACTCTGACGCCGCCGCGCTCAAAGATTGGCGCACCGAAGGCGCGAGTGGGATCAGCAACGACCTGGGCGTGTTCGTAGGCCGGGACACGGATCAACGCGGCATACCCGTCAACGGCGTACTCGATCCTGCTGAGGTAGGCCTCGATCACTTCGACGAACACGCGCTGGCCGTTGCGAACGACGACCAGGTTGCGGACCGGTCGCGCCTCCTCTGAACCCTGGTGATGCTCGCCGTAGTCGAACAGCAGCTCCGCACCGTCGGTGTAGAGCTTTCGCGACGCCAGCGCGTGCTCAAGACTGATGTCGGTCTGCAGCTGCCGCAATGCCGGACGGATGCGCTGCATCGGCACGCCGCTCTTCCTCACCGCGGCAAGCACGAGAGCCTCCACCAGATCCACGAATGGAATCGTCGGCTGGCGCTTTGCCTCCGACGGAAGTTGCGTGATGATCGAGCTGCCGGCAACGTTGGGGCGATTCGGGAACTTGCGGACGTAGCCCTGGGCCCAGGAGGCGAGGGTCGAGGCCGGAACCCCGACGATGCGGGCAGCATCGGCAACGGTGTAAAGGGGCGCTTCGGATTTGGGGGTGGGGTTTTTTTGGGTGGGGGGTCCCGGGCGCGGGACAGGGGCTCTGCGAGCCTGTCGGTGTTCTACGCCTTCAAGTCTCGAGGAGCCCCTGTTGGAAACGGATCCTACGCGGATGTGCGCGTTGCTGGTCGGCTTGGCCGACGTCGTCGTGATTGGTGTCGGCGACTGGCCGCGCTGGTTGCGGATCGTGATCGAGTCCACACTGGAACGCCCGGTGTGTGGGAGCTGCGGGTCACGCCCCCATGCCCACGGTCACCGTGACGTGGTGCTCGTGGATTTGCCGGTGTTCGGGCGTGCGGCCCGGTTGGTGTGGCGCAAGGCACGGTGGCGTTGCGTGAACGAGTCTTGCCTGGTGGGGACGTGGACCGCTCAGGATGCCCGGATCGGTGTGGCGCGCTGCGCGCTGTCGACGCGAGCGGCGCGGTGGGCGACACTGCAGGTCGGCCGTCACGGTCGGGCCGTGTCGGAGGTCGCGGAGGATCTTGGGTGTGGCTGGCACACCGTGATGGACGCCGTGACCGTGTTCGGTGAACCGTTGATCAACGACCCGAACCGTTACGGGCCGGTGACCGCGATCGGGTTGGACGAGACGTTGGCGGTGCGTCAGGGCCGGTTCCGGCGTCAGGTGTGGTCAACCCAAGTTGTCGACGTAACCCGCGGCCAACTGCTCGATGTCATC
>JBKJJS010000373.1:0-2889 GCA_046597895.1 Ilumatobacteraceae bacterium
GTCAAAGAACCCGCTCGAGCGGGTGGCTCGCAACCTCTGCGGTCAGAGTCCTCGGCCGGCGGCAGTGCTGGCGACTGCCTCCATGAACGAAGCCACTGTCGCAGCGTCGGGTGTAGCGACGGTCGTGGTGCCCAGGACACCGAGACGAAGGTGCCGTCCGTCGAACAAGCTCAATTCGGCGAAGATCACCGTGCTGTCGCCGGGTGGCACGAAGACCACCATCGGGCCCCACGGTGTGGTCTCGTTCAGCCGTACCCCGTCGGGATCGATCGAAAGAGCCGGCCAGCTCCCCGGAAGGATCTGCAACTCGCCGGACAGGTACCCGAACGTGATCGGGATCGACACGATGTCGGTCGATGGATCGTGGAAGGCGCCGAGAGCCCAGACAAGAGGGGCGTCGTTGGGTGCAGCATTGACGATGTCGCTCGCCGCTTCGGCGATTGCGTCACGCCATGCGAGGGCGAGATCGTCACTGCTACCGACCGAGTCCAGCGACATCTGGCCCCCTTCGGTCGGCTCCTTCCACGCCCCGGGAGTGGCGAGTCGGAGATCGACGATGACCTGACCATTCGTCACCGCGAGGTCGAATCGGTACATTCCCCGAAGTGACGGGCCGGTGAGAGCGGTGCCATCCAGATTGAACCGCGATCCGTGGCATGGGTCGTAGAACGTGGCCACCGGCCCTGGAGGGTCGGTGACGTGGCCACCGGTGGGGAAACCCTCGCCGAGGGCGAGACGGCAACCGCGGTACGGGGAGCGCCAGGACAGGGCGAGCAGGCCCTGCCGCGGGTCGTTGACGACGAACAGTCGGGCGGCCTCGATTGCCGTGGCACTGCCGAGCGGGTACCGATCGACGCCACCGAGATCGACAGTGAGGGATGCCCCGTCCGTCGGCGGTGGCGGGCTGTCGGTCCGTCGCGCGTTCAGCACGAACAGCCCACCGACGAGCGCGCCCACGAGGGTGACAACGGCCACTGGGAGGAGGCGAGCGCGAGCGCTGACCCACGCTTGGCTCGGTCGTGGGTGGTTGTGCCGAAGCGGGTCGGGCTGCGGGAGAGGGGTAGGGGTGTCTTCAACCGGGATCACCCCGGCCAACTCGCGCAGGAGCAGGCGGATTCGGTCCTCGGTGAGATCGTCGGTGGTTCTCATAGCGTCACCTCGCGCAACGTCTTCATGGCCCGATGGAATACGACTCGTACGGTCACGGGCCGACAGCCGAGGATGCCGGCGATTTCATCGTCGGGAACATCGGCGAACAGTCGCAGCACCACGACGGTCCGTGCCCGATGACCGAGGCCCGCAAGCGCATCGTGGAACTCCACGAGGTGATCGGGGAGTTGCGGTTCAACCGTGGCCACTCGGTGCAACGCCCGGCTCTCGGCGGTCCGTCGACGATGCTGGCCGTGGCAGGCATTTACGACGGCCCGGTGCAGGTACGCCTCGGGGCGCTCGACGCCCGCCAGTCGTGGAGCACAGGCCAGCCACGCATTTTGAACGGCATCCTCTGCGTCCTGCTTCGATCCCGTGAGCAACCAGGCGCACCGCAGTAGCGAGGGATACCGCTCCCGCCAGAGTCGTTCGGTCGGCTCGGACTCGACCGGGAGTGCTGACATACCACTCTGACGCGCCAGACCGCTCGCCCGTTTCACGGCACTTGGAAAACTCTCATCGGTGCCCGATCGCGCTGTCGACTGGATCGCCGCCGAGGGCTGACCGGCGGACCTTACCGACGGCGGTGCGCGGGATCGACGAGACGATCACGAGTTGGCGAGGAGCGCAGTAGGCAGGGAGCGCTTCCTTGGCGAGGGACCGCAGCGCATCGAGAGTGGGCGGCATCGTTGGGTCGCTCGGGACGACGAATACCACGACTCGCTGACCCCACTCCGGGTCCGGTCGACCAGCGACACCGACGTCGGCGACTCCCGGCGCCCCGGTGAGCGCGCGTTCGACCGCATCCGGCCAGACGTTCTCGCCACCCGTGATGATCAGGTCGCCCTGACGACCGAGCACGACGAGTCGACTGTCGGGAGACCATGATCCGAGGTCGCCGGTGGCGAGCCAGCCGTCGGAGTCCTTGGGGTCCGTACCGTCCCGATACGCCCGTAGCAGCATTGGACCGCGCACGTGGATCTCACCCTTGCCATCGCGGGGGTCGGTGCCGGCGATGCGGACCTCCACGCCGTCGAGCGGAATGCCGTCGTAGACGATCCCGCTGCCGGTCTCGGTCATGCCGTAGGTGGTGACACAGTTCGGGGGCACGAGTGCCGGGGCGGCGGCGCCGCCGAGCACGATGACCCGAAACCTCGTCGCGTCGATTCGGGCGAGCGCGGTGGCCACGAGCGATACCAGTGTGGCGTTCGTGCGTGCTACCTCCTTGACGTCGAATCCCGCTAGGACCGTGAGCGCGGTGCCGAGGCAGAGCGAACGGCTCACGACCGAGAGTCCGCCGATGTGGGACAGCGGAAGGCAGGCCAACCAGTGGTCGTCAGTGTTGACCCCGATGCGGAGACTGGTCGCTCTTGCCGAGGCGAGCACCGCGTCGTGGGTGATGACGACGCCCTTCGGCTCGCCCGAGGTTCCGCTCGTCGCCACGACGAATGCGTCTCCTGGCTCGACCGGTCGCCCGCCCACCTGGGGCGTTGAACCGGCTTCATCGACGATGCGCGACGGCGCCATCGCGTCGAGCACGCGTCGGCGGGCGGCCGGCGGCAGACGAAGGTCGAGCGGGAACGCCGCATCCCCCGCATCCCAGGTGCGCCGGAGCACATCGACGAACTCCGGTCCGCCCGGCAGGGCAATGGCGACGAGTTCGTTCATGCGCCTTCCAGTCAAGCGGGTCCGGAGCGCCTAGGTTGGCTCCCATGAAGCGCTGGCTGATCGGGGCGCGGC
>JBKJJS010000258.1:0-5968 GCA_046597895.1 Ilumatobacteraceae bacterium
TTTTCGATTCCAGGTCGGCCCAACCAGAGTCCACCGAATAGTTTAGCAATTGGTTGCCAAGGTCCAGCGCGAGGTCTTGCTCGCCATTGAGAGTTGCAACCCAGGCTGCGGCGGACAAAACGCGACACCGGACCTGCACGTCGTCAAGCGATTGATCTATTTCCATTGCTTCTTGCAGCAGCCGCTTAGCAGCGGGAGCGTCTTGACGGAGAGCCGCATTCTCAGCCATCGTTGCTAAACTTGACGCGACCGCTTCTTGGTCGCCCAGGGTGCGGAAGATCTCAACTGCCTCGCCCAGGTAGCGATCGGACACTTCTGCGTGTGCGGCCTGCGATTCGACCCGTCCAAGGAACTGCAACGTCTGTGCTCGCAGCAGGGCACTAGCGATCCGGCGTCCAAGGCAGCGCCCCAACCAGGCGCCGATCTCTGCTCTACGAGATCGATACATCCACCACACGTACAGGTTCGTGCACAGCTCGGCGGCGGCGTCGGGGGAGGCGTTCTCGAGGGCCCAGGAGACGGCGGCTCTTGCGTTGTCGGCTTCGGGTTCAAGTGGCTCGAACTGGACGGCGCCTGCGCCGATTCGCCCGCCAGCGGCTTCTACTCGCTCGCGGATCCATCGGGTCAACCGGTCGTGCGCGTCGGCGGTCTCTCCCATCATTGTCAACCGCTCGCGTGCGAACTCGGCCACAGTGTCGAGGAGTCGGAAACGACGCGGCGTAGTGGCGGGAACACGTGCGAGAAGGCTATTACGGTCGAGGTCCTCGAAGCTGATGAGCAGCGACCCCACCTCCTCGTCGGGCCACATGGCTTCGACGTGCGTCAGGGTGAAGCCACCGGCAAACACCGACAGTCGTGCGAGCAACCGTTGCGAGGTCGGGTCCAGCAGGTCGTAGCTCCATTCGATTACTCGACGAAGGCTGCCGTGGCGCCCGCCACCTGGTCGTCCGGGCGCGGACAGTAGATCGAGTCGGGCCCCGAGGCGCTCAAGGAGGCCCGTCACCCCAAGGGTGCCCGTGCGGGCCGCCGCCAGTTCGATCCCGAGCGGAAGACCGTCGACACGGTCGCAGATCTCGGCAATGGTCCGCACCTCGGCGTCCGAGAACGAGACTGCTTCATCCATCCGTTCGCAACGGTCGATGAAGAGCGCAACCGCGGGTGCTCGTCGCAGGTCGTGATCGGATTCGGATGTGCCGATCCCCGACGCGAGGGGACGAACAGGTGCCTGGCGTTCGCCCCCAAGGCCAACGGGTACTCGACTGGTAAGTAGAACTCGAAGCTGCGGACCTTGCTCCAATAGTTCGCGCACGACCTCGCGCACGGTGTCGACGAGATGCTCGACGCCATCGATGACGAGCAGCAGCGGCGACCCGCCCAGCAGCCGAGCGACCTCCCGAACCGGCCGCTCCCTCCACGACTCCGGGACGCCGAAGGCTCCGTTGATGAAGGTCGACACCACGGTCGGGTCGGCCACATCGCTCAGTGCAACGTAGGCGACCGGCGACCAGCCCTCCTCGATGATCCGCGTTGCCACTTCGATGGCGACCCGCGTCTTGCCCACGCCCCCCGGCCCAGTCAGGGTGATCAGCCGCTCCCCCGTCTCCCTGGCGAGAGCCACCACCTTCTCGACTTCTTCGTCCCGGCCGATCAGCGACGTCAACGGGACGGGCGGTGCCGTCGGCGTGAACGGCGAGTTCCGGCTCTCCAGCACCGCGTCCTGTTGGATGACCGCCCGCTCCATCGTCCGCAGAATTGGACCGGGCTCGTGTCCGACTTCGGCCAGCGCAACTCGCGCCTTCTCGAACACGCGCATGGAGTCGACTTGGCGCCCGGTCCGGTAGAGGGCATGCATGAGTTGGGCTCGGAACTGCTCCTTCAACGGATGACGCGCAACGAGCGCTTCCAACTCGCCAACGAGTTCACCACCCTGACCGAGGGCGAGAAGGCAATCGATGCGATCGGCGGCAATCTGTACCCGGGCCTCCTCCAACCTCGTGGCCTCTGGTCGCTGGAACCGCATTCCCTCGAACTCATCCAGCGCATCACCACGGAACAGCCCCATTGCCTCTCGGAACGCATGGACGGCCACGCCGTAGCGCTGCTCCGCCATGGCGGCCCGACCGACCACCACGAACCGATCGAATCGGGCGGCATCGACCTGGTCGGGTTCGATCTTGAGCACGTACCCACCGGGGCCGTGAGTGATCTCGGCGTGGCAATCGGCCTCGATGAACGCCCGCCTCCAGTGACTCACGTACACGCGGATGCTGGCAGTGACGGACTCTGGTGCATCCTCACCCCAGATTCCCTCGATGATCCTCGACACAGAGACAGCGCTTCCGGCCCGGAGGGCGAGCATGGCGAGCACGGCCCGCTGCTTGGTTCCGCTCACCTCGAAGGGCCGGCCATCGGAGGTCACCTCGAGTGCGCCAAGCAGCCTCACCCCCAAGCGCCCCATCGGGCAACGTTACTCAGCGCCTCCCACAGCGAGCGCCAGTAGGCGCCAGTAGGCGCCAGTGGGCGACAACGAGCGACAACGAGCGAGGGGGCGATTCGGGTCTCCCCGCCTCGCCCCCTTGCGCTTCCGCCGCCTTCATCGGGGAGACCAACCAGATTCCCCCAAGTCCTCGACGACCGGCCCGCCTTGGCCTGTCGTCCAGGCAAGGACATCCTCCAACAGCTCGGTAAAGCCCAACGAAACTGAGGCGAAAGCGCGCCGTAAGCTGCGCATTTGGTCAGTCGACGATCAGAGTGCGGTTACCCCGGAGCGCGATCGGTCAAATATTGCGGCCGGTCGCGGCCCAGTAGGGCGTACGCAACTGGCGTTTCAACAGCTTGCCGGCTTCGCTACGGGGCATCGTTTCCACCACGTCGAAGCTGCGCGGGACCTTGTAGCCGGCCAGGCGTTCCCTGGCGTAGCCGGCCAACTCCCGCTCCAACTCGGGCGTCCACGCCGTGCCCGGCACGAGTTGCACGGCCGCTTTCACCTCTTCGCCGAACTCCTCGTTCGGCACACCGAACACCGCCACATCGACCACTGACGCGTGGGCCATCAGGACCCCTTCGATCTCGGCCGGGTAGATGTTCACACCACCGGAAATGATCATGTCGATCTTGCGGTCCGACAGGTAGAGGTAGCCATCGGCATCCAGGTAGCCGATGTCACCCAACGTGAAGAAGCCGGGCTCGCTGTGCGCCTGAGCCGTCTTCTCCGGCTCCCCCAGGTACTCGAAATCGCCGCCCATGGAGTTGCGCACATGGATGACACCTTCATCGCGGGGGCCGGCCTCGCTCCCGTCGTCTGGCACGATCCGCACCGTCATGTTCGCCATCGGCTTGCCGACCGAACCCGGCCGCTCCAACCACTCCTCCGCGCCGATCAACGACACCACGCCACCTTCCGTGGCGCCGTAGTACTCGACCACTTTCGGACCCCACCACTCGATCATCTGACGCTTCACGTCGGGCGAACACGGCGCCGCCCCATGGAGCACCAACTGCAGCGACGCACCCGAGAACGCTCGCTTGCGGGCATCGTCTGCTCGGAGCAACCGCACGAACTGCGTCGGCACGAGATGCACATTCGTGATCGCATGGCGGTCAATAAGCTCCAGCGTCTCCTCCGGCACGAACCGGTTCTGGATCACGATCGACGAGCCGCCGATCATCGGGAAGAACGTGAACGCCCACTGGGCCGAGTGGTAGTGCGGCCCACACAACAACGTGCGCCCCGCCTTCGGGAACCCGATGTTCACCATCCCGGCCGCCATCAGTTGGTACACCTCCGGCGGTACGCCCACCGGGAAGGCGGTGCTCTGCACACCCTTCGGTCGCCCCGTGGTGCCGGACGTGTAGAACATCACGCCACCCATCGATTGGTCGGCCGGTTCGCCGGCGGGCGACGCGGCGAGCGCATCTTCGTACGAGCCGCCGAACACGAGACGCGGCTGCACGGTGCGCGAGGCGAGGTGGTCGTACTCGGGTCCCGAGATCACGAGCCGAGCGCCCGAGTTCTCGACCACGTACTCCACCTCGTCGGCGGCGAAGTGCCAATTCACGGGCACCACTTGGATACCGGACTGGGCGGCCGCCCCCACCACTTCGTACGTCTCGCGACGGTTGCCGGAGAGCAAGGCGATCCGTTGCCCAGGCTCGATACCAAGGGAGCGGATGTGGTGGATCAATCGATTGACTCGGTCATCGAACTGCGCCCACGTGGTCGACCCGGTCTCATCGGTGACGGCCGCCTGGTCCCCAACGGACGCGGCGAACTCAGCAAACAGCTTTCCCATCCGGGCGACGCTACCGGGGAGGCAATTTCCCGCGGGAAATCCGCTTCTCTCTACACTCCCGCCATGCCGACTGCGGAGCCGACTCCGAGGCCGACGATCTGCCTCAGCATGATCGTTCGCGACGAAGCCCACGTCGTTGAGGAGACTCTCGCCTCGGTTGTCGGGCACCTCGACTATTGGGTGGTCGTCGACACCGGGTCAGACGACGGCACTCAGGAGTTGGTGCGGTCGTTTTTTGCCGACCGAGGCATCCCGGGTGAGCTTCATGAGCGACCGTGGCGCGACTTCGGGCACAACCGCTCCGAGGCCCTCGAACTGGCGGCGGGCAAGGCTGACTACACGTGGGTCATCGACGCCGACGATCTCGTGGTCGGGTCGCTCGACCTCACCGGCCTGACGAGCGACTCCTACGACCTGCGCTACGGCGACGGCTTCACGTACTGGCGAACCCAACTGTTCCGTTCGAGCATGAAATGGGCGTACGAGGGTGTCCTCCACGAGTATCCGCGTTGCCTCGATGGGGAGCACACCGCGGCTCACCTGGAGGGGACGTACCACATCGAGTCACGCCGTCTCGGCAGCCGGAGCCAGGTCGCCGACAAGTACCAGCGCGATATCGCCCTGTTGTTGGGGGTGTTGGCGGATCGCCCCGACGACCCCAGAACGGTGTTCTACCTCGCCCAGAGCTACCTCGACGCGGGGAACGTCCAGGCCGCGCTCGACGCGTACACCCGTCGGATGGAACTCGGCGGATGGGACGAGGAGGTCTTCTACGCCGCCCTCCAGCGGGCGCGGTGTCTTGATCGTCTCGACCGATCGTGGGAGGAGACGCTCACCGCCTACCTCATCTGTTGGCAGCTACGGCCAACCCGAGCGGAGCCGCTTCATGAGATCGCCTGCCACTACCGCGCCGCCGATCAGTTCGACCTCTGCCACCTGTTTGCCCAACGCGCCGTCGAGATTCCCTTCCCCGAAGCCGAGCGCCTCTTCGTCGATCGCGCCGTGTATGACTGGAAGGCGCGCGACGAATGCGCCATCAGCGCCTTCTACCTCGGGCGCCACGAGGAGAGCTTCCAACTCAACGTCGCACTGCTGGCTGACCCGTCGCTCCCCGAGAGTGAGCGGGGTCGAATCGAGACGAACCGTGACTTCTCGGTGCCGTTCGTCAAGGTCGCCACAACGTCGTACCCGGAGGAGATCGTCAGAAGACTGTCGGTGCCGCGGGAGGTGGGGCGACCGGACCCTCAAGTAACGCTGACGATCACGACGTGCCGACGACTGCACTTGTTCGAGCAGACGGTCAACTCCTTCCTCAACTGCTGCACCGATCTCGCCCTCATTGATCGGTGGATCTGCATCGATGATGGCTCCAGCGACGTCGACCGGGCTCAGATGGCGTCGAAGTACCCCTTCTTCGAGTTCATCTGGAAGACACCTGCCGAGAAGGGTCACGCGCTCAGCATGAACCGACTCTTCGAGCTTGTCGACACCCCGTTTTGGCTGCACCTCGAGGACGACTGGCACTTCTTCGCCCACCTCGACTATGTGTCCATCGCACTGGCCGTGCTCGAGGCCGACCCGCAACTCGGACAAGTGCTCTTCAACCGCAACTACGCCGAAACCATCGCCGACCGGTGGATCCCTGGCGGCCTCGTCTACCGCACGGGTGACGGCGT
>JBKJJS010000377.1:0-2571 GCA_046597895.1 Ilumatobacteraceae bacterium
CATTTGGCCGCCGTCGACGGTGACGACCTCGCCCGTGATCCATCGGGCGGCGGCAGACGCGAGGAACGCGACGACGTCGGCGACCTCGTCGGGACGGCCGATGCGACCCTCCAGCGGCGTCCGTTCCTCAAAGGCCCGCCGCAGCGCCGCGTTGGCCAAGCCTGCAGCGATGAGTGGTGTCTCGATGGGACCCGGCGCAACCGCATTCACTCTGATCCCGTGCTCGGCGAACTCCAGCGCTGCGACCTTGGTCACCATCGAGAGACCGGCCTTGCTCACGCAGTAGGCCGCCGCCGTCCGCAGCGGCCACCGGTCGTTGATTGACGAGACATTGACGATCGCGCCTGAACCGCGTGCTGCCATCCGGCTCGCTGCGGCCTGCATGCACGCCAGGGAGCCGCTGAGGTTGACCGACAGCACCCGGTCCCACGTCTCGTCGATGAGGTCGAGGAGCGGTCCACCGTCGCCGATGCCCGCCGCGTTGACCAGGACGCCGGGAGCGTCCGGCAGCGCAGCGAAGGCCGCTCGAACTGCGGCGCGATCGGTGATGTCGACGGTCACGTCACCACCGGCGAGGTCGAAGACGACGACGTGCGCACCGTCCTTCCGAAAGCGCCTGGCGCAGGCCAGACCAATGCCCGAGGCGCCGCCCGTGACAACGACCAGGCGATCCGATGCGGCGCTCACAGGTAGACGAGCTCGTCGGTGGGCGTCGCTGCGTAGCGGGCGATCGCCTCCTGCTGACGGGACACAGCGGTCGGCGAGCTCAGCAACGGCCCAACCAACGAGGCCTCGAGACCGAGGCCGTCCCCCAGGGCGAGGCCTAGCCCACCGACGATCGCACGCTTGGCGGCGCGAAGCACGGCCGGATCTTTGTCGGCGAGCGGTGCGAGGTGCTCGAGAACTGCTTCGATGAACGGTTCGCCCGTGACGAAGGCTTCGACAATGCCGAGCTGCAGCGCCTCCTCGGCGCGTAAGGTGCGGCCGCTCAGGATCAGCGACGCGGCCCGACCCGAACCGATGAGCCTCGGCAGACGCTGCGTACCGCCACCGCCAGGGATGATGCCGAGGTCTACCTCGCACAGCGCGAAGTGCGCGCCCGGCCCTGCGATCCGCAGCGTGCATGCGAGGGTCAGCTCGAAACCTCCGCCCCAAGCCTGCCCGTCGACCGCGGCGACGACGACCTGGGGCATCGAAGCGAACCGATCGAGCGTACGGGGCCAGCTGCCGGCGTCGCCGTCGAACGGCTCGCCCGCGCCGAGTCGGATGAGGTCCTCGAGGTCTCCGTGGGCGATGAAGTAGCCGGGCGTGTCGCTCGCGATGACGAGGACGCTCACTGAGTCGTCTGCGGCAACGTCCTCGACGATCGCCTCCAGCTCGGTCATGCCTGCGAAGGTCATCAGATTGCGTGGTGGTCGCGCGAACGCCGCCACCGCGATCCTGCCGTGCCGGTCGAGCCTCCAATGGTTGCCGATGTCCCCCACGACCGAAGCCTCCTACCCAAAGTGACTAGACGTCGACACTAGTGCTGGCGCGCGTAAGTCCCGCGCGTGTGTGGCCGGTCTTGAGGGGGGCCACCGGGACGCTCACCGTGCTCGCCAACGTCGTGGCTCTGACGGAGGATGCAATCAAGATGGGAACTGCCGGCGCCACTTCGCGATGTTCGACTCGTGCATCCCGAGCCGGGAACAGATCTGCGACGAGGGCACACCCTTCGCCGCCAACAAGATGATCTCGGCACGCCTGGCGTGTTGGTGACCGACGATCAACTCCAGGACTTCGCACGTCGCTATACCGCTGCGTGGTGCTCGCACGATCCTGACTCTGTCGCAGCGTTGTTCTCAGAGGATGGATCGCTCGCGGTCAACGGCCAGGAGCCCGCTGTCGGCCGTGCGGCGATCTCGGCAGTCGCTCAGGGCTTCTACGACGCCTTTCCCGACACGGTGGTGATCCTGGATCGGGCTCGGCTTGCGGGGGATCGAGCCGTCTACCTCTGGACGTACGAGGCGACGAACTCCGGACCCGGCGGAACCGGCCATGCGGTGCGATTCAGCGGGTGGGAGCAGTGGACGTTCGGCGACGATGGACTCGTCGCCGTGTCTGACGGTCGCTTCGACACCGTGGAGTACGAGCGCCAACTCACCGAAGGAATCTGACCGGAACCGTCGACCGATTCCTTTGGTGACCTTCGGCGACGCCCGTTCCGAACCGCGAAACCCGCACGAGAACGTTCCCGCTCCCAATCGGCAACAACCCACACAGTCGACATGTACGCGAGCGACCGACGATCCCATAGGGCTCGACCGGCTGAGCGTCGATGGGTGCCCCGGATCGCCGGGAGGATGATGCTTTGCGAGGAGTCGCTATCGGCACATTTGATTGGTTGCGCCTACTCGGGAACGGGCGCTTCCAGTTGAGAAACACCTGCCGAGCCGTTACGTGCGGCGCTTGATGAGGACGTGCTCGTCGTAGCTGATGCCGTGCTCGACGGTGTGGATAAGACGGTCGGTCACGGTCCACCCCGCTGTCTTGTAGAAGGCGATCGCAGCAAGGTTCTCGACTCTCGCGTGC
>JBKJJS010000415.1:0-3852 GCA_046597895.1 Ilumatobacteraceae bacterium
ATTGACCCATGCGACCACGATCGAGCACCCCCACACCGCCCCCACCGCGTGGAGGTCGTCCGGGCCGGGCCGCCGCGAGCGGTCGCGTCGCCTGCGTCGTCGCGGCTGGGATGATCACTTTCGGCGCCTGCGTGCCCACGTCGCTCGACATCGTCGCGATAACGCCGGACGAAGCTGAGCAACTGCTGGTCGACGAGGGACTCCCGCCGACCGTGGCGCGTTGCGTGGTCGACCGGCAGGATCCTGCGTTCTTTCTGGATCCGGACGATCAAGGACGCGTTCGCGAGTTCCTGGGGCACCTGGTCGAGTGCTCCGGCGTGCCGCCCACATCGACAGACTGCTACGTAGGGGTGATCACGGCGGTCGTCGGCGGCGATCTATCCGGCGGTCAGCTCGTCAACGCTGTGAACAGCATGCGGCCGTCCGATCGGCGCTCAGTCACAGCTGGCGGTCTGGAATGCCAGGGGCTGAGCCGCGACGAGGCCACCTGCGTCGTCGAGGCGATGGAGGACGCGTTCGGCGCGGCGGTGTTCGAAGAGGTTCGCCTCCAGCTGACGGAAGACGAGCGCGCCCGCCTCGAGGACCTGAGCCGCGAATGCACCGCGCCGACATCGAGCACCGCGCCGACGTCGACCGGCTCGTCAGCGACGGGTGCCTTCTGCGAGTCGGTCGTCGCCTCCTTGGATGAGTTGGCGGCCGTTCCCGACGGGCTCGACGCCGCGCAGCTTGCGGATCGGATGGACCACGTATCGTCACGCCTCGCGCTCGCGGCCACGGAAGTCGGCGCCCTCGCCGGGGCGGACGTCGAGACGCTCGCCGCATTCCTCTCGCATATGGCCAGCGACCTCGAATTCCTCGCCATCGCCCGTAGCGGAGCCGCCGAACCGGGCACCGTCGACCGGATCGACGAACTCGTGGTCTGGACCGCGCCGGTCCTGCGAGCCTTCGCCGATGCCGACATGCTCGCGTCGATGTCGCCAGCCCTCTTAGCCTCGATCCACCGAGGGTGTGGGTGTGAGGTGATGGGCGTATCCGCGTGAGAGGTCTCCTGAGCTGGGACGATTGATGTCTCTTACCTCATCAAGTTCCACAGCCCAGGAGACACTTTCAGTGACACGAGTATCGCACCCCATCACCCGCGTCGAGGTGTCATTCGACGATCCGAATCTGGTCGCTAACGCCGGTTTGTTGTTGACCGCGACGATGGTCGAGCGGCTCGGGTTGGAGGCGATGATCGATGCGACCGTGAACCTCGGTGGCCGTACGGGTGGCGCCCGGCCGGGGCGCAAGGTGTTGACGTTGGCGCACTCGATGATCGCTGGTGGCAGCCATATCGATCACGCCGACATGTTGCGTGCCGGGTCGACGGCCGTGGTGTTGGGTCATCGGGTGATGGCGCCATCGACGTTGGGGACGTTTCTGCGGTCGTTCACGTTCGGTCATGTCCGCCAGTTGGAAGCGGTCAACGGCCGAGCACTTGAGCGGGCTTGGGCGACGCCGGTGGGACCGGCCGGTGATCTCGTGGTCGATGTCGATTCAACGATCTGTGAAGTCGTCGGCAAAGCCAAGCACGGCGCCGGATACGGCTACACGCGCAAGCTCGGATATCACCCGCTGCTTGCCACACGGGCGGACACCGGCGAGATCTTGCATGCCCGGATGCGTAAAGGATCAGCGAATACTCAACGCGGGGCGCGCCGGTTCATCGATGAGCTCGTCGCTCGCGCCAGACGCGCTGGGGCGGGCGACGGGTTGACGATGCGGTTCGATTCCGGGTTCTGGGCCAACGACACCATCGTGGCGTTGAACCGGTTGAACGTGCGTTACACGATGGCCGTGAAATGTTCCAGCACAGGCATCGCTGCAGCGATCGCAGCGATCCCTGATGACGCGTGGACACCGATCGACTACACCGATGACGGGCAAGCCGAAGTCGCCGAATGCGGCTACACGACCGGTGCCGGTAAGAAGAAGGTGACGCGTCGTCTGGTTGTGCGCCGCACCCGGCTCACTGACAAACAGCAGTTGAAGTTGTGGCCAGACTGGCGCCACTTCGGGTTCCTCACCGACCTCGACGCACCCGCAGTCGAGATCGACCGCTTCCACCGTCAACACGCTGTCGTCGAACTCGCGATCCGCGATCTGAAAGAAGGCGCCGGGCTCGACCATGTTCCCTCCGGGAACTTCCACGCCAACAGCGCGTGGCTGCAATGCGCCGTCCTCGCGCACAACCTGGTCCGCTGGACCGCGATCGTCGGCAACGTCCGCGTCGACAACGAACTCGTCGTCGCCCGCACCCTACGAACGAGGCTGCTCGCGATCCCCGGTCGGCTTGTCAACCGTTCCGGCCGAGCAACACTTCGGATGCCAACCAACTGGCCCTGGGCGAAAACGTTCACAACAGCGCTGAACTCGCTGCGCGGGCTCAAACCCGCCACCGGCTGAACGCCGGTCCTGCGGACCGGCGCACCGCACCACTTCACGACCAGCGCCGACAACCCACCCCAACACGACCGCTGCTTCAACGCGCCCCAACCACCAACAACGACCGCGCCAACACACCGACCACCAACTAAATCACCACCAACCGACACCCACGGGGCCGATCGGTGGATCGAGGCTTAGAGGAGTGTTCGATCCCGCAGCGGTCCACGTCCCCCCTGGCCCTAGTCCGCTTCGCCGACGCCGTCGCGGCCTTCGTCGAGACAGACGTCGGCCAGCGGCCGGCGTTCCGCGCGCTGGCCGACTTCGCGGCCGCTACGCGAGCGGCGGAGGATCGCGCGGAGGCCGGGAGCATGTCGGGGATGGACGCGGAGTATGCCGAGTGCGCGGATGCCCCGACCGCGAACGCGTCCGGCGGCAATACCGGGTGCGACGCACTCGGCCACGCCTGCGCCGCAGGCGAACTGCTCGCGTGCAACGACCTGTACTGGATCTCGCCGGTCGGCTCCACGTACGAATCGTTGGCCGCGACCTGCGGCGGACGGGTCCAGTTCGGCGATCGGGGCTTCGGCGGGTTCTGCGACGCGATGGAGAGAGATTGATTCCACCCGACTCAGCGGCTCTTTGATCCAAGAATCCAAGGACAACGGGTCATGCAGAACCCTGGTCGTCCGCACTTGGCCCACACCGTCGTACGAGGCCCGATCCCTGAAGAATGGCTCGACATACCGCTTCCGCGTCGCGGCCCGAGCCGGCACTTCCGAAGCGCCTGGGCCGACGCAGACATGGTCGTCCCGCACACCGTCCCCCGAGCACCGCCGTCCCTTCGAACACCGAGTTCCGACACCCAGTTCACGCTGACGGGGCGGGAGCCTGCGTCTGACAGCGGTGCGGCAATCATCGACCATCGGATCCAAGTTGGTCCACGGGAAGACAAGGGCCTCACGTGTGCTGCCGAGTGATCGCGAGGGTCAACGTGGCTCGCCTCGTGCCGGTGACTGTCGACTTCTACTGCTTGGTCGCCCCTTTTACGGCAACCCGCAGCGAGCCGCATTCGAGCGACTTCAGCGTGTATCGCATGGTATTCGCCATCGGCGACGCGTCGGGCGATGTAGGCGCGGGTCGCGGGGTGGGCGGGACTGCGGGTGCTGCTGATGGTGTGCTGGGCGTGGCCGAGAGCGGTCTTGGTCGAGGTCTGTTCGATGTCGTCGCCGGTGTCCGGGTCGAGCTCGGTGCAGCGTCGAGTGTGCAGCGTCGAGTGTGACTTGGGCGATGGTGAGCCCGCGCAACGGTTCGCGCAACGTCGGGTTCGCGGTCACGACCAGGGCCGCAGTTCGTCGATCGCGGCCACCCGGGCGTGTGGACACCGTTGCGGACCAGCAGCGCGGAATGACTTCGCGGATCCCGCAG
>JBKJJS010000034.1:0-5466 GCA_046597895.1 Ilumatobacteraceae bacterium
GGTGAGGCCCGCCTTGCGTCGGGCGATCCGGATGAGGTGCCGGGAATAGGTCTCCGGGGCCACCCGCCGAACATACCGGTACCGGTGCGCCCAGCCGCTGTGGAGTCTGCGCCACGGCAACGAGATCGTCAGTGTGCGGGGTGGCTCCCCCTCATCGGGACGGTGCACGTCGGCCACGACCGCGAGTATCCCTCAACCACGCCGACGTGGCGCTTCAGTCGGCACGGCCGTCATCACGCCCCGCCCTGGCGAAGATCTGCCGATATTCCGGTCATCGGCGTTGGCACGTCAAGGTAGAGGGGTGGGAGCAGATCCGAACGCGTCGACAGGAGCTGGCCCAGCCTTACGAAGGTGGGCACCATCGACTCGAGATCGTCGCCCGCGACGGTTGCCCCGCTTTTCTGCGCGTGACGATCGGGTACCCTTGGCGCCGGAGAGTTCGGGGTCGTAAGACTCGGCGCCAAGGGTGCCGTGGGATCGGAGGTCGCAGATGAGCTCAGAGGAGAAGATCCGGGAAGGGGCACAGCCGTTCCTGAACGATGGCGAGGAAGTGCTTGCCGCGTTCGTGGCACGCCCGAGGGGGTGGACGCAACAGATGGCTGGCTCGATGGTGCTCGGGGGGAGCCAGCAGGCGAATGCCCTCGATGGGGCTGACCGGGCCGGCTTCTCGCTCGCCAGTCCGATGGCGCTGGCGATCACGCAGAATCGCCTGCTGTCGCTGAGCATGGGAGCGCAGGCAGGTATGGGAGTCGGCGGCGGCGTGAAGGATCTTGTCGGTCAGGCCCCGCTCGCTGAGGTCGACTCGCTCAAGGTCAAGCGGCTGCTGCTCGGCAAGGTGGTGGAGATCACCGTCCGAGGTCAGTCGTTCAAGCTCGAGGTCGGGGCTGGCGCCAACACCAAGGGCGTCGCCGACGCCTTTGAACGTTCCCGATCCAGGTAGCTCGCGGGGTGCCGCTCGCTGAACGTACTGCCGCCGGCTCCTGAGCCGGTCACCGTTGGCATGGCCACCGGTAGCGTCGAGTGGTGATGTCGATCGTGCGCTGGTTGGTGGTCGGCGTCGGGATGATCGTGGTGTCGTGGCTGATCCTGATTGTGCTCGCCAAACGGCTCCCACCGGGGATCGCCCGAGACCTGGCTCGCTTCCTGCCGGCGTGCGCCACCACGATGCGGCGGCTTCGCAAACATCCGACCGTTCCTCGTCGAGCGCGGTGGCTGGTCGTGTTCGCACTGGTGTGGGTGCTGTCCCCGATCGATCTGATCCCGGAGTTCATCCCGATCATCGGCCCGCTCGACGACATCGTGGTGGTCGCCCTCGTGCTGCGCTTCGTGGCCCGGCGCATCCCGCCGGCTGTCCTCTTTGAGGCGTGGCCGGCCGACCCGCAACTCCTCGGTCGGCTCATCGGTCGACCGGCCCCTCCCTCCGAGGTCGACCGGAGCGGCAGCGAAACGCGCTGACGCTGAGCAGGACTTCATCGACGATCTTCGCGGGGGCGAGTGGCAGCCGCGCACCCGCGTGTCGGCCGTTGAGGCGCTCGCTCGCTTCGTGCCTCTGGCAGTCACGTCGGCCGCTTCGGCGCCACCCGCAACGCTTCGCCGTCATGTGCTCGAGATGCTGCCCCCTGACGGGGTGATCGACGACGGCGCAGTCGATGAGCGGTGGCTCCGTCGATCGTGTCTCGGGCGTGGTCAGCTCGATCGGAGTGTGCTCGCCGAGGTCGATCGTCGTCTTGGCCTTCGGGACGACAAGCAGGTGCTGGCCGCCTCATCTGGGTGTTGCCGGACCCGGAGACGTTCGCACGCGCCCTCGATGCGATCGTGACGCATCAGCCCGGTAGCCGGACCTACAAGGTGATGACGGCGGTGGCTGCGGGCCGGCGTCCCGCTCGGCGAGGTGGCGAAACGGCTTGGTCACAGCGTCGAGACACTGGTGTCGACGTACGTCGGGGCGATCCCCGGTGATGAGCAGATCGCCAACGACCGGATCGAGGCCGCGTTGGCAGCGCCGACGGCGACCATTTCGTAGTACAGTAAGCCCGTGTGGAGATCCACCCCGCTGCCCTACGTCACGGCGTGGCCGACGAGGACATGCTCCACGCCGTCGACTTCGCGATGGCGGTCGAGGACCTCGGAGAGGATCCCGATCGTTGGCTCGCCGTCGGCCCCGACCGCTCCGCCAACTTGCTCGAGGTCGTGGTGCTGGTGACTCACGAGGACGACCAGATCATCATTCACGCCATGCCGCTCCGATCGATCTACCGACGACTGTTGGACCAATGAACAAGCGCACTCACGGACGCACCAAGTCGGGGACCCTCGTCACCGACGAACTCGTCGAACAGCTCGCGGCCGAAGCCGAACGAGGTTATGACGTCGACAAGCTGATCGCGCGGCGCGGGAACCGGGGCCGGCCCCGACTGGGCTCGGAACCGTCGACGGTCGAGTCTGTGCGTCTCGACCCGGAGCTCAAGGCTTTGCTGATCCGCCGCGCGGAGGACGAGGGTGTTCCGGTGTCCGAGGTGATCAGGGAGGCGCTGCGCCACCATCTTCGAACGAGCTGACCGGCGTGTAACGGGCGACCAGCGGGACCAGAGGCGACGGTCGTTCAGTGGCGGGAGGCGCGGTTGCGTCGGCCGGCCCGCACGGCAAATGCGTCGAGTGCGGCGAGCACGTCTGGTGCCCGCCAGAGCTGGTTGCGCTTCTTGTCGGTGAACTCGACGATGACTTCCGCGTCGACGAGCGGCTTGAGGACGCGGTAGGCGTTCGAACCTGCGATGCCCAGCTCCTGGGCAACGAGGCGAGCATTGACGACGGGATGGCGGAGCAGCACGTCGACCACGCGCCATGTCGCGGCATGCCGCCGCAGCTGCAGCCGTTCGGTCCACGCGGCACGGGCGGCCTGCAGGTCGGAGACGAGGCGCCGGCCGTTGTCGATCGCCGCGAACGAGGCTGACGCGAGCTGTTCGACGATCGGTACCGGGTCGCCCTCCCGATAGGCCGTCAGGGCGCGGAAGTAGGCGTCGATGTCCGAGAGCAGTCCGGCTGACACGGGGACGGTGACGCTGCGCGTGAGGCCCTTGTTGCGCAGGTGGGCATGCAGCAACGCTCTCCCGGTGCGGCCGTTTCCGTCGGGGAAGGGGTGAATGGTCTCGAACTGGGCGTGGGCGATGGCCGCGTGGGCGAGTACGGGGACGTCGTCGCGGCGGATGTAGTCGAGGAGATCGATGATCGCGCCTTGCACGTGCCGATGGTGCGGGGGGACGAACGAGGCGTCGTGGGGACCGATGGGCTGGCCGCCGATCCACACCTGTTCGTCACGCCACTTGCCGGCGATCTCGGGTCGGCTGTGCTCGAGCAGCGCTCGATGCATCGCGAGGATGGCGCTCTCGTCGATCTGGTGCGCGAGCGCGATCGCTGCCGTCATGGCGGCGGTGTTGGCGACGATCAGGGAGGCATTGTTTCGCCCGCTCGGTGCGAGTTCGGCCTCGGCGATCGCCCGAGCGGAGGCGGTCAGGTTCTCGATGTTCGACGACGCCGCCGACTCGGTACGCAACAACACGGCTGAGAACGGAGCGATCTCGTGACCGAGCTCAGCGTCGAACCGAGTGACTGCGGTTGCCGCATCCTCCGCCAGTGCGGCCACGTCGCTCGGAAGGGCGAGGTCAAGTCGAGCGATCTTGGGGACGAGGGCAGCGAGGTAGGGTCCGAGGTGCCGGCGCTTCGCCGCTCGCGAAGCGGGGATCGACTCGTCGAGTTCCCACGGGAGCTCCTCGTAGGTGAGCGCCTGCCAGGTTTTCCGAACTGAAACCATGCTGGTCCTTCGTTATCACTTTCTGTTGAAACTGATACTAACGAGCAAACGAGCCTTCGCGTCGTGGGAACTTGGCTGGGCGGATGGCAGCGAGCCGACGTGGGATCGTCCAAGTCGAGATCATGAGGCGCTTCGGCCCCATCAGTGACGAAGTTCGACAAATGGTCCGGCGCATCGGAGAGGGTGGGCCTATGACGACTACCTGAACGAAACGGAGCAGAAGGGAGCGCAACCATGACGAAGCGATGGAGTGAGATCAGAGATCTACGCCCGGTGTCAGACGATCCTCTGGCTCGGGCGCACCAGCAGAACCTCGCCGAGGACTTTGGCATCGCGCTCGCCGAACTGCGGCGGGTGCAGGACGTGACTCAGGTGGAGATCGCTCATCGGCTCCTCGTCACCCAGCCGACGGTCTCCGAGATCGAGCGGACTGAGGGACCAGTGGAGGAAAGGCTGCGCCCGACGCCCGGAAGGGCGCAATGACACGCAAGGCCGGCTCCGCTTCGGTGAAGCCTTCGGCGTCCAACTCGACGGGAAGAAGCGCAGGTCGGGTGGGCAAGTGAAGTCAGTACCAAATCGGTACTGACTTGATCCGACACGGCCCGTGCGCCGCGCGCTCGGCCGCATCGGTTCGCGGGCCGTCCTACGCTCAAGCTCGTGACTCGGATCTTGAACCTCGACCGGTGGGCGGGTCGCTGGGTCGCCGTTTCCATGGACGGCCAGGTGGTCGCAGACTCCGCCACGATGCGGGAGCTCTACGAACGGCTGAAGCGCACCGGAGTCGTCGAGGTCGAGATCATGCGCGCGCTTGCGCCCCATCAGCCCGTCGTGTTCGGGTCTGGTTGACGCCTGGTCACACGACATCCGATTGCGCCCTCGTCGCGATGGGCCTACCCACCCGGCCTGGCCCACGGGGGCACTTCGCGGTCGTCGAGCCAGGCGCTGATTCGGTCCGGATCGAACCGGAGCAGGTGGCCCCACTTCACGAACGGGATGCGGCGCTCGGCGACGAGGCGGCGGACGTGCCGCACCCCGACGCCGAGGTGATCGGCGACCTGCTCAATCGTGAGCAGCCGCGGCAGGGCACGAGGCGGCGTGTTGGTCGAGTTGTCCCGCCGTCGGCGGTTGGCGAGTGCGTTCTTGGTCACCGGATCTCCTTCGGTTCTTCCTGACCCCCAAGAGGGGCCGAGTCGGCTCAAACGGCCGCCGCTGCCCTCCAGCGGTGACCCCGGTCAGCCTTCGGTGAGTTCAGTCGCCCCGGGATCGACTCACCGAGGAGCGGCTTCACCCGTGCCGTGAGCTCACCGCGAGCCGGTGGCGCTCCGTCAGCTGAGGTGCTACGCGACCAGGGCTGCCAGTTAGCGGTCGGGAGCCCCATGCCGTTTGAAGAGCGGGCTGCACGGCGTTTGCGCCAGCCAGAGCGAGAGGGCGAGCAGGCTCTCGGGGTCGCCGCGGCGGCGGATGTGCTCCGCCATGAAGGCGAAGTCGTTCATCGTGCCGAGCACGCTGCGGTTGTTGGTCTTGGCGAGTCGGTGCTCAGCCATGCGGGCTGTCTCGGGCTCGGTGAAGCGACGGTCGACGCCGAGAGCCTGCAACACGTCGCTCAAGCTCGCTGGGAAGCGATCGACCACGGTGGCCGCCGGCGCCACCGGCATCAG
>JBKJJS010000055.1:0-11111 GCA_046597895.1 Ilumatobacteraceae bacterium
CTGTCGGCGGCGGCGCACGGCTCGATCTTCCTCTACCAACTCCCTCGCGTCGCGCCACGGGGCGAGCTGACCGGTGAGCTTCTCCGCCCGCTCGCTCGTGAGTTGGCGCGTCATCCCGGCTGGAACATCACCTGGCCCGTTGATGTCGTCGGCCCCGTGCCGCCCGCCCCGCCCGGGGCGCTCGCCCATGCCATCAGGGCAACGCCCCGCCTCAGCACTCCCGGCAGCGACTTCATCTATCCGTTGATGTCACAGGTGCAGGACCGAGGCATCGCCCACGATCTCCTGTCCGGGGCGATTGGCACCTCCCCCAACGACGCCGCCCGGGTGCTGCTTCGTACTGCGGCGGCTTCCATGCTCCAGGAGCCCCCCGACCACGCCCCCTATGGGTGGAGCCACTGCCTCACGATGCCCCAAGCCGTCCTCGGGATTGCCCACCTCTGCGCCGACCCGACGTTCGCCGTCGCCGTCGCTGCGACCTATGTGGTGGGCTTCCGCGCCGCGTTGGGGATCACCGACCTCGCTGATGACTGGGTACCGCGGCGGACCACCCTCGATGTCGCCGGAGCGTTCCGCGGCGAGCCAGGCCAGGCCGTCGCCGCCGTCTGGCATGCCGATTCCAGCACGCACCATCAGATCGCGACCGAGTTGGCCACCCGAGCCTGTGTGCACCCGGACGCCCACCTCGCGAAGTACACGCTCGCCTGCCTCGATGCGGCGGCCGAGGACCGCGGCGCCACCCGCCTCTATCTGTCGGCGGCCGCCTCGCTCGTCGCGTATTGGGCTGCGAAGGATGGCGTCGACCCGCTCTGCGCCGCCTGAACGGCTACATCGCTGGTTGCTTGGAGATCTCCTCCAGGAACTGGTCGTTCGACCGGAATGTCTTCAGGCGATCCATGAGGAGTTCGAGGCCAGGGGCGGCGCTGCCTTCGGCTGCGAGGCCTGACAGTACGCGGCGCAGCTTCCAGACGAGGCCAAGCTGCTTGCGGTCGAACAGCAACTCCTCGTGGCGGGTACTCGACGCGTCGACGTCGATCGCCGGGTAGATGCGGCGCTCAGCGAGCCGGCGATCGAGCCGAAGCTCCATGTTGCCGGTGCCCTTGAACTCCTCGAAGATGGCGTCGTCCATGCGGCTGTTCGTCTCGACGAGGGCCGTCGCCAGGATGGTGAGCGAGCCCCCTTCTTCGATGTTGCGAGCAGCGCCGAAGAACTTCTTCGGCGGATACAGCGCGCCGGCATCGATACCGCCGGACATGATCCGCCCGGTCGCAGGAGCCGCAAGGTTGTATGCCCGGGACAGACGGGTGATGCCATCGAGGATGATCACGACGTCCTTGCCCATCTCGACCTGGCGCTTCGCCTTCTCGATGACCAGCTCGGCGAGATGCGTGTGCTCCTCGCTCGGTCGGTCGAACGTGGACGCCACGACCTCACCGGTGGTGATGGTGCGGCGGAAGTCCGTCACCTCTTCGGGGCGCTCGTCGATGAGCAGCACGATGAGCTGAACGTCCGGGTTGTTCCGCTCGATCGCGGTGGCGATGGTCTTCATGATCGTGGTCTTGCCGGCCTTGGGAGGCGACACGATGATGCCGCGCTGGCCCTTGCCGATCGGCGAGATGAGGTCGATGATCCTGGCCGTCATGTTGTACGGATCGTTGGGGTTCTCGAGGCGCAGCTTCTCGTCCGGGAACAACGGGGTGAGGTCCTCGAACTTGGGTCGGTCGCGGAGTTGCTCAGGGTCCTGGCCGTTGATCGTGTGAATCTCGAGGAGGGCCGGGTTCTTCTCGTTGCGGCCGGCCGGACGGGACATGCCGGCGACGAAGTCGCCCTTACGCAGCCCGTATTGCCGCGTCTGCTTCACCGAGACGTAGCCGTCATCGCGCGACGGCAAATAGCCGTTCACACGCAGGAAGCCGTACCCCTGGTCGTGCAGATCGAGGTAGCCCGACACCTGCACGGCGTCCTGCGAGACCGCCTCCTGCTCGCCGCGCTCCGGCTCGCGATCCCGGTCCCGGTTCTGAAATCGTTCGCGCCGTTCACCGCGGTCGTTCCGTTCACCGCGGTCGTTCCGGTCGTTCCGATCCCTTGAGTTTGGCTGCGGCTGTGACTGCGAAGGGGATTGCGGTTGTGGTTGCGCCTGCGGCTGCAAGTCACCGCGATCGTCACCCTGCGGGCCATCCTCACCGGTTCGGCCGCGGTTCCTGTTCCTGCGGCGCCGACGCTTGCGCGACCCTGCCTCGCCCTCACCCTCGCCGTCACTCTGGCTGGTGCCCGATCCGTCGTCGTCCTCATCGTCGTCCTCATCGTCGCCGGCCGCCGAACCCGGCGCCACGACGGCCGGGATCCCGACCTGGGTCGAACGCATGAGTTCGACCTCCCATTCGGGCAGGGCCTCGCCGTCCGGGCCAAGCACCACGGGTGGAGCGGCGGCGACGGGCACCGCCGACAGCACCTCGTGGTGATGCTCGCCGTTCGATCCGCCGGCGCCGACAGCCGAGTCGCCGAGGGCGCCTTCGGTCTGCTCGAGGATCTTCGCGACGAGATCGGCCTTCTTCAGGCGCGAGACGGACTTGATGCCGAGCGCGGCAGCGATGGTCAGAAGTTGGTCGCGGTCCTTGCTGTCGAGGACGTCTTGACCGACGGTTACGGTGCTCACCGGATACCTCTTTCGCGATCGGCTCGCCGGCCGACCGGGTGGTTCGGTCACCGACAGTTCGGGGGCGTCCATCCGTGCTGTTCGCACGACGATTCGGTGCCCCACCGCCGGTGAAAACGTGGGCCCTCACGGAAACATGCCGCCCTGCGTATTCGACATGCGGGGCGAGTCCGCTGGGGACCCCTGGGATTCCAGGTCCGGCGAACGCTAGCGACCAGAACCCTCACGCGCAACGCTGGCCACGAACCGCTGGACCTCGGCGAGATCGTTCGGCAACACGCTCGTGTGCTCCGGGCGATCGAGCAGGTCGGCGAGGTGCTCGGGCAGGGCCGGTCGGCGACCCGTGGCCCGCTCGACCGCGTCCGGGAACTTCGCTGGGTGCGCGGTGGCGGTCGTGATCATCGGCACCCCGCTCTCCCGGTATCGGCGGGAGGCACCGACCCCGACGGCCGTGTGGGGATCGATCATCTCGCCTGTCTCCCGTGCGACGTCGGCGATGATCGCCAGCGTCTCGTCATCGTCGAACCGCGCCGCCTGGAACACGGGCTCGATCCACCGTTCGAACTGGTCGCCTTCGACGTCGAGGTGTCCGACCGAGCGAAATCGCTGCAACTGCTCGTGGGTCATCCCACCGTCCCGGCCGTTCATCTCGAACAGGAGTCGCTCGAAGTTGGACGACACCTGGATGTCCATGCTCGGGCTCAGCGTGGGAACCACGGTTCCGGCAGTCATCGAACGGGTTTCGAAGAAGCGGGTGAGGATGTCGTTGCGATTCGAGCCGACCACGAGTCGCTCGATCGGTGCTCCCATCTCCCGAGCGATCCAGCCAGCGAGCACATTGCCGAAGTTGCCGGTCGGCACGCTGAACGAGACCGGGCGCCACCCGAGCTGTTGGGCGGCGAAGACGTAGTAGACGGTCTGGGCCATCACGCGTGCCCAATTGATGGAGTTCACCGCGCTCAGCCGCATCCGGTCCCGGAACGCAGCGTCGTTGAACATCGCTTTGACGAGGTCCTGGCAATCATCGAACGTCCCCGTCACGGCCACCGCGTGGACGTTCGGGGCGTCCACGGTTGTCATCTGCTTACGCTGGACCTCGCTCGTGCGGCCCTGCGGGTACAAGATGACGATGTCCACGTTGGCGCACGACTTCATGGCGTCGATCGCCGCCGAGCCGGTGTCACCGGACGTGGCGCCGACGATCATCACCCGCTCTCCTCGCTCCGCGAGGACGTGATCGAACAGCCGGCCGACAAGCTGGAGTGCCACGTCCTTGAACGCGAGTGTCGGTCCCTGGGCGAGGTCGAGCAACCAATCGTCGGCGCCGAGCTGCCGCAACGGAGTGACGGCAGGATGACGAAATGTGGAATAGGCCTCGTCCACCAGGCGCTTGAGGGTGTCGGCCCCGATGTCGTCGCCCACGAATGGGGACATCACTGTGACCGCGAGCTCCTGGTACGAGCCGGACGGCACTCGCAGCGGCAACGTGGGCCACTCGGCAGGGACGTAGAGACCTCCGTCGGAGGCCAGGCCGGCGAGGAGTACGTCCGAGAAGCCGAGTTCGGGTGCCCGCCCGCGGGTCGAGACGTATCTCACCGGTCTGGGCTCACGAACTCTGGGCTCACGAACTCTGGGCTCACGAACTGTTGGCTCACGAGCCGATGACCCGTAGCAGGCCGCCTACCTGGCGGACTACGTCGAGCTCGCGCAGCTCCCGCACCGTGGCCCGCACCGCCGACTCCTTCGCCTCGTGGGTGATGAACACGAGGCGGGCCTCGTCGCCGATGCCCTCCTGTTCGGCCGCCCGAATACTCACTGCGTGGCGGGCAAACACTCCGGTCACCGCATGAAGTACAGCAGGGCGATCAATGACCCCGAGGCTCATCAGGTACTCGGCGCTCGTCTCGTCGATGGGCTTGATACGGCGCTTTGCGAAGCTGCCGACGGTGCCGTGAGTCCCCGTCTGAAGGTTCACCGCGGCGTCGATGACATCCCCGAGGATCGCGCTCGCCGTCGGGAAGCCGCCCGCCCCGCGGCCGTAGAACATCAGCGAGCCAACCGCGTCGCCCTCGACGAACACGGCGTTGTAGCTGTCCCGGACGCTGGCGAGCGGATGGTGCTTCGGAACCATCGCCGGGTGGACTCGGACGCTGACCGTGTTCTCCACCGTGTCGTTTTCGCAGATGGCGAGGAGCTTGATGACGTAGCCGAGACGGTCCGCGACCGCAATGTCGGAGGCGGAGATCTGGCTGATGCCCTCGTGGTAGACGTCGCCGGCGACCACCTTGACGCCAAAGGCGATGCTGGCGATGATCGCCGCCTTCGCGCCGGCGTCGTACCCCTCGACATCGGCCGTCGGATCCCGCTCGGCGTAGCCCAGGCGTTGGGCCTCGGCGAGCGCCACCGCGTACTCCTGGCCGTCTTCTGTCATGCGGGTGAGGATGAAGTTCGTGGTGCCGTTGACGATGCCCAGCACCCGCTTGAGCGGCTCGCCGCGCAAGCTCTCGCGGAGCGGGCGGATGATCGGGATGCCACCGGCCACCGCGGCCTCGAAAAGCAGGTCCACGCCGCACTCGTCGGCCCTGGCGAACAACTCGGCACCGACGTTGGCCAGGAGTTCCTTGTTCGCCGTGACGACAGGCTTGCCGGCGGAGAGCGCGGTGGTGATGAGTTCGCGGGCCGGCTCGATACCGCCGATGACCTCGACGATGAGATCGATGTCCGGGTCGGTGACGATCCCGTGGGCGTCGCGGGTCAGTACGCCGTCGGCGAGGTCGACGGTGCGCTCGGCCGACATGTTCCGGACAGCGACTCGATCGACGGTGAGCCGAACCCCGGTGCGGGCGGCGACGGTGTCGGCCTGGCGCTCCACGAGTTGCACGAATGCCGCGCCGACATTGCCGCATCCAAGGACGCCGATTCGCACCCGTTTGTCGTCGCTCACGAGTCTCTGAGGCTAGCCGCCACCGGCTCGGGCCCCTGCGGCATTCCCGACTTGGCACTCATCCGTGCTGGCGTAACGCCTTGACGAGGTGCTCGAAACGAGTCTTGTCGAGGATGGCACCCTCGCGGCGCACGTGGGCGGGATCGACGCGCAGCACTCGGTCCAGCTTGGCGAAGGACTGGCGGCCCTCCCTGTCCCAGGCGCCAGTCCCGATCGGCAGGTTGTCCTCAGGGGGTCCCGCCTTCGACGTGAGGGCGACGGCGGCGAGGTACTGACCGGTACGCCCGATGACGACGACGGGGCGGTCTTTCCCCTGCGTCGAATCCTCCTCGAAGGCCACCCAGGCCCAGACAACCTCGCCAGGGTCGGGGTCGCCGTCGAGGCATGGCTTGTACGACACATCGACGTCGCGGACGTCGGCGTCCGACATTCCATGGTGTTCAAGGGCGTCGCTCGGGTGGGGCCTGCCCGGTGTCGGTCGCGACGGCGTGGACGGTGCCCGGCGCAAGACGCGGTCGATGAAGTCCTTCAGTCGATGTCGCACGTGAGCAAATCCTCATACGTCTGCCGGCGCACTACGAGACGGGACTCTCCGTCTCGCACGAACACCACGGGGGGGCGGGTGACCATGTTGTAGTTGGAGCCCATCGTGTGCCCATAGGCCCCGGTGACCGGAGTAGCCAGGATGTCGCCAACCCGCAAGTCCGCCGGGACCGCGGCGTCGAAGATCAACACGTCGCCGCTCTCGCAGTGCTTCCCCACGAGGCGGGCCCGCTGGGGTCGATCGGCACGCACGTCGCGAGGAACGAACGCCTCGTAGCCACTTCCGTACAGGACCGGGCGAGGGTTGTCGCTCATGCCACCGTCCACGGCGACGTACGTGCGGACCCCGGGGATCGGCTTGATGGTTCCGACGGTGTAGAGCGTGATGGCCGCATTGGCGACGATGGAGCGACCCGGTTCGACGGACACCTCACTCTGCACTCCGAGAGCCCGGCAGACCTCGAGCAACACCCGCGCCCACTCCGTGATCGTCGGTGCTTCCTCACCTTCGACGTAGGCGACACCAAGCCCGCCACCGAGCGTCAGCTCAGGGAGCCCGAGCGGCATGGCGAACGACGCCATGACCTCGGCCGCCTTGCCGAACGACGACGCGGCGAACACGTTGGAACCGATGTGACAGTGCAATCCCACGAGTTCGACCGACGACGCGCCACGAGCTCGCTCGACCGCCCGCGCCGCATCTCCGTTGCCGAGGTTGAAGCCGAACTTCGAGTCGTCCTGGCCGGTGGCGATGAACTCGTGGGTGTGGGCGTGAACACCGGGTGTGATGCGCAGATGGACGCGTGGAACGCGAAGCCCTTCACGATGCAGCGCATCGAGCCGGTCGAGTTCGTCGAAGCTGTCGACGTTCACATGACGCACCCCTGCAGTGAGCGCGAACCGCAACTCGTCCACGCTCTTGTTGTTCCCGTGGAACACGCAGCGATCAGCAGGCACCCCAGCCGCCAGCGCGACGAAGAGCTCGCCACCCGTGGCCACATCGAGCAGTAGCCCTTCCTCGTGGGCGAGACGGGCCATGGCCTTGCAGAGGAAGGCCTTCGTGGCGTAGACGACCCGATCGGCGCCGAACGCCTCGACCGCCTCCCTGCAGCGGTTGCGCAAGTGTTGCTCGTCGTACACGAACACCGGGGTGCCATGCTCGGCGGCGAGCTCGAGCAGCGCGACGCCCCCGACCGCCAGCGACCCGTCCGAGAGTTCGGTCGCGGTATCCGGCAACACGGTGCGCGGGAGCGGGTTCATAATGCCGGTCGCGCCGTGAACGACATCTCGACGCCATTGGCATCGAGCGCAGTCTTCGTTGCTTCGCGCAGCGCGCGCTGGAGCGCCCATTGCGCCCCCGGTGCGGTTTTGACGATCAGCCGCAGCGTGACCCCGCTCGCGGCCACCGACTGCACGCCGAGCACCTTCGGCGGTTCGAGCACGCCGGGAGCGAACTGTTCGCTCGTGCACACCTCATCGGCCGTCTCCTGAAGCACCGCCTTCGCCAAGGTGAGGTCGGCGTCGTAGGCCACCTCGATGTCGACGATGGCGGCGGACCACAGCTGCGTCCGGTTGCCCACCCGCCGAATCTCTCCATTCGGTACGTGCCACACGGTTCCGTCGAAGCCGCGAAGGATCGTGGCCCGAAGGGTGATCCGTTCGACTACCCCGGTGGCCTGGCCGACGTCGATGTCATCGCCGATCCCGTACTGGTCCTCCGTGAGCATGAAAAACCCATTGATGCAATCCCTTACGAGGCTCTGGCTTCCGAAGCCGAGTGCCACGCCAAGGATCCCGGTCGCGGCCAGGAGCGGGGCGAGGTTGATACCGATGATGCCGACGATCAAGAAAATCGCGCCCACCCAAATCACGACAGCGAGCGTGCTCGACACCGCACCGGCGAGCGACTCGGCACGCGCAAACCGGCGCTTCTCGGTGGTAGCGACAGCGTCCGCGTCGCCGCCGAGCCCTTCGAGTCGGAGAATGACGCTGGACGGAGTGAGCATTCGGCGGACCGCCCGGTGGGCCCAGCGCCTCGTGATGAGGCGCAGTATCCACGACACAAGGATGACCCCGACAATGGCGAGTGGCTTACCGATCAACCAGTCGACGGTCTTCGCGAGCGCCTCGTTGCCATCGGTGTTCTCGAACACCCATGTGCAGAGCGACGACGGCTTCTCACCGCATGCGTCAACGAGTGGATCGATCTCTTGCGCCAGGACCATCGGTCGCTCAGACCTTGAGCACGTCGACGGGCAGGCCGTCGAAGTCCGAGTCCTGGGTGACGATCGTTCCGCCGTTCGCCGCGGCGATGGCGGCAATCCACGCGTCCTGAACTCTGAGCTTTCGACCGCGCTCCCTACTGGTGGCCACGAGCCCGGCGAATCGCTCGGCGGCGGCGAGGTTGGCCGGAAGAGCCTCGAACGATTGGGCTTGAACCAGGGTGAGGAGTCGTTCGGAGCGCGTTTTTGAATCCGTGGCCGCTAACACTCCGTAGTGCAATTCGGCGAGCGTCACGACCGTGACCGCGGCGACGCCATCGAGCTCGACATCGGAGAAGCGTCGCTGTTCTTGACCGACGAAGAAGCTCGTGTCCAGCACGTACAGCGGCGCGTTCACAGATCGTCCACCGTGTCAGGCATCGCTTCGTCGAGGTCGCGGAGCAGACCAGGATCGGCCCATTTGCCTTCGAACATTTCAAGTACTTCACGCAACGGGATCCACGTGCGCCGACGCGGCAGCGGGGCGAGCACGGCGACGGGACGACGATCCACGGTGACGATGTACTCGTTGCCGAGTTCGACGTCGCGGACGATCTCGCTGAGGCGGTTCTTCAGTTCGCGAACGGCGATCTCCGGCATAGGGCGAGTGTAGCTACATCGGGCTACATGCGGTCCGGGGCATCGATGCCCAGCAACTCGAGGCCTTTGTGGAGGATCCGGGCAGTCAGGTCGCACAGGGCGAGACGACTCGTGCGCAGGACATCAGTCTCGGCGCGCAGGACGGGGCAGGCTTCGTAGAACGCTGTGAAGTCCTGAGCGAGGTCGAACAGATACGTACACAGCCGGTGCGGGCTGAACTTGTCGAGCGTCTCGGTGACCGCGGCATCGAAACCGAGGAGGCGCAGGGCCAGCGCCCGCTCCTGTGGCTCCGCGAACGTGGGCGTGACGCCGCGTACGTCGGCGGCGTCGATGCCGACCCTGCGGAAGATCGAGCGGATGCGGGCGTGGGCCATCTGCAGGTACGGCGCCGTGTTGCCGTCGAACGACAGCATGCGGTCCCAATCGAACACGTAGTCCTTGATGCGGTCCGTCGACAGGTCGGCGTACTTGACGGCGCCGATGCCGATCATCCGCCCGACCGCCTGATGCTCGTCAGCCGACAGTTCCGGGCTCTTCTCCTCCACCCGCGCGATACCGCGCACGACCGCCTCGTCGAGCAGGTCGACAAGCTTCACGGTGGCGCCGCCACGCGTCTTGAACATCTTGCGGTCCGGTCCGAGGACGTTGCCGAACTGCACATGAACACAGCGAGTCGGTGGCTGCAGCCACCCTGCCATCTCGGCCACCTTCCAGACCATCTCGAAGTGCTGCGCCTGGGGCGCACCGACGACGTACAGCAACAACGTGGCGCCGACGCGTTCGACGCGGTCGATCACGCACGCGAGATCGCTCGTGGCGTAGTTGAAACCGCCGTTGCCTTTGCGGACGATGATCGGCAACGGGTCTCCGTCTCGATTCGTGAAGCCCGGCGGGAACACGACATCGGCACCCTCGGATTGCTGCAACAGGCCAGCCCTGTCGAGCCGGTTGACGACCTCATCGAGGAGCGGGTGGTAGCTCGACTCACCGGCCAGATCGTCGTCGGTGAGCAGTACACCGAGTTGGCGGTAGACGACGTTGAAGTAGGCGGCGCTGGAGTCGACGAGTTCCTTCCAGAGCCGGAGCGTGTCAGCGTCAGCGGACTGCAGGGCCACGACCCGCTGGCGACTGCGCTCCTTGAAGTCGTCGTCGCTGTCGAACTTGACGCGGGCCTGGCGATAGAAGCCATCGAGGTCGCCGACGGACAGCTCCCGTTCACCCTCGGCCTCCCCGAGGTCGAGCAGGTGCTCGATGAGCATTCCGAACGGGGTGCCCCAATCCCCGATGTGGTTCTCTTTGACGACGTCGTGGCCGACGAACTCGAGCATCCGCACCAGGGCGTCGCCGATGATGGTGGTGCGCAGGTGGCCGACGTGCATCTCCTTGGCGACGTTGGGGGCCGAGTAGTCGACCACGACGCGCTCTGGGGTGCGCGCCATCCGGACGCCGAGGTGTCCGTCGGCGGCGATGGCGGCGATCTCGGCGGCGAGGAACTCCGGGGTGAACGTGAGGTTGATGAAGCCGGGCCCGGCGATCTCCAGTGCGGCGATGCCGGCGAGCGGCCCTGTGGCTGCCGTCACTATCTCCTCGGCGAGGTCACGAGGGTTGCGGCCGAGCTGCTTGGCCAGGGCGAGCGCCCCGTTCGCCTGACCGTCGGCGCGATCACTCGCCCGCACCACCGGATCGGCTGGCCCGCCAGCGACCGAGGCGAACACCGGCGCCAGCAGCTCAGCGACGGTGTGGAGCGGGTCGGCCATCCGCTGAAGGGTAACGGCGAGGCGACCCGGGCCCGCGGCCGATATCCTGCGCCGTCCCGCCCTCGTAGCTCAGGGGATAGAGCGTCGGCCTCCGGAGCCGTAGGCGCAAGTTCGAATCTTGCCGAGGGCACTTCTGGATTCAGACGGTGAGCAGGGCCCGGACCGCCTCTCGAACCGTCGCGGCGTGACCGTACGAGAAGACCCCGAGAGAGCGATACGCCGCGGCGAGTGCCACAACGTGGGCGTCGCCAAGTGAGGGCACAGTCGCCGCGATGGCATCCGCCATCTCGATCACGGGAAGAAATCCAGGCCGGCATGCCTGAAGGTCTCGACGAGGAGCGAGCGATCCA
>JBKJJS010000236.1:0-5705 GCA_046597895.1 Ilumatobacteraceae bacterium
TCAACTCAGCACCCTGAGCGAACCGCCGTACGTTGGCCGTGATCCTCTCGGCCAGCAACTGCTCGCTCATCGCCTGTGTGCTCCCGGCGTGCGGCGTGATGAGGCAGTTCGGCATCGACCAGAGCGGGTGTCCAGCCGGGAGGGGCTCCGGCTCGGTCACGTCGAGCCCGGCGCCACCAATCAACCCTTCTTGCAACGCCCACACGAGATCGTCAGTGACGATGTGGCGGCCGCGGGCGACGTTCACGAGCCACGCGTGGCGCTCCATCGACTCCATCTCGCCGCGGCCGATCAGGCCGTCCGTCTCCGGGGTGAGCGACAACGCCAGCACCACGAGATCGGCGCCAGGGAGCGCATCGAGATACCGGTCGCTCTCGATCACGACGTCGGCGCCTTCCATCTCCTGCACCCGATTGCGTACGACCGTGACGTGACAGTCGAAGGGGCGCAGCAGACGCAACAACGACGTCGTGATGCCACCGCCGCCGAGGACCGTGACCCGGGCTCCGATCAGGTTCCGCCCGAGTTGCCCGCCCCAGGTCGTCGACCGGAGATAGGTGCCGAATCCGCGCATCCCGGCGAGCGCCAGCGAGAGCGCCAGTTCAGCGACGGGCTCGGCATAAACACCCTTCCCGCACGTCCACACCCGGTCATCGTCGACGAGGTGCGTGTAGTCCTCGACACCGGCCCAGGGCAGCTGAACCCACTGCACGTCCGGCGCGTCCTCGAGCGCGTCCTCCAAGCCCTTCGGATTGCGGGGATGGGCCCACACGAGGGCCTCTGCATCAGCGAGCGGCACGACATGTCCACCTCCGGCCTGGATGGCCTCGGCGATCCACGTAGGGGCGCCCTCAGGGGCGAGGGCGATCCGGGGTGGGTTGGTACTTGGCATGGTGGGACGAGGCTATACGTCCGGATGGCGCGGTCAGAGTCCCGTTGCCTCGGCGAAGAGGGTGACGATCTCGTCCTCCTCGTCCTGGGTGACCTCGCGGAACTCGTAGAGCTTGCTCCCGGCCGGTGGATTGACGAACGGGTTGGCCTGGCCCTCAGCGGTCATGAAGTCGATGGCCCCCTTCACCGGCGACACGTAGGTGATCGCCTCGAACAGCGGCCCCGACACCGACGGCTCGTACACGTAGTTGAGAAAAGCCTCGGCCGCCGCCTTGTTGTCTGCCCCTACAGGAATCAGACAGGTGTCGACGAAACTCATCGCCCCCTTCACCGGCAGCACGTACTCGATGTCCGGCGTGTCCGCCGCCTTCAGCGACGCGATGTCACCCGACCACCCGATGGCGATCCACACCTCACCGAGAATCAGGTCGTCCGTGTACGAGTTCCCGACGATCTTGCGGAACTGACCGGCGTCCCGCGCCGTGCCGATTGCTCCGATGGCGGTGCGGATCTGCTCCATCGTGGCCGTCGTGGGGTCGACGCCGGCGTCCAGGAGGAACAATCCGACGCTGTCGCGCCACTCGCTGAGGATGGATACGCGGTTCTTGAACTTCGGGTCGAGCAGATCCGAAATCGACGTGATCGGCCGACCGGTCTTGTCGGGGAAGTACGCGATACCCGTCTGACCCTGCGCCCAGGGCAAGGAGAACTGGCGACCGGGATCCCACGCCGGGTCGGCCAGCTCGGTACGGAGGTTCACCTTGTTCGGCACGTTGGACGCGGTAAGCGGCTGTGCGAGTCCCTCGGCGATCATGCGGGCGGCCATCCACGACGTGGGGACGACGAGATCAAAACCGATCCCTTTGCCCTTGGCCAAGTCCGGCTGATACTTGGCATAGAACGTCTCGTTGTCGTCCAGTTCGGGCCGGTAGTCGACCTTCACCCCGGTGGCGCTCGTGAAGCCATCGAGCGTCGGCGACGTCGACGCGTCGTCGTTCTCGATGTACAGGATCCAGTTCAACATGTGGAGCGTGCCGCCGAGCGGGGCCTGGGCGCCCGTCGTCGGTGAGGCGGCAGACGTGGTCCCGGGGGCAGCCGTGGCGGGGGACGTCGGAGCGGGTGCGGCACTGGTGGAGGAGGAACCGCCGTCGTCTCCGCAGGCGGCGAGAGCGGCGGGTAGAACCACTCCGGCGGCCCCGGCCCGGATCAGGAGCTGACGGCGGGAAAACGGAAGTTGGTCCACGGATGCCTCCTCGTAGTGGGTGGAACAGTCAGGCCAGAGCTTGCTGCCGGCGACGGCTGGCCAGGATTCCCGTGATCGAGATGACCGCCGCCGCAAGGAGGATCATGGTACCGAAAACATTGATCTGCGGGGGGACACGGGAGCGCTTCTGCGTCCAGACCTCCACGGGAAACGTACGAGTGTTGCCGGAGTTCAGGTAGGTGATCGTGAAGTCGTCGAGCGACAGCGCGAATGTCAGCAGCGCGGCGGCGAAGACCCCCGGAGCAATGATCGGGAACGTCACGCGGGTGAACGTCCGAACAGGCCTGGCGCCGAGATCGGCAGCCGCTTCCTCGAGTTGCCAGTTGAAGCCGCGGATGCGCGCCTTCACGGTGGTCGCCACGTAGCTGATGCAGAACATGACGTGGGCGATCACGATCGTCCAGAAGCCTCGCTGATAGTCCGCCGACACGAACAGAGAGAGCAGCGAGAAGCCGAGGACGATCTCGGGCATGGTCAGCGGCATCACGACGAGCGTGTTGACGAAACCCTTCCCGCCGAACCGGTACTTCACGAGCGCCATCGCCAACGCCGTCCCCATCGCCGCCGCCACCACGGTGGCGATCAGGGCCACCTGGAGGCTCTTCACCAACGCGTCCTTGAACTCAGGGTACTTGAAAGGATCCGCCCACGCCGCCAGCGAGAACTCGTTCCACACGTAGTTCCGCTGGCCCTTCGGCTTGTTGAACGAGAAGATCACCATCACGGCGATCGGGACGAAGAGGTAGAACAGCACGAGCCCGGCGTAGGTCGCGAGCGCGTACCGGCCGAGCCGCACCCTCACAACAGATCCTCGGTCCCGAGAGCCCGGGCATACACGAATACCGCGACCAGGATCATTGCCATCAACACGAAGCTGATGGCCGACATTTCGGGTCGGAGCGCTTGGCTCAGGAAGTTCTCGGAGACGACATTGCCGATCATCGTCTGCGACTCGGAACCGACGAACTCCACGTTGATGAAGTCCCCGGCGGCTGGGATGAACGTGAGCAGGCTTCCGGCGAAGAGGCCCGGCATCGACAGCGGCAGCGTCACTTTCCGGAACGTGCGCCAGCCGTTGGCGTACAGATCAGGGCCGGCTTCCAACAGCTTTTTATCAATCTTCTCGAGGCTGACGTAGATCGGCAGGACCATGAACGGCAGGAAGTTGTAAGACAACGCTCCGACCACCGCCGGGGTCGTCCCAATGATGCTGTCGTTGTCCCCGAGAAGCCCGATCGAGCGCAGCACCTTGGGTACGGGGCCATCCGTAGAGAGCAGGATGAGCCACGAGATGGTGCGGATGAGGTAGGTGGTGAAGAACGGCAGCACGACGAGCGCGAGAAGCAAGCCCTTGGCCTTCTGAGCTCGCATGGCGATGTAATACGCCAACGGGTACCCCATCAGGATGCACGCGATCGTGGCCAGGAACGCGTACCAGAACGTGCGGCGGAACACTTCGCCGTAGTCGCTGAACACGGACGTGTAGTTGGAGAGTCCGCCATCCTCCAGCGATCCACGTCCGAGGAAGAACATCGGGATGACGAAGAACACGGCCAGCCACAGCACCGCTGGAGCGGCCAGGACCCATGGCGTGAACCAGCTCCTCGGGCGGACCACATTGGCATGGGAGTCGGTCCGGGCGGCCATGGCTACTGCTGCGTCGCTTCGGTGAACAGGGTGACGATCTCCGCTTCCTCCTCGGGCGTCACCTCCCGGAACTCATAGAGCTTGCTGCCGGCTGGCGGGTTCACGAAGAGATTGGCCCGGCCCGACTCCGTCATGTGGTCGGCCGCCCCCTCCACGGGCGACACGTACGTGATCGCTTCGAACAACGGCCCGGACACCACCGGGTCGTAGACGTAGTTGAGAAAGGCTTCTGCCGCCGCCTTGTTCTGCGCGCCCACCGGGATCAGGCAGTTGTCGACGAAGCTCATCGCCCCCTTTTCCGGCAGCACGTACTCGATGCCCGGCGCGTCCACGGCCTGCAGCGACGCGATGTCACCCGACCACGCTATGGCGATCCACACCTCGCCGAGGAGCAGGTCGTCCGTGTACGAGTTCCCGGCGATCTTGCGGAATTGACCGGCGTCCCGGGCGGACCCGATCACTCCGATGGCGGTCCGGATCTCGTCCATCGTGGCCGTCGCGGGGTCGACGCCGACGTCCAACAGGAAGAGCCCGACGGTGTCGCGCCACTCGGTGAGGATGGCGACGCGGTTCTTGAACTTCGGGTCGAGCAGATCCGAGATTGCCGTGATCGGCCGACCGGTCTTGTCAGGGAAGTACGCGATGCCCGTCTGGCCCTGCGCCCAGGGCAGCGAGTATCGCCGGCCGGGATCCCACGCGGGGTTGGCCAGATCGGCACGAATGTTCGCCTTGTTCGGCACCAACCGCGCATCGAGGGGCTGAACCAGTCCCTCGGCCACCATCCGGGCGGCCATCCATGACGTCGGCACCACGATGTCGAACTCGATGCCTCGACCCTGTGCCAAGTCAGGCTGGTACTTCGCGTAGAAAGCCTCGTTGTCATCCAACTCCGGTCGGTAGTCGACCCGCACCCCGGAGGCGGCGGCGAATCCGTTGAGGGTTTGTGAGGTGAACGGATCGTCGTTCTCGATGTACAGGATCCAGTTCATGATCCTGAGCGTGCTGCCCGGGACCGGACCCGATGGCGCTGGCTCAACAGGGGCCGGGGACGGGGTCGTCGGCCCGGTTATCGAGTCGTCACCGCTGGACGCGATGGCGGCAACGATGCCCGCCACCCCAAGAGCGCCCACCGCTCCGGCGGCAATGAACAGACCGCGGCGGGTGACGCGACGGTCGGTACCGGCTGACTCCGCTGGCTCGTCGTCGACGATCGTCTCTTTGCCATCCAGTTGGGCCTGTACCTGGTCCACGTTCGTGGTCGTCGCCCCCGCGAACGCCGGCCACCCCCGCAGCAGGTAGACCGGTTCGTCGCCCCAGCCGACCCAGAGCGGATCGCCTGGCCGTAGGAACGGCAAACGGTCCTCGGCCGCCACGTGGGTGACGATCTCCGTGCCGTCCGCGAGGCGCAGGACCACGCGTGAGGCCGCGCCCTGGAAGATCACATCGGTGACCGTGCCCCGGACGCCGTCGCCGTCCCTCGGCACTTCGACGGAGGGCACCAGCCGCTCAGGTCGGAGCATCACGGTGACCGGATCACCGGGGGAGGCGTCGATCGCCGTTCCCCGGATTCGTTGACCCGACTCCAGCGCCACGACGGACCCGGTGCCCGAAGACTCGATGAGCGTCGCTGGCAACAGGTTCGCCGTCCCGATGAACCCGGCCACGAACACCGAAGCGGGGGTGTTGTAGATCTCGTCCGGAGTCCCGATCTGCTCGACACGGCCCTGGCTCATCACGGCGATCCGGTCGCTCATCGTGAGCGCCTCTTCCTGGTCGTGCGTCACGTACACGAACGTGATCCCCACCTCGCGTTGGATACGCTTCAGTTCGATTTGCATCGCCTGGCGTAGCTTCAGATCGAGGGCAGCGAGTGGCTCGTCGAGCAGCAGGGCGCTGGGCAGGT
>JBKJJS010000297.1:0-6429 GCA_046597895.1 Ilumatobacteraceae bacterium
CTGCGTTCGCGCATCAAACAGGTCGCTTCCGGCCGCTTTGGCGTCACCGCCGAATACCTGGTCTCGGCCGACCAGATCCAGATCAAGATGGCGCAGGGCGCCAAGCCGGGTGAGGGCGGCCAACTTCCGGGCGGCAAGGTGTACCCCTGGATCGCCAAGACACGGCACTCCACACCGGGGGTTGGCCTCATCAGTCCGCCGCCGCACCACGACATCTACTCCATCGAGGATTTGAAGCAGCTCATCCACGACCTGAAGAACGCCAACCCGCTCGCCCGCGTCCACGTGAAGCTGGTGGCGGAGATGGGCGTCGGCACGGTGGCGGCTGGCGTCAGCAAGTGCAAGGCCGACGTGGTGCTCATCTCGGGCCACGACGGTGGGACGGGCGCGTCGCCGCTCACCTCGTTGAAGCACGCTGGCGGTCCATGGGAACTCGGCCTCGCCGAGACCCAGCAGACGCTGCTGATGAACGGCTTGCGTGACCGCATCGTGGTGCAGGTCGACGGCCAGTTGAAGACCGGTCGCGATGTCGTGGTGGCCGCGTTGCTCGGCGCCGAGGAGTTCGGGTTCGCCACCGCCCCGCTCGTGGTGAGCGGCTGCGTGATGATGCGGGTCTGCCACCTCGATACGTGCCCCGTCGGGGTGGCGACGCAGAACCCGGAGCTGCGCAAGCGGTTCGCGGGTAAGCCCGAGTTCGTCGTGAACTTCTTCGAGTTCATCGCCACGGAGGTCCGCGAACTGATGGCCGAGTTGGGGTTCCGCACGATGGCCGAGATGATCGGCCACGTCGAGATGCTCGACACCCGCACCGCGGTGGACCACTGGAAGGCGCGGGGACTCGACCTGTCGCCCATCCTGGCGGTTCCGGAGAACCCCTACGGCCAGACTCGGCATCAGTCCGTCGCCCAGGATCACGGTCTCGAGGCCGCGCTCGATCGGCAACTTATCGAAGGGTGCGCGGCGGCTATCGAAGACGCCACGCCCGTCATGCTCGCCATGGCGATCCGTAACGTGAATCGCACGGTCGGCACGATGCTCGGTAGCACGGTCACCCGCAAGTGGGGTGCCGACGGCCTGCCGGATGGCACGATCGATATCAGCTTTCGCGGTTCGGCGGGCCAGAGCTTCGGGGCGTTCGTGCCGAAGGGCATCACGTTGCGCCTCGAAGGCGACACGAACGACTACCTCGCCAAGGGCCTTTCGGGCGGCCGGGTCATCGTCCGACCGGACCGCAACGCCACGTTCCTCGCCGAGGAGAATGTCATCGCCGGCAATGTCGTTGCGTACGGCGCGACCGGGGGAGAGGTGTTCATCCGCGGCGTGGTCGGCGAGCGGTTCTGCGTCCGCAACTCCGGTGCCACCGCAGTGGTCGAGGGAACGGGCGACCACGGCTGTGAGTACATGACCGGTGGTCAGGTCGTGGTGCTCGGTGCCACAGGGCGCAACTTCGGGGCCGGCATGAGCGGCGGAACGGCATTTGTGTACGACGGGGACGGGTTCTTCGGGAGCCGGGTCAACTACGAGATGGTCGAGGTCCAGGATCTCGGCGACGAGGATGCAGTGCGCGTGCGCGAGATCGTGGAGCGCCACCACGGGTACACGGGCTCCGCGGTAGCGGCCCGCCTGCTGTCGGACTGGCCCGCCGCTGTCGCCAAGTTCCGGGTCGTGATGCCGCTCGACTACCAGCGGGTCATGCGGGTGATGAAGGAAGCCGAGGCGGCCGGCCTCTCGCAGGACGAGATGTTCACACGAGTGATGGAGTCGGCGAATGGGTGAGACCACGGGGTTCATGAAGTGGCAGCGCGAGACGCCGAAGCGGCGCTCGGTACCCGTGCGCATTCACGACTGGAAAGAGGTCTACGAGCCGTTCGACGGCGACGCGCTCACGCAGCAGGCGGGGCGCTGCATGGACTGCGGCATCCCGTTCTGCAACAACGGCTGCCCGCTCGGCAACCTCATCCCGGACTGGAACGACCTCGTCTACCGCGGGCACTGGCGCGACGCCATCGACCGACTTCACGCCACGAACAACTTCCCCGAGTTCACTGGCCGGCTGTGCCCGGCACCGTGCGAGAGCGCCTGCGTGCTCGGCATCAACGCCGACCCCGTCTCGATCAAACAGGTCGAGGTGGAGATCGTGGACCGGGCGTGGTCCGAGGGTTGGGTGGAGCCACAACTGCCGTCGGTGAAGACCGGCAAACGGGTGGCCGTCATCGGCTCCGGTCCCGCCGGGTTGGCCGCCGCGCAACAACTCACCCGGGCCGGTCACGATGTGGTCGTGTTGGAGCGGGCGGACCGCATCGGTGGCTTGCTGCGCTACGGCATCCCCGAGTTCAAGATGGAGAAACGCCACCTGGAACGGCGCCTCGCGCAGATGGAGGCCGAGGGCACGGAGTTCCGGACCAACGCGGTGGTCGGCGGCAACGTCGACGCCGACGTGCTGCTCGCGACGTCGGATGCGGTCGTGTTGGCGTGCGGAGCCACCGCGGCGCGAGACCTTCCGATTCCCGGTCGTGAACTGCGCGGCATCTACCAGGCGATGGAATATCTCCCGCTCGCCAACAAGGTGCAGGAGGGCGACCTGGCGGCCAGCCCGATCCACGCCGAGGGCAAACACGTCGTGATCATCGGTGGCGGTGACACCGGAGCGGATTGCCTCGGCACGGCCCACCGCCAGAACGCTGCGAGCGTCACGCAGTTGGAGATCCTGCCCCGGCCCCCTGATACCCGCGCCGAGTCCAACCCGTGGCCACAGTGGTCGTTGATCATGCGCACGTCGTCGGCCCACGAAGAAGGGGGCGAGCGTGTCTTCAGCGTCAACACCGAACGGTTCTTGGATGACGGCAACGGCAATGTGCAGGCCCTGCTGATCCATGAGGTGGAACTGCGCGACGGCCGCTTCACCAAGATCGAGGGGACGGACCACGAGATTCCCGCTGATCTCGTGTTCCTCGCCATGGGCTTCGTCGGGCCAGAGCGCGGGTCGTGGCTCGAGCAGTTGGGCGTGACGTTCGACGAGCGGGGCAACGTCGCTCGCGATGAGCAGTTCATGGCGAGCGTCCCTGGTGTCTTTGTGGCGGGCGACATGGGCAGGGGACAGAGTCTCATCGTGTGGGCCATCGCCGAAGGGCGGGCGTGCGCGGCGGGCGTCGATCGCTATCTGATGGGAGAGACGTACCTCCCGGCGCCGATCGCCCCGACGACTCGGCCGTTGCAGTAGCCCCGACCTCCGCTCAGGTTCCAATCGCGTTACGCTTGAGGAGATGACGATTGGACGCCTCCCCACTCTCGGCGCTGCCATCGCCGCGGTGTCGCTCACGCTCACCGCGTGCGGCGGCTCGTCCGGCAACGGTGCCGAGACCACGCCCGCCCCCAACACCACGCCGTGGCGCACCATTGCCCCGGTGCCCGGCACCGATCCTGGTGGCGCCCTGGCCATAGAGGGTGGCTTCATCACCTACACGATCAAGGCAGGCGACTACGCCAACCGCATCGCCAGCAACGCCGGCGGGGGTTGTTCGGGAACCGAGTTGTTGGACTTCAATCCGGACGTGAAGGTCCTCATTCAGGGCGGCGCGTTGAAGATCCCCGGGTCGTGTGTGGCCGATGGTGTCACCGAGGCGAGCCTTAACGAAGGTGAGGAGTCGACGGATGACACGGCGACGGACGACTCCGCTACTGACGAGTCCGACACCACCGTAAAGGGTTCGAAGAAGACCACCACCACCGTGGATCCGGACAGTGGCGGCTTCTACAAGATCGTGTCGGGCGACTACTGGTTGGGCATTGCCAAGAAGGTCGGCTGCAAGTATCAGGAACTGAAGGCCGTCAACCGCAACATCACGACGCTGATCCCCGGTCGCAACGTGCGGATTCCGGCGAAGTGCACGCCACGGGCCGACGCCACTGACGCCACCGGCTGACGGCTGACGCCACCGGCTGACGGCTGAGAGTTCCCTCACACGAGGGTGAACGTCACGCCGCCGATGTGGTGGCACTCACCGACGCGATCGCGATCGTTCGCCACGAGGTCGACGCCGTCGATGCCGTCGCCGCGCTCGCCGACCGGTTGGAACCGCACTCCGACATCGAGTCCGAGTTCCCTCCAGCGGGTGCGCATGGCGACCGCGTCGTTGGCAGACACGGTGACGCCAGCGATGGCCGTGGCCACTCCGGCTTGTGGGCTCCACGTCGGCCCTCCCCACTGCCATGTTCCCCAGACGGTCGGTTCGTCGACGGACACGAGCGCCCCGCCGACATCGCGAGGGTGGAGGTGGCGACCGCGGATCCCGCGGGCGTCGGCCTGCCACACGACACGGACACCGTGCGCGGTGAGGTGATCGATGCGGGCGTCGAGGTCGTCGACTTCGTAGATTGCCATATAGCCACCGTCGCCCGCTCGCTTGTCGCGCAGGCGGCCGGCCGTCGTGCCGGGCTGGGTGGGGGCGACCACTTCGATGAACTGATCGCCGACGACCATGAGCGCGTTGTGCAGCCCGAACTCGGCCACTCCGGGGTCGTGGAAACAGACCGTGAGGTCGAACGTACGGCACAACTCGTCGACGACGGCTTCGAGGTCGGCGGTGACGAGCGCCACCTGGCGGAGACGGATCATGGTGCGGACCGTAGTGTGCCCACATGGGGATCAGCACGGGGATCAGTACGGGGTTCGTTCAGACCGTTGACCTGAGGGTCCACGAGCGGTTCGCTGGCGCGTCAGGGGACGAACCCGTGGTGTTCGTCCACGGTTTCCCACAGACCGGGTATCAGTGGCGGCATCAACTGACAGCGGTGGCCGACGCCGGGTTCGCGGGGTTCGCCCCGGACAACCGCGGCTTCGGCTTGACGGACAAGCCAGGGGCGCGGGTCAACCGGGCGATGCTCGCTCAGGACGTGATGAACTACCTCGACGCGAAGGGCATCGAGACGTGCACGCTCGTGGGGCACGACTGGGGCGGCATCATCGCCTTCAAGGCGGCGCTGGACAACCCGCACCGCGTGACTCGCCTGGCGCTCATCGACACCCTGTGCACGACGTGGTCGCCGATGGGGCCCCACGGATGGTGGTTCAAGGTGCCGGGCCTGGCCGAGGCGTTCTTCGAGCAGCACCACCGTGACTTCATCGAGGTGTTGTTCGCCGGGAAGGACTCGGCGGTGCTGGGTGGCCGTCCGGAGAGCCCCTGGGGCGCGATCCCGGCCGGTGAGCGCCCGAGGCCCGGCTGGATCGACGACGATGCGCTGGCCCACTACGTGGAAGCCTTCAGCGATCCGGCGGCCTGGTGGCACGCCATCAGCTACTACCGGTACGGCTTGCCGTTCCACGAAGTGCATCCTGACGCGTCGCGTGTGACAGGGGAGAGGTACGTGTCGCTCACCGAGAGCGATGTGGAACGCCTGTGGCGGCATCCAGAGGGTATGGAGCTGCACCCGGACTGGTTCGCGTCGCCGGACTACGGACCGGAGGATCGCCACAAGCGCTATCCGCACCCGACGCTGTGGCTGTACGGCGGATACCTGGGCGATGCACTGGTCGGAGGCAAGACCGAGATCCCGACCGGCACCCCGTTTCTCGATCAGTTTTCCCGCTACTTCCCAGACCTGCGGGCGAGGTCCGTCGCCGGCGGACACTTTCTCGGCGAGGAATGCCCCGACTACGTGAACGAGTGCCTTCTGGCGTTCCTCGCCGGCCGAATCTGATCGGCAGCCACGTCGCTCCGTCCTCGCTAACGTCGCAGGCATGTTGACCGCTCTCGAAGCCAGGGTTATCGGATCGCTCATGGAGAAGCAGGTCACGGTGCCGGACCAGTACCCGCTGTCGTTGAACGCACTCGTGCTCGCCTGCAACCAGGCGACGAACCGCGAGCCGGTGATGCACCTCGATCCCCACGACGTCGAGTCGGCGATCTTCGCGCTGAAGGACGAGAAGTTGGCCCGCATCGTGCATCCCTCGCACGGTCGAGGCGTCACGAAGTACCGGCAGGTGACCGACGAGAAGCTGGAACTCGAGCCCGACGAACAAGCCGTGATCTGTCTGCTGTTGCTGCGCGGGCCGCAGACCTCGGGCGAACTACGCACCCGCAGCGACCGGCTCCATCCCTTCGAGTCGCCCGCCGAGGTGGAAGAGACGCTCGCTCGACTGGCGGCCCGTCCCGAGCCCCTGGTGGCACGACTGGAGCGTCATCCTGGCCAGAAGGAGGCCCGCTGGGCCACCACCATGGCCGAGATCGTCGAGACCCCGGTGGCATGGGGCGCGCCCGAGGGAGCATCGGGGCCGTCTCGCGCCGACCGTATGGCGGATCTGGAGGTTCGGGTAGCGGCGCTTGAGTCGCAGGTCGCGCGTCTGGTAACAGCCCTCGGAGACCTCGTCGACCTGTCGGACACCCAATCGGAGCCCGCCTCGGAGTGACCCCTCGGGAACTTCGAACGAGG
>JBKJJS010000376.1:0-13293 GCA_046597895.1 Ilumatobacteraceae bacterium
GGCCGGTCAGCGCCGAAGGGCTGCTCGCTGATGGCCTCCACCTCGCCAACGCGAAGCCCGAGGGCCATCGCGTCGGCCTCTGCTCGACGGCGGGCGTCCAGCGCGGCGGCCCTGAGCATGGCCAGTACAGCGGGGTTGTCGTCGTCCACGCGCCAGTGCGGCCCGGCCACCTGAGCCTTGGCCTCGCCGACGGACCGGCTCAAAATCGGTCCGAGTTGGGTGAGATCACCCACCGTGACCTGTACCGACGACGTGGCCCGGTGGCCGACGAGTTCGTTGCGTTCTTGGCGCCACTCGTACTGCTCGTTGACGCTGACGCCACTCGTGGTCCACTGTGTTTTCGAGATGCCGAGTTCCACGAGCAGCGCTTCGACAGCCTTCGATCGCGTGGCCGTATGGGCGAGCGCCGTCGGTGGCCGAGCGTGGCGGGACCGTCTCGGTGAGCGAGAAATCTGGGGTGATGGCTGGCAAGCGGTGGCGGGAGACGATAGACATACCGTCATTGCTGTCCGCTGAGGGAACCCCCCGGCGGCCGGTCTGGGCGGAACCGGTCGGTCAACGCCCGCGCCCCCGATCAACGTGGGGTCGAGGGTTACTCTCGTTCGCCCTCTTGGCGGCGGTGATCTTCGCCGTCGCCACACAGCGCGCCGAGTCCGGCCAGGCCGCTGGCGCTGATCCGTCCCCCGGTGTCGGAGCGCTCGACGTCTTCCCCGTAGCCCGGCCCTGCTTCTACTCGGATTCGTGGGGCGCTCCACGGTCGGGTGGGCGCAGGCACGAAGGGGTCGACATCATCGCCGCGCTCGGGCAGCCGCTGTACGCCGTACGCGACGGCAAGATCTCCAAGAAGTACTTCCATGCACCTCGGGCTGGTAACGCCCTCCAGTTGACGGCCTCGGACAAGTCGTACTATTTCTACGCCCACCTGGACCACTACGCCGAGGGTCTCGAAGTCGGCTCCAAGGTGAAGGCCGGGGACATCATCGGCTACGTGGGACGTACCGGGAACGCGCTCATCGCCCACCTGCACTTCGAGGTACACCCAGGGGGCGGCCCGGCAGTGAACCCGACCCCATACGTCGCCGCCGTCGATCAATGCGGGTACAAGCCCAAGCCGACCACCACCACGACGACGACGACGACCACGACGACGACGTTGAAGCCGACGACCACGACGACGACGTTGAAGCCGACGGCCACGTTGAAGCCGACGACCACGACGACGTTGAAGCCGACGACCACGACGACGCCGGCGAGGCCGACGACGACGGCGAGGCCGACGACGACGGCTTCCGCTTCCTCGACTTCGACTTCGACCTCCACGACGTCGACGACTTCGGCTTCCTCGACGTCGACGACTTCGACCTCGACGACCACCGTGGCGTCGCCACCTCCCGACGGGGATCAACCGGCCAAGGAATCGGCGCCGAGCCTCAAGCTCATCAGTGCCACGTTCAAGCAGGGGGTCAAGACCAAGATCAAGGTCGGCTCCACCGGGATCATGCCGTCGGGCCTGATCAGGGGCGACGTCAAGATCGTGGCCACGGGCGCCTCCACCCGGGGGGCATTGATACTTGGCGACTGTGACAACAAGGGCAAGACCGCGCTCGCGCTCGTACCCGGTAAGAAGACGTCGAAGACCGTCATCGCCCCGCTGAGCAGCGCCGGTCAGATCTGCGTCACCGCCACCGTGACGACAAAATTGGTCATCACCGTGCGGTCGGGTTGGTTGGCCGATGGGACCAAGCTCACCGTGTCGGACGGCGTCACCATCTTCGACAGCGCGGCCACTGGTCGCATGCCATCACCGGCCCAGGTCTTCAAGATCCGCTTCGACGGCAGCCAGGGCATCCCGAAGGGCGTGCGCTACTTGCTCGTCTGGGTGGCCGGCACGGCCGACAAGTCGACCGGGATTACGGCCGGAAAGTGCGGTCGCAAGCGCACAGAGTTCGCGCGGCTCGAGCCGGGGTCCGACGATCGCATCGCCGTGCTGCTCAAGATCGACGGGACCGAGGTGTGCATCGGTGCCACCAACTCGGCCTCGGTGGAGATGGAAGTGGTCGGGTACGGCTGAGCGAGAGGACAGGGTTCGGATCAGCCGAAGCCGCGTGAGTCCTGCTTGAGCGCCGTGTCCACCGACAGGGCCGACGCCACCACCAACGACAGCAGGGGCTGGGGCAGCGCCTGGTGGATCTGCACGACGTAGTTGTCGGCCGTGGTGAACATCGTCTTGGCGATGCCTTCGAACGTCTTGGTGATGCGGGCCACCTCGGCACCGGAGGGGTCCTCGATGCGGAAGTTCCACGCTCGCCAGTTCTCGGCCCTGATGGCACCCACGGTCTGGCCGTTGGCCTCGAGCGCGAAGTGGATCTTACCGATCATGTTCTCCTGGACGATCTTGCCGATCTCCCGCCCGGCGCCGTCCTCGACGATGACGGTGCTCTTCATGAACTTGCGGGGCCGGGTGATGGCGAGCAGGAGGTTGCCCTGCGTGTCGCGCACCTCGAGCTTGTGGGTCATGAACTGATCCAGGCTCGAGACCATGCGAAGCACTTTCTTCGCGGCCGACTGGCCGACCTGGGAGACCGACGCGACCTGCGTGCCTCGCTGGTCGAACACGGCGTACTGGTTGGTGACCTCGATCAGCTTCGCCTTCTGGTTCACTACCAGGATCGGTTCGGTGAATATCGTGCCCCCGCCGCCCTCGACGGGGCCGATGCCTGCGCTGCGACGCACAGCATCCCCGCCGACCTGGCGCTGGATCTTGTCGGCCGTGGTGTTGAGCTGAACGGCACCTGGCGTGGGCGCGGCATCCAAGGGATCGACGCCGGTGACACCGGCGTTGCTGACGTGGCTGGTCCACGCGGCGCCGTCCCAGTAGCGCATCTCGTGGCGCTTGGTGGGGTCGGCGTACCAGTTGGCGGGGTGGCTGGACATTCGGTCGAGGTGCTCCTATTTCAGATCGGCAGCCATGAGGATGACCTCACGGGCAAACGGGTCCAATTGGCGTTGGGCGATGCGCTCGGTGATGGCGATGGCCTGGGTGCCGTCCTTCACGAGCCCGCTCCAGCGGATGTAGCCACCCATGATCCCGATGATGCGGTCGCCCACTTCCTCGCCGTGGGCGATGACCTTCGTGCCCTCCAGCAACATCTGGTCGATCTCGCGGTAGAACGCGGTGAGCCACTGACCGAGATCATCGAGGCCCGTGAACGGTCGGTGACGATACGTGACGCCGAGTTCATCGTAGTTGTGGAGGTTGTGCGGCGCCGGGATGAGCGAGATGACACAGCCGAACCCGTTCTCGCGGATCCAGATGATCTCCTCTTGTCGACGGACGCGGCGGTGGTTGTCGCCGTAGCCACCGGGCCGCTCGCAGACGGCGAGTTTGTCCTTCAGAATCCACGTGAAGTTCCGGGGCGTGATGCCGAGCGCCCACTTCCCTCGTAGCCGCGGGGGCATCAGCCAACTCCTGGACTCGTCACGGCCGCCGATGCTACCCGCGGTCCTGCTGCAGCCGGGGCGCTCGCCGATGGAACCTCGAGTCGCATCCGTTGGTCGCGCCGCCCGATGCGCACGCCGCCCGGCGCCTCACACGCAATCGCGTCACCGCGGGCAACTCGGAGAACCCGCTCGACCGTGTCCGAGTCGGGCGGGTACCCGCCGAGGGGAGGGCCGAGCCAACGCCGGACGGCCCGGCGAGCGAGAGCGACCGGAGCGGAGGCCAAGGCTCGGGCGTCGGTCGGGTCGATGGCCGCGGCGAGGGCATCGAGCAGATCGTCCTCGTCGCGTAGAACGGCCGACGAACGCGTCAGCACAGGAACGACATCGCGTTCGGCGATTCGGTCGAGGAGGGGCATCAACTCATGGCGGACCCGATTGCGGCGATGCTCCGGCGAAGCATTCGTAGGGTCGATGACGGGCTCGAGCCCGTGGAGAAGGCACAGCGCGGCCGTTTCGCCTCTGCGCAACGCCAACAGCGGGCGTCGCTCGGGCCGCATCCCGGCCATACCGGTGAGGCCGGAGCCTCTGAGGACGTTGAGCAGAATCGTCTCGGCCTGATCGTCCATGGTGTGCCCTGTCAGGACATCGGGTGGCAGGATGCCGTATCGGGCGGTTCGCAGTCGGGCCTCCAGGTTCGACCCCGGCTCCACACGCACCCGTTCGGAGCGGAAACGCGCACTGAAGCGCTCGGCCGCCGCGGCCACGATGTCGGCCTCGGCCGCCGACCCGGGCCGCATGCCGTGGTCGACGTGCACCGCGGTGACGTCGCAGCCTGCGGTCACGGCCAGGATCAGCAGGGCCAGGGAGTCAGGCCCTCCGGACACCGCGCACGTGACTGCGGTACCAGCCGGTGGGAAGGAGCAGCGGCTGAGCAGAGAGCCGGCGTCAGCCAACGGGCGTGGCCACCTCGAGCCGGTCGAGCCATCGCCCCGGATCCCTGATCTCTTCGAGGCTGGGGAGGTTCGCCGGCGCTTCCCAGCACCGGTCGACAGCCCGGGGGCCGGCGGCTGCCTCGATGGCGCTGATGAACCGCTCGCCGGCGGCGTACTGGTTGAGTTTGGCCTCGAGGCCGAGTAGGCGTTGGATGGTTCGGGCGAATGGGTTTGTCTGGCGCCGTCGGGCGGCCAGCACACGTTCAAAGCGACCGGCCGAGGGGATGAAGTCGCGGCCCGCCCTCGTCATCGTGATGTCGCCGTGCCCTTCGAGGAGCGCCATGAGGCCAGAGATCTGGCCAATGGCGGCTCGCTGCCCGGGGGTTGCCATCAGCGCCGCCAGCCCGCCTTCGGCCAGCTTGTCGCGAGTGCCCTCCCGGTCCTGAATGGTTCCCCGGACCACTGCGAAGAGGTGGCCAGGATCGACATTGGCAATCGAAAGCGCCTCGCTCACCAACCCGAGGTAGTGGTCTCGCATCCAAGGGACGCCGGTGAACTGTGCCCGGTGGGTGAGTTCGTGGAGCACCACCCACAGCCTGAACTCGTCCGGAGGGAAGCCGAACTTCGTCTCGAGCGAAACGAGGTTGGGGCCGACGAGATACACGGTGTCCCCATGGTGTGCGGTGCCGTCGCGTGCGCCGCCGTCGGCCGCGGCGAGGAGGTCATACTGGCCAAGCACCCGCCGGCTCAGCCAGCCGAGCATCGTGCCGAGTTCGACGGCGGCAACCCGGCGGGACATCGTGACGGTCGAACGCCCGCCCCGACCTCGCGCGGCCAACCGTTCGACCCATTGCTCCGACAGCGGCTGAAGTAGCTGACGGAAACCGGCCACATTGGCCACGGCCCATCCGGCTCGATCGACGACCTCGACCCGTGCCGGTCCATGAGCTGACCGAAGGCCCGTGCACGCCTCGACGAGTGGTTCGGCGACGAGTGCGTGCTCGGCGAGGCACACCTGTAGGGCCGCCTTGTCGACCGGCGGACCCGGCTGGCGGCTCGCCACCCGGACGGCGACGCGCTCGGCGAGATCCCAGTCGACCGGCTCGTTCACATCATGGGTGTCAGGAACGCTGACGTCGCTTCGGGTACTGGGGAGCGACCACCTTGCGTAGGTAGCCGACGATGACCTGCACCACGGCTAAGACGCCGAGCACCGCCAAAATAACCCCGATCCACCAATGCCAGATCTCGGCCGCGAGCATGGGCCCTAGCGTAGCCAGGCCAGAGGCCCGGCCGAACTCGGCTGTCAGGTGGGCTCGTTCATGTCAGCACCGAAGCATGCCTCGATCTTGGCGAGCAGCGATAGGGGAATGGCCTCCGTGCGGCATTTGGCTGCGATGACGATCTTGAGTTCAGCGTGGAAGTCGAACGCCTGCAGGCAGTCGACACAGCCGCCGAGGTGGGCCGTGACCGCTTGCTGGACATCGTCGGCCAACTCCCCGTCAAGGAAGACCTGCAATTCTCGAAGTGTCTCGTTGCAGTCAGCCATGTCGCGGCTCCGAGTGGTTGGGTACGGGGATGTCGTCGGAGTCCCGGTCGATGAGACCCCGGTCAACGGCGAACTCGTACAACCGCTTGTGCATGGCTTTTCTTCCCCGGTGCAGTCGGGACATCACGGTGCCGATGGGGATGTCCAGCATCTCGGCGATCTCCTTGTACGAGAACTCCTCCACGTCGGCGAGTAGGACCGGGAGCCTGAACGACTCGGGCAGCGCCTCGAGGGCATCCTTCACCTCGGTGTCGGTGAACAGGTCCATGAGCTGGTCCTCGGCGCTGCGGCTGGCCAACATCTGGTCAAGCGCGCCTAAGCGCCGGTACAGGTAGAGATCCTCGACGTCATCCAGGTCGGTCTCGTCCGGGCGGCGTTGCTTGGCCCGGTAGGTATTGATGTAGTTGTTCGTGAGGATCCGGTAGAGCCACGCCTTGAGGTTGGACCCTTCCTCGAACGTGGCGAAGCTCCGGTAGGCCTTGAGGAACGTCTCCTGGACGAGGTCCTCGGCGTCGGCTTGGTTACGGGTGAGCCGTAGTGCCGCGGAGTACAGCTGAGGCGCGTACTGCATGGCCTGTTCGGCAAATGAGGCTCGGTCCGCCATGGCGGGCACCCTAGCCCGGCGCCTTCAACGGGCCCGGGGGGCTACGCCAACGGGGCCTTCCAGTGCCTCAGCGATCGAGCCGAGAACCCGGGCGGCGTGAACGGGTGGCTCGTCGGTGACGTGGCGCCCAAGAGTGATGACACGAGCATTCCCAGCGGAAGCGCTCTCCAGTAGGAGACATTGGCGCCGACGTTGCCGAGGAAGCGCACGTGTCACTACGGTCGCCGCGGCTCGCGGAGTGACGGCGGACCTGTTGATCACGACGGTGGTGCTGTCCATCGCGAGCGGAGGAGTTCCGTGACGTCGTAGCCATTGGCGATGGCAGCGGCCACCACCGCGGCGGCGTGTTGGCGGTGGCGGACCTCGAGCACGACGTGAACACCGGACTCCCGGACGTGGAGGTCGACGCCCTCGCGCACATGCTCGACCTCGATCAGGTTGGCGCCTTCCCTGGCGAGGATGTTGAGCAGGTGGGCAAGTCCACCAGGCCGGTCGGAGATCCTGGCGAACAGGATGATTCGGCGCCCGGCCCGTGTTTCGTGACGGCGGATGAGGTCCGGAAGTACCCCGAGATCGACGTTTCCTCCAGAAAGGATCACGCACGTCACCCCGGATTTCGCCGGTGCGAGGCCCCCGCTCATCAACACGGCGACACCGACCGCGCCTGCCCCCTCGACGTAGAGCTTGGCCCGTTCCATCAACAGCACCATGGCGTCCGCAATGGCGTCCTCCTGGACAGTCACGATGTCGTCCAGCCACCGCTCGACGAGTGGCCGGGTGATCTCGCCGGGCTGCTTGACGGCGATCCCATCGGCCAGCGTGAGCACGGCACCGTTGGGTGTGGCCAAGTGGGCGTACGGCGCACACACTTCGGCCTGCACGCCGATGACCTCGATGTGCGGTTGGCGTCGCTTCAGCGCGATGGCCACGCCAGCCGCGAGGCCACCTCCACCGAGCGGGACGATCACGCGGCGCAGATCGTCGATGTCCTCGGCGAGTTCCAGACCGAGGGTGGCCTGGCCGGCGACGATGGTGGGATCGTCGTATGGGTGGCAGAACGTCATCCCGGTGTCGGCGGCGCGATCCCGGGCGGCGGCCACGGCTTCCGCCAGCGACTCACCTCCCTCGATCACCTCGGCGCCGTAGCTTCGGCAGGCCTCAGTCTTGGCGATGGACGCTCCGGACGGAACGAAGATCTCGCAACGCACGCCCCGGTGCCGTGCGGCAAAGGCCAACGCCTGTGCATGGTTGCCGGCGCTCCCGGCGGTGACGCCTGCGGTCGCCATATCGCCGAGCGAGTTCAGCTTCGCCATCGCCCCGCGGATCTTGAACGAGCCCGTCCGCTGGAGGTTCTCGGCCTTCAGCACCACGTTGCCGCCAGCGATGTCGCTGAGCGCAGCCGACGTCATGACGGGCGTGTGCTTGACGACAGCGCGCGATGCGTGGCGGAAGTGATCGATGAGGGCGTCGTCGGGCTCGACCGGTGTGACCATGCGTCGCGTACCGTACCCACGTGCGCGCCTTGCTCTTGTCGAATCGAGATGATGCGGACCCGGGATGTGTCGGTGAGCGCCTGCGCTGGCATGGATACGCGTTCATCGAGTGCCATCGCGAAGACCCCTCTGAGTGGCCGAAGCTGGCGGGGATCGACCTCGTCGTGTCCCTCGGTTCCGAGTGGTCGGTCTACTGGGATCATGTGCAGGACTCGGTGGAGGCCGAGGTGGCGCTGCTGCGAGCCACCCACTCGCGCCAGGTGCCGATCCTCGGCATCTGCTTCGGCGGTCAGATTCTGTCGCACGCGCTCGGTGGCTCTGTCGAGCGTGCCCCTGTGCCGGAAGTCGGTTGGTGCGACGTGACGTCGAGGGTCCCGGAGTTGGCGGGGAACGGGCCATGGCTTCAGTGGCACTCCGACCGGTTCACGCCTCCGCCGGGAGCCGACCGACTGGCCCAGAGTCCCCACGCTGAACAGGCCTATCTACTGGGCCGCACGCTGGCGTTGCAGTTCCATCCTGAGGTGAACGAGTCCATCGTCGCCCAATGGTCGAGCGGCGGCGGTGCCGAGCTGGCGAGCCTTGGCATCGAGCGCGAGGACCTCATGGCGCAGACCCGCTCCCAGGTCGAGAGGGCTCGGCTCGCCGCGGCGTGTCTGGTGGATTGGTTCGTCGCCCAGGTAGCGGCGGCGTGAGGACTTCAGCAGATCGAGGTACCGACCTGGCTCACGTTCGCGGTCGCGCGCCGGTCCTGTCGTAGAGCGGATCGGCCCGGACCTCGGCGTTCACGACGACGCCGAACACCTCGACGGTGAGATGCGTGCCCGGCCGCGCCAGCGCCGCGGGCAGCCATGCATAGGCGATCGATACACCGAGCGAATAGCCCACACCGCCACTCGTGACCCGACCCACGACCGAACCGTCAGACGTCGACACCGGTTCGTTTCCGAGTGCCACTGACCGCGGATCATCGAGTACCAGGCAGCACAACCGGGACGGCCCTCCCACTCCGTCGGTAGGCAGCGCGTCCAGGCCGATGAATCCGCCAGCCTTCGCTCGTTTCACGGCGAAACCGAGCCCAGACGAGTACGGATCCGTCTCATTCGTGATGTCCGCTCCCCACACCCGATACCCCTTCTCCACGCGCATGGAGTCGATGGCCCGGTAGCCCCCTGGCACGAGGCCGAACGGTCGCCCGGCGTCCATCAGCAGGTCCCAGAGCGCGACGCCGAACTCCGCTGATGGGTACAGCTCCCAACCCAACTCGCCGACATAGGTCACCCGCAGCGCCCAACACGGCACAGCGCCGACGGTGATCTGTCGCGCTGACATATATCCGAACGACAAGTCGTCGGCGCACACCGTGGCGAGGATGTCGCGCGCCCTTGGCCCCCAGAGACCGAAGCAGGCCATCGACGACGTGATGTCGCGAACACTGACCGAGCCGTCGGTCGGCGCGTGCGACGTGATCCACGAGAGGTCATGGCGCGCGAATGCCGTGCCCGTCACGACGAGGAAGCGATCCTCCTCCAATCGCGTCACCGTGAAGTCGCACTCGATGCCGCCCCGCGAGTTCAACATCGAGGTGTACGTGATAGCACCCACTCGGCGAGCGACGTCGTTCGCGCACATCCGCTGGAGGAAGGCGGCGGCCCCGGGCCCGTCAACCGAGATCTTGGCGAAGCTCGACTCGTCGAACAGTCCGGCGGTCGTTCGCGTGGCGAGGTGTTCCGTGACGATGGCGGTGGACCAGTGCTCGCCGGCCCACCCTCGCGGCCGCCGCGGCTCGTGGGCTGGATCCTCGTTCGACCGGTAGTAGTTCACGCGCTCCCACGCGCTCTTCTCACCGAATTCGGCGTCCAGCGCGACATGGCGGACGTACGCCGGGGGTACCCGCAGTGGCCGCCCCGCCGACCGCTCGTGGTTCGGGTACGCGATGTCGTAGTAGGTCGAGTACACCTCGTACGTGCGGTCCAGCGTGTAGCGGCGGGACCGGTAGTGGTTGCCGAAGCGGCGGATGTCCATCTTCCACAGATCCATCGGCGGCTCGCCCCCCACGATCCACTCGGCGATCACCTTGCCGTTGCCGCCCGCCCCTGCGATGCCGTGGGCGCAGAATCCGGCGGCGACGAAGAACCCGGAGACGTCGCTCTCGCCGAGGATGAACTCGCCATCCGGCGTGAACGCTTCCGGGCCGTTGATGAGTTGGTGTACGTCGGCATCGACGAGGCATGGCACGAGTCCCTGAGCGGCCTCCGTCAGGGGGAGGAAGCGGTCCCAATCCTCCGGCAGCAGCCGGTTGTTGAAGTCGGCCGGGATTGAGCCGTCGACGCACCACGGATCCGGGTTTCGTTCGTACCCGCCCATGATCATGCCGCCCACTTCCTCGCGGAAGTAGACGAGTCTGTCTGGGTCGCGCATCGTGGGCAGGTGGCTCGGCACGGCCTGAGTGGGACGGGTGATGGCGTACTGGTGGGCAAACGGGACAAGGGGCACATTGACCCCCACCATCCGGCCGATCTCATGGGCGAATATGCCGCCGGCGTTCACGACGTACTCGCACTCGATCAGGCCCTTGTCGGTGTCGACGTAGGTCACTCGTCGTTGCCCACCGACCCCGGTCGCAATGCCGATCCCGGTGACCCGGGTCATGGTGGCGATCTCCACACCGGCGGCCCGTGCTCCCGCGGCGAAGGCCATCGTGAGATCGCTCGGGTTGAGCCAGCCGTCGGTCGGCAGCCATACGGCTCCGAGCACCCCCTCCGGGTCGAAGAGGCCCTCGAACCGGTCCAGCGCCTCGACCGTCGAGATCAGGTCCAGCGGGAGGCCGAACGTCTTCGCCCAGCCGGCCTGGCGACGGAGCTCCTCCAGCCGTTCGGGGGTCGACGCCAGCCTTAGGGACCCGACTTCGTGCCAGCCCGGATCGTGGCCCGTCTCCGCCGCCAGACGCGGGTAGAGCGACGCCCCGTACATCATCATTCGGGTCAGGGTCACCGACGAACGCAACTGCCCGACGAGGCCGGCCGAATGAAAGGTGGAACCACTCGTGAGTTGGTCACGCTCGACGAGCACCACGTCGGTCCAGCCGAGCAAGGCCAGGTGGTAGGCGATGCTCGTCCCTCCCACACCACCACCGATGACGACCACCCGAGCCCGTTCACGCATGGCCGGGAACCCTACGCGGGAGCGGCGACCGCGTCGGAGACCGGTTGCGCGCGAAAGCCGGCATGCCCGCCCACCGCCTCCTCGTTCTGGCGCGCAATCCACAGGCCCAACCCTGTGGATACTCGCCCAGAACCCTCGGAACAGGCCGGGGCCGGAACTGTAACGGGCTGCCCCCCGTCGGTGCCCGAGGTCAACTCGACGCAAGATCTACGGGCGGGCTGGCGCCATGAGGCATGATCGCGGGCATGACATACCCGGCTCCGCAGCAGTTCCCGACCGAGGCCTTGCCCGTGACACCCGCTCCGAAGAAGGGTTGGCCTGGGTCGGCCAAGGTCGTCGCCGCCGTCCTTGCCGTCACGACCCTCGGCGCGGCGGCAGCAGGCGTCGTGCTGTCGTCATCGGCGAAGAGCGACACGGACGACGTAAAGGCGGAGTTGTCCGCCGTGAGTGACGACCTCGCACAGACGGAGACCGATCTCGAGAAGGCCAAGCAGGAGTCCGAGGATGCGGCCGCCGCCCTGACCAAGGCGAAGAAGGACGTCACCGCGGCCGGCGACCTCCTCGCCGGCGCCAGAGCAGATCAGGCCACCGCCGAGGCCGACCGCGATACCGCTCAGTCCGCTCTGAGCGCCGCCGAGGGCAGTGCTCAGGCGCTACGGGGCCACTTCCCGCTCGATTTCGTCGATTTCAACGCTGTACCGGTCCAAGGCAGCTACGCGCTGGCGATCGTTGGCACGCCAGAGTGCACCGGCTACGCCGACAACACCGCTGCGTGCGACGCGACGCAGCAGCCCTCCAGCCTCCAGGTCAGTGGAGACTCGGTGAGCGGCTACACGGTCTCTAGCGACTTCTTTGCCGAGACGTCGCTCACAGAGAACTTCGGCGACCTCACCGGCGACGGTTTCGTCGTCGACACGCTGGCCGACGTGTGCGACGGATCGCCATCGCCAACGGCGTTCACGATCAAGCTCAGGGTCGGGGAGGTCGGGTTGGATTCCAGCGACGCACTCGTGCCGACGCTCCTCTTCGTCGATTACACGGTGGCCACGGAGGCTTCCACGGGCTGCACGGCGACGAGTCGGACGATCGTCTTCGACGGAACCCGGGCGTGAGCACCGGGCGTTCGGTCCGTTCGGCGCGGCCGGCGCGGCAACTTGTGAGCAGATTCACACGCCGTAGTAGCGTCATCGCCGATGTCCACTGACTCCTCGGTCTTCCTGCGCGGGTGGCTGACAGTCGCCATGTTTGGCGCGTTGGGCCTGCTCCTGGCCGGTATGTTGCTCGGGATTAGCGCGCTCGTGCGCCCGAAGAACCCGAACGTCGACAAGGAAATGGCCTACGAGAGCGGTGTGGACCCCGTGGGTGATGGCTGGTCACAGAGCCAGGTCCGCTACTACATCTTCGCCCTGCTGTTCGTCGTGTTCGAGGTGGAAGCGGTGTTCATCTTCCCGTGGGCGACGCAACTCGAGCGGTACGCCGGGTTCGGCCTGGTGGAAATGGGTGTCTTCATATTCGTCCTCGTCCTCGGCCTGGTGTACGCCTGGCGTAAGGGCGTGCTGCGGTGGGTGTAGGCGAGTAGCGAGCATGGGTATCGTCGAAAAGGGCCGGCTCCCGAAGCCGCTCACCTCACTGTTCAACCTCGGCCGCGCCTATTCGGTGTGGGTCTACCAGTGGGGCCTTGCGTGCTGCGCCATCGAGATGGGTGCGGCGTTCGGCTCCCCCCGCTACGACGTGATGCGCCTCGGCGTCATCCCGTTGCCGGCCAGCCCCCGTCAGGCCGACCTTGTCGTCATCTCCGGCACGGTCACGGACAAGATGGCACCCTCAATCAAGCGTCTGTACGAGCAGATGCCCGAGCCGAAGTACGTGATTTCCATGGGATCGTGCGCGAACTGCGGTGGCCCCTACTGGGACAGTTACTCGGTCACGAAAGGTGTTGATCAGATCATCCCGGTGGACATCTATGTGCCGGGCTGCCCTCCACGACCGGAGGCCCTGCTCGAAGGCATCGTGTTGCTCCAGCAGCGAATCAGGAACGAGGACATGGGCGCTCGTTGGCGCGGCGAGGGCACGAAGGCGCGGGTGCGGGGGCCGGCGAAGGACCAGGCGAAG
>JBKJJS010000420.1:0-7850 GCA_046597895.1 Ilumatobacteraceae bacterium
CAAGCGTCTCAGCGTCGGCGGAGCGATCGCCGTCGGCTCGACCGCCATCGGCCTGCTGGTCTTCGCCGGCCCGGCCGGAGCCCAAGGTGCCTCGCCCACGGAGGTCGAAGTCCTCGGCACCCAGGTCAACCTGCTGTGGGTCATCCTCGGCGCCGTCCTCGTGATCTTCATGCAGGCCGGCTTCGCCCTGGTCGAGACCGGATTCTGTCGGGCCAAGCACGCGTCGCACGTGATCAGCACGAACTTCGCCATCTTCGGCCTCGGGTTCATCGGCTTCTTCTTCGTCGGGTTCCCGTTGGCGTTCAGTGGGGTCGACATGTCGGCCTACCTCGGCCCCGACGGCGCGCCCGTCGGCAGCGCCTTGGTGGGCTCGGACAGTTGGATCTTTCTCTTCAAGGGAGGCTGGGCCATGTCCGGCGGCGGTATCACCGCCGTCACGCTTGGCTACTTCCTCTACATGGTGGCCTTCATGGACACCGTGGCCACGATCCCGACCGGGTCGATGGCCGAGCGGTGGAAGTGGGGAAGCTTCGTGATCTGGGGCTTCTTCTGCGGCGCCATCTACTACCCGCTGTTCGCGGCGTGGACGTGGGGCGGCGGCTGGCTGGCCAAGACATGGGACACCATGAGCCTCGGCGTGGGATACGTCGACTTCGCTGGGTCAGGCGTGGTGCACGCAGTAGGTGGCGCCGCCGCTCTGGCCGGTGCGATGGTCCTCGGGCCTCGGATCGGCAAATTCGGAGCCGACGGCAAGCCCCGGGCCATGCCGGGTCACCACATCCCGATGGCCATGCTCGGCACGTTCATCCTGCTGTTCGGCTGGTTCGGCTTCAACGCCGCTTCCACCTTTGCCGCTACCGATGTGCAGTTCGCCACCGTCGCCGCTAACACCGCCATCTCGGCGGCGTTCGGAGCGATCGTCGCCATGTTCTGGATCACGAAGCGCACCGGAAAGCCGGACCCGGGCATGATGGCCAACGGCATGCTCGCCGGCCTCGTCGCCATCACGGCACCCTGTGCCTTCGTTGCTCCGTGGGCGGCTGCGGTCATCGGCGGCATCGCCGGCATCCTCGTCATCGAGTCGGTGTTCTTCGTCGAACGCAAGCTCAAGCTGGACGATCCGGTGGGGGCGATCAGCGTCCACGGTGTCAACGGCATCTTCGGCGTCCTCGCCGTCGGCATCTTCTCGAACGGCAGCTACGGCGGCCTCTGGAACGGAGCACCGGAGAAGCTCGACTCAGCCGGTAACGCCGTTGGCGTCGAGGGAATCATCAAGGGCGACTGGGGGCAGCTCGGCGCCCAGGCGCTCGGGGTGCTCGTCATCTGCACCGTGATCTTCGGAACCGCATACGCCTTCTTCAAGATCCAGAACACGATCTCGATCAAGCGCGGCAAGGGCGGCATCCGGTCCGCCGAAGAGGACGAGATCATGGGTCTCGACCTGCCCGAGATGGGCGTTCAGGCCTACCCCGAGTTCTCGACGAAGTGAACGGAGCCACACAAACATGAAACTCATCACCGCCATCATCAAACCGTTCAAGCTCGACGACGTGAAGGATGCCCTACAGGCAGCTGGAGCCCACGGCATCACCGTGAGCGAAGCCCGTGGCTTCGGCCGTCAGGGCGGTCACACCGAGACGTACCGAGGAACGGAGTACAAGATCGACTTCGTGCCGAAGGTGCGCATCGAGGTGGTCGTCGACGACGACGCCGCCGACGCCATGATCGACGCCATCAAGGCTGGCGCAGTCACCGGCAAGATCGGCGACGGAAAAATTTGGGTCAGCGACATCGATCGCATCGTGCGCATTCGCACCGGCGAGGAGGGCTTCGAAGCGCTCTGACTCAGGGATCTCCCCGGCCCCCCGGGGGAGATCCCCTACGGCCTCCCGGAACCTCTCCGGTAGGGGCAGGGTCGCCGGGTCGGCCCCCGCAGTGATGCGGGGTGTCGGCCCGGCGATTCACATTCCGGAAACATTGGAGAAACCTCGGATCTCTAGTTTTCTCTTCGCCCCTACCAAGTGAAGAGGAGACCTCGATGGATTCAGGCGCTACCGCCTGGGTCCTGGTGTCCGCAGCCCTCGTGCTGTTCATGACCCCAGGACTGGCGTTCTTCTACGGCGGCATGGTCCGCTCCAAGAACGTGCTCGGCATGCTGATGCAGAACATGTTCGCCATGGGACTGATCAGCATCATCTGGGCCGTCGTCGGCTTCAGCCTGGCGTTTGGTGGAACTGGCAAGTGGTTCGGGAACTTCGACTTCGCCTTTCTGAGCGACGTGACCAAGGTGGCGAATCTCCCCGGCTACACGGATGACTTCGCACTGATCGTTCCGGCACTCGCCTTCGTCGCCTACCAGATGATGTTTGCGGTCATCACTCCTGCGCTCATCACCGGGGCCACCGCCGACCGATTGAAGTTCGGGGCGTACGCGTTGTTCATCGGGCTCTGGGCGGTGCTCGTGTACCCGCAGGTCGCCCACTGGGTGTTCAGCCCCAACGGCTTCCTGTTCCGGGGCGGGGCGATCGACTTCGCCGGCGGCACCGTGGTCCACATCAACGCCGGCGCGGCGGCACTCGCCGTGGTGCTAGTCCTCGGAGCCAGAAGGGGGCACGGGCGCGAGGCCATGCCCCCGCACAACTTGCCGCTCACCATGCTCGGGACCGGCATCCTGTGGTTCGGATGGTTCGGGTTCAATGCGGGCTCGGCCCTCGCCGCCAACGGCCTCGCCGCCCAGGCCCTCATCAACACGCACCTCGCCGCCGCTGCCGGCATGCTCGGTTGGCTGCTGCTCGAGAAGTTGATCGCCGGGCACGCCACCACCCTGGGTGCGGCATCAGGCGCGGTGGCCGGACTCGTAGCTATTACGCCATGCGCCGGCTACGTCGGTGGGATGGCGCCCATCATCATCGGACTCCTCGCGGGAGGCGTCTGCTTCCTGGCCCTGAAGATCAAGTCCGCCTTCAAGCTCGACGACAGCCTGGATGTCATCGCTGTCCACCTCGTGGGTGGCTTGCTCGGGTCGGTCCTGCTCGGCTTCTTCGCTGACACCACGGTGAACCCCCTCGGCTTCGATGGGCTGTTCTTCGGCGGCGGAGGCGAACTGCTGTGGAACCAGGTGCGGGCGTGTGCGATCGTGCTCGCGTTCTCGTTCGTGGTGTCCTACGCCATCGCCTTCGCGATCCATAAGACCATTGGCCTACGCGTCTCCCAGGAAGACGAGCAGGTCGGTCTCGACCAGAGCCAGCACGCCGAGACGGCGTACCAATCATGAGCAAGCAACTCATCGTGAGTAGGGAGATCGCCTGATGAAACTCATCACCGCCATCGTCAAGCCGTTCAAGCTCGACGACGTCAAGGACGCGCTGAAGGACGCCGGGATCACCGGCATCACCGTGAGCGAGGCCAGGGGCTTCGGTCGCCAGGGTGGTCACACCGAGACGTACCGGGGCACCGAGTACAAGATCGAGTTCGTGCCCAAGGTACGCATCGAGGTCGTCGTCGACGAAGGCGACGTCGACCGGGTCGTCGACGCCATCCGCGACAGCGCCGCCACGGGAAAGATCGGCGACGGCAAGATCTGGATCAGCGAGGTCGAGCGCATCGTGCGCATCCGTACTGGCGAAGAGGGCACGGACGCCATCTGATGCCGTAGCGCTCGGGCCGCGTAGAGTCACGCTTATGACCATGACCGAACCTGCTCCCCCGGCACCGAAGGCCGAGCGCTGGACTGCGCAATGGAAAGAGCTCTACGCCGAGGTCATCACGACTGGCTTGTGCACCGGTTGTGCCGGCTGTGTCGTGACCTGCCCGCACGACGTCATCGGCTACGAACATGAGGAGGGTAAGTACATGCCCTTCCACCTCGAGGAAGAACTCGGCCTCGACAACTGCATCCACGGCGAGAAGGGCTGCACGACATGTACGAGGGCGTGCCCTCGCTTCCGGGCGTGGGAACCAGCGGCCGACATGCACCTGTTCGGGCGCCTGCGCGAGCCAGACGAGATGGCCGGGATCTGGCGCCAGTTGCTGCTCACGCGAGCGAGCGACGACATGATCCACAAAGTGGGTCAGGACGGCGGGTTCGTCTCCGCCATGCTCCTTTGGTTGCTCGAGCACGACTACATCGAAGCTGCCATGGTGAGCGGGGTCGAGCCGGACGACGCGTGGAAGGCGAGGCCAGCGCTCGTCCGCACTCGCGAGGAAGTCGTGGCAACGGCCGGCAGCCGCTACACGTATTGTGCGAATCCGCTGGCCCTTCGGGAGGCCAAGGAACTCGGGCTCTCTCGCTTGGCGCTCGTCGGGATGGGCTGTCAGACGTCGTGTCCGCCCACCATGTGGGACCGCAAGGCCGGCAAGGTGTCCAAGCCGTTCCTGTTCAACATCGGCCTGCTGTGTTCGAAGACGTTCGACGACGCCATCTTCCCGGAACTGTTCGAGGCCAAGTACGGCCTCAAGAAGCAGGACATGGTGAAGATGAACATCAAGGGCGTCTTCCAGATCTGGATGAAGGACGGCTCGTACCACGAGGTGGACCTGAAGGAGTGCCATCAGTGGACACGCGAGGGCTGCAAGAAGTGCCCGGATTTCGCGGCCGAGCACTCCGACATCGCCACCGGAGGCATCGGCAACGACAACGACTGGACGCTCACCATCGTGCGGACAGAGCTCGGTGAGGAGGTCATCAACCGGATGATCGCCGACGGCTCCATCATCGCCCGGCCCGCCCAAGAGGACGAGAAGGCCATGAAACTGCTGCGCACCCTGTCCATCGTGAGCCGCCGCCGTTGGCCGGAGTGGGCCGACAAGGCCCCGTCCGTCGGGGTCCCGCCGCCCAAGAAGAAGGCCGACGGCTCCGTCCCCGCCGCGCACTGAGTCGGCTGGTACGGACCTACCGTGGACAAGATGAAGGGCGAGCAAGAGCACTGGGACCACGTCTGGCGGACCCGGCGCTCCGACGAGGTCAGCTGGTTCCAGACCAACGCCCAACCGTGACTGGACCTCGTGCGCCGCGTGTCGGTGCCCTCAGATCATGTCGCCATCATCGGATGTGGTGCCTCGACGCTCATCGCTGAACTCGTCGCCGACGGGTATCGGTCGATTGAGGCGGCCGACGTGTCCCAGAGTGCGCTCGACCAACTCCGACACCAGCTCCAGAACCGACTCGGAGTCGCTGCCGCACGCGTGGTGCGGCCGGTGCGGGCGGACATGCGGTCGGTGGCCTTCGAGAGCCCAGTCGCGGTCTGGCACGACCGGGCGGCATTCCACTTCCTCACTGAGCCACTCGATCAGGCCGAGTACGCGCAGGCCGCCGCTCGTGCTGTTCGCCCCGGTGGATTCCTCGTGCTCGCGGCGTTTGCCGAGCAAGGCCCCGACCAATGCAGCGGGCTCCCAGTCGCCCGCCATTCACCGCAGACGTTGACGACGATCTTCGGCACTGATTTCGAGCTGCTCGAGACAACAGAGCGGGATCACATCACCCCGACGGGCGCGTCGCAATCATTCATCCACGCGCTCATGCGCCGCCGTGGGCCGGCCTGAGTCCCGATCGAGATAGCCGGCCCCCTGACACGGTGGCTCGCTGTGCTCATCGTGCTGACCGAGTTGGTGCTCGTCGCATGCGGCGGCAACGCCTCTGACACCGCCCCGTGCCCACCCAGCCCCTTGCGCTCCACCCCGCCACGCGTGATTGCCCACGCCGGCGGCGAGGGGCTCGGGCCGGCGAACACCATCCCGCGACGTCTGGTCGACGATCCCGACGTGCTGCGGATGCTCGCCGCCGCCGGCGTCGACGGCGTCTACACGCGTCGTGCGGACATCGCCCGGAAGGTGCTCGACGAAATCCCCGGAGATTCGTAACCTATTCGTCATCTTTGGTAGCCTTTGGCTCAAGCGGGCAGGTTCAGAGAGATGTGATGCAACGTCGATTGATCACGATGGCACTCGCGCTCAGCCTCATCGGCTTCGTCGGAGCGGCTCGCGCCGACGCCGTCACCACGGCTGTGGCCGCCCCCCAAGTGGAGACGTTCGAGACGCTGCGCCTCGGATCAACAGGCCCCCGGGTCCGCCAGGTCCAGGAGAAGTTGCGGGCCAGCGGATCCACAGTCAGCGTGGATGGCACGTTCGGACCGAAGACGCGCGCCGCCGTGAAGAAGTTCCAAAGGGCGAAGCGTCTGCTCGCCGACGGCATCGTCGGGCCTCGCACCTGGACCGCTCTCAGCCTCGACACACCGACGGTCGGCGATCCGCCGCCGGTCCCGGGAGGCAGCTACACCCATCCCAACGCGAATGTGGAGCGCTGGCACGACGACGCGCTCGCCGCCGGGTGGACGGACAGTCAGTGGACCCGCCTCAGCTGCATCATGCAGCGCGAGTCCGGTGGCATTCCCACGGCCAAGAACCCGAGGTCATCGGCCATGGGTCTGCTGCAGATCATGTGGTCGGCCCACTCGAGGTGGATCGGAGGATCGTCTTCGCAGCTCTACGACGGTCCGACGAACCTTCGCCTCGGTCGCCAACTCTTCGATCGTGCCGGCGGTTGGAGTCCGTGGATCTCTACGAGTAGCCGCTGCTGACAGTCCTGTTTGCGCGGAACCTCAGGCGGCCAGCACCACGGCCCGGGTGAACACGGCGTCCAACATCGGCTCCGTCAGCTTGCCCGTGAACGTGTTCTGCTGGCTCGGGTGGAACGAGCAGATGAGGGTGCGCCCTGCGGCTAGGGGCACCTCGACACCGTGCCCGAACCGCGGCCGGCGAACCACGCCCAGCTCACCGCACGCCACCTCGTATCCGAACGCCCCGAGACAGACCACGACCCGCACCCCAGTCAGCAGTGCCAGTTCGCGTTGAAGGAAGGGGCGGCACGTGTCCCGTTCCTGCGGCGTCGGCTTGTTGCCCGGAGGAGCACACCGCACGGCGGCCGTCACCCAGGCGTTGTGGAGCGTGAGGCCGTCGTCAACGGACACCGATGTGGGTTGGTTCGCCAACCCCGCCCGGTGCATCGCCCGGAAGAGCCAATCGCCCGAACGGTCCCCGGTGAATACCCGGCCAGTTCGGTTCGCCCCGTGCGCAGCCGGCGCCAACCCGAGCACGACAATCCGCGCCGCCGGATCCCCGAACCCGGCGACGCCGCGCCCCCAGTACTCACAGTCGCGATAGGCCGCCCGCTTCTCCCGGGCGACCGCCTCGCGCCAGTCCACGAGCCGCGGGCACGCTCGGCATCCAGCAATCTCCTCCCCGAGGTCAGCGAGGGCTGGGAGGGAATCCACGCCATGACAGTAGGTTGACAGGTAGCCATGACTGCGAAGCCGACTCACTCCCCCTCCACGTTGGTGCTGCTCGTGCGCCACGGCCTGACCCCCACCACCGGCAAGATCCTTCCGGGCCGGGCCAACGGCCTGCACCTGTCCGACAAGGGGCTCGACCAGGCGTATGCCGCCGCGGTGCGCATCAGCGAACTGAAGAAGGTCGACGCCGTCTACACGTCACCGTTGGAGCGGGCGAGAGAGACCGCGGCGCCCATCGGCAAGGCAGTGGGCCAGCACGTCCACGTCGAGCGGGGCCTCTACGAGGCTGACTTCGGCGAGTGGACGGGTCAGGAACTCAAGGTCCTGATGAAGAAGCCCGAGTGGGCCAACGTGCAGCGATCTCCGTCCACGTTCCGCTTCCCGAGGGGCGAGAGCTTCACGGAGATGCAGACCCGCATGGTCGGCGCCATTGAGAAGCTGCGGGGCAAGTTCCCCGGCGGCGTGATCGTGGCCGTCTCGCACGCCGACACGATCAAGGCAGCGGTCGCCCATGCCATGGGCACCCCCCTCGACCTGTTCCAGCGCATCGTCATCTCGCCATGT
>JBKJJS010000167.1:0-3059 GCA_046597895.1 Ilumatobacteraceae bacterium
CTTCGATACATCGGTGGTGAGTCGAAACTTAGCACGCGCTACGGCGCCACCGAAGTAGTCACGGTGCTCTCGGCGTGGCGGATCGTGACGACGTGTTGGCGCCCATGCCGGCGGCGTTGACGGCGGCCACCCGGAACCGGTACTTCTTGTTGTTCGTGAGTCCGGTGACCGTGAATGTCGTCACCGTCGACACGCCGTCGCCGACATTCGACCAACTGATCCCGTCGAGCGATATCTGGATCCGGTAGTCCGTGATCACCGACCCAGCGTTAAAGGAGGGTGCCTGCCACGACACCTTCACGAGACCATTGCCAGCGACCTGCGTGAGCGATCGAGGGGTTCCCGGAACCGTGCGGGGTACCGCAGTGGCGAGGGCGGACCAGGAACCCTGGCCAAGTGCCGACACGGCAGCGACGCGGAATCGGTAGCTCGTGCCGTTCGTCAGGCTCTTGGCGACGTAGGCCGTCTTCGTATTTTTACCATCCGACACCGTCGTCCACGCCCCGCCTGCTTTCGAGCGCTGGAGCACGTAGTCCGTGATCGTTGACCCGCCGGTCGCGGGAACGGCCCAAGTCAGCGAGACCGCCGAACTCCGGGGAAGTGCCGAGACCGTCGGCGCGGCGGGAACGGTCCTCGGCAGAGATGCCGCGTTCTCGCTGCTGAACGCCCCGGTTCCGGCGACGTTCACGGCCGCGACGCGGAAGTAGTAACCCACGCCGTTGGTGAGGCCGGTGACCGTGAACGTGGTTGTGGTGGATGTGCCGTCGGTGACGGTGGTCCACGTGGTGCCGTTCGTGGACTGCTCGAGGAGGTAGTCGCTGAGCGGGGCTCCTCCGGTGGCGGCAGGGGGGCTCCAGGACAGGGCGAGTTGTCCTGCTCCGGGAACGGCGCCCGTCCACGTCGGAAGGCCGGGCACGGTTCGCGGTGTCGCCGCGGTGGGCGCGCTGGTGGGGCCGGTGCCGGCGACGTTCACGGCGGCGAGGCGGAATTGGTACGCGGTGCCGTTGGTGAGGCCGAGCACCGTGTGGGAGGTGGTGGTGTTGACACCGTCGAGAATGGTGGTCCAGGTGGTGCCGTCGGTGGAGTGTTGGATCTGGTAGTCGGTCAGTGGGGTGCCTCCGTGGAATGCGGGGGCGGTCCAGGTGAGCGTGGTCTGGGTGTTGCCGGGTGTGGCTGCGAGGGTGGTGGGGGCGTCGGGGGTTGTTCTGGGCGTGGCGGTGGCGGGGGTGCTGGTGGGGCCGGTGCCGGCGACGTTCACGGCGGCGAGGCGGAATTGGTAGGCGATGCCGTTGGTGAGGCCGAGCACCGTGTGCGTCGTCCCTGCGGATACGCCGTCGCTGACCGTCGTCCACGTCGTGCTGTCGTTGGATGACTGGACGACGTAATCGGTCACAGGATCCCCGCCGCTGAATTGAGGGGCGGTCCACGTGAGCGCGATCTGGCCGTCGCCGGGAGTGGCGGACACCGCGATTGGGGGGCCGGGGATTGTCCGAGGAGTGGCTGTCGTCAGGGTGCTGGTCGGTCCGGCGCCGAGGCCGTTGACGGCGGCGACTCTGAACCTATACAGGTTGCCGTTCACCAGGCCGGCGACGACGTACGAGGTGAGGGTCGAGACACCGTCGTCGACGGTGGTCCACGTCGTGCCGTCAGCCGACTGTTCGATGCGGAAATCGGTGATCATCGAGCCGCCGTCGATGGCAGGAGCGGTCCACGTGAGCTCGATTTCGGCGGCGCCGGGAATTCCGCTGAGATCGGTTGGTTGGTTGGGCACCGCGACCGGCGTAGCTTGGGTTTGCGAGCTGAAAGGACTACTCCCGGCGTTGTTGGTGGCGGCGACTCGGAACTCGTAGCTGGTGCCGTTCGTGAGCCCGGCGACGGTGGTGGCCGTGGTCGTGGAGACCCCGTCAACCACGGTGGTCCACGTGGTGCCATCGGCGGAGATCTGGATGACGTAGTCCGTCACGGGCGAGCCGCCGTTGGAGGCGGGTGCGGTCCATGTGAGGGCGATCTGGGTGTTGGCGGGGTTGGCGGCGAGGTTCGTCGGTACGTTCGGGACTGTGCGTGGGGTGGCGGCCGTTGGGGTGCTGGTGGGTCCGGTGCCGAGGCCGTTCACGGCGGCGACGCGCAACTGGTAGGTGGTGCCGTTCGTGAGGCCGTTCACGGTCGCGGACGTGCTGGTGGAGACACCGTCGTTGAACGTCGTCCACGTGGTGCCGTCGGTGGAGTGTTGGATGGTGTAGTCGGTGATGGCGGCGCCGCCGTTCGACGCAGGTCGGGTCCACGTAAGGGCGATCTCGGTGTTGCCAGGCGTTCCGCTGAGGCCAGTGGGGTTGTCGGGTACCGCGACGGGGGTGGCGCTGGCTTCGATGCTGAAGGGGCTGATGCCGGCGGCGTTGGTTGCAGCCACCCGCAGCTGGTACGTGGTGCCATTGACAAGCCCAGTGATGGTGTACGCCGGGTTGGTGGAGACACCGTCACCGACCGTCGACCACACGGCACCATCGGGCGAGGACTGAATGGTGTAGTCGGTGATCGGCGAGCCGCCGTCGGAGCCAGGGGCGGTCCACGTCAGGGCGATCTGGCCATTGGCGGCGGCGCCGACGACCGTCGTGGGGGCCGACGGCACAGTTCGGGGCGTCGAGAGAGCCTCGACGCTGGTGGTCCCCGGGCCGACGGCGTTCAGGGCCGCCACGCGGAAGCGGTAGGTGGTGCCGTTCATGAGGCCGGTGACGGTGTGTGCGGTGGCGATCGAGACACCGTCGGTCAGGGTGGTCCACGCGGTGCCGTCGACGGAACGCTCGATGAGGTAGTCCGTGATGGCCGTGCCGCCGTTCGATGCCGGCGTGGTCCAGGTGAGGGCGACGTCGGTGTTGCCGGGCACGCCGGCGAGACCGGTCGGTGCTGTCGCGACCGTTCGGGGTGTCGAGAGGGTTTCGGTGCTGAAGGTGCTGGTGCCGGCGGCGTTGGTTGCAGCCACCCGCAGCTGGTACGTGGTGCCATTGACAAGCCCAGTGATGGTGTACGCCGGGTTGGTGGAGACACCGTCACCGACCGTCGAC
>JBKJJS010000243.1:0-4981 GCA_046597895.1 Ilumatobacteraceae bacterium
CATGGTGACCACCCTGCTGTTCGCCAGCGCCATCGCCGCCATCGTGACGGCGACCCTTGCGTGAGCGGGTGGCTCAGCCCTTCGCTGCCGCCCACGTGGTACCGACCGACAGGTTGACCTCGAGCGGCACCCGGAGTTCAGCAGCCGCTCGCATGATGTCCACGACGAGTGTGCTCACTCTGTCCTGTTCGGCGACTGGCGCTTCCACCAACACCTCATCGTGCACCTGGAGCACGATCTGGCTGGCGAACCCGCCGGCTTCCAGCGCCGCGTCCAGCCTCACGAGCGCCACCTTGAAGATGTCGGCGGCGAGGCCCTGGATGCCGGCGTTCATGGCCTGACGCTCGGCCGCCGCCCTCACGCTGTAGTTACCGCTCTGCAGATCCGGGATCGGCCTCCGCCTCCCGAACAGCGTCTCGGTGTACCCGCGCATCCGGGCTTCCTTGACGGTGCCGTCCATATACGCATCGACGTTCGGGAACGCCTCGAAGTACGCCTTGAGGATGGCCGCCGCCTCGTCGAACGCGATGTTGAGTCGGGCCGCCAGACCGTGAGCCTCCATGCCGTACGCCAGTCCGTACGACACCATCTTGGCCTTCGAACGCTGTTCCAGGGTGACGGAGGCCGGGTCGACTCCGAACACCCGCGCCGCCGTGGCATTGTGAATGTCCTGACCGCTGGTGAACGCCTCGATGAGGCCGGGATCCTCCGCAAGGTGGGCGATGCAGCGCAGCTCGATCTGGTTGTAGTCGGCGATGAGCAGCACATGCCCAGGGGCGGCCACGAACGCCTTACGGAACTGGCGCCCTTCTTCGCTGCGTACCGGGATGTTGTGGAGATTGGGCTGGTCCGAGCTGAGACGCCCTGTGCGAGCGACGGTCTGGTTGAACGTGGCGTGGATGCGGCGGTCGGGCCCCACCTCGGCCAACAGGCTCTCGCCGTAGGTGGATCGGAGCTTCTCGAACTCGCGGTATTCCAACAGCGGATCGATGAACTCCGGCCACTGATCCCTCAGCTTCTCCAGCGACTGCGCGTCGGTGGAGAAGCCCGTCTTCGTCTTCTTCACCGGGGCGAGCTTGCGCTCGTCGAACAGGATCTGGCGCAGTTGCGGCGTGGAGTTGACGTTGAACTCCCGTCCTGCGACGCGATGCACCTCGGCCATCAGGCGAGCGCACTCCGACGTGAAGCGATCATTGAGGGCCCTCATTTCCACGATGTCCACGCCGACACCGACGTGCTCCATACGGGCAAGAACACGCACGAGCGGGTTCTCGATCTCGTGGTACAGGTCGGCCATGCCCTGGGCATCGAGCGCCGCCTCCAGCACCGGAGCGAGGCGGTTGACGGCCAGTGCTTCGCGGCTAGCGCGCAACGCATCGTCGGCCATCTGCTCTCCGAAGTCCAGCTGTCCGGACGGGGCGCCATCGACCGGGAGCGAATCGCCGGTGTAGCGCACGAGGAGGTCGGCGACGGCGTAGTGGGTCTCAGCCGGATCGATGAGGTAGGCGGCGATGGCGGTGTCCAGGGACAGCGTGCGCACGTCGATGCCCCGCCCGAGCAGGTGGCGCATGAGCGCCTTGGCATCATGCGCGCGAACGGGCCTGCCGTCGCTGAGCGCGTCGATGACAGGCTGATCGTCGAGCAATTCCGCCGGCAGCCAGACGACCTCGGCCGCCTCACCATTCGTGACGACGGCGAGACCGACGAGTGCCGATCTTCCGGGTGCCCCGACCCACCGCGCCGCGATGTCGATGGCCGGCGCGGCGGTGAGCGCGGCAACCGCTTCGGCCCCTGTCTTGGCGCGGCTGATCTCCGCCTCCACAACCTGGCCGCTCTGAACGGAGAACGAGTCGCCACCCTTGCCGTCGAGCGCGTCGAGCAGTCGGTCGAACAACGACCGGAACTCGAGGAACTCGAAGAGCCGCTTCACCTCCGGCATGTCCGGTGTGATGCCGGCGTCGGCGAGGTCAACACTGATGGGCGCGTCCCTGCGCAGGAGCATGAGGTCGTGGTTCCAGCGGGCCTTTGCCTCGTTCGCCTTCAGGGATTCCTTGAGCTTCGGCGTCTGCACGTCGACGTTGGCGAAGATGCCGTCAAGCCCTCCGTAGCTCGTGATGAGCTTGGCCGCCGTCTTCTCCCCCACCCCCGGCACGCCCGGCAGGTTGTCGCTCGGGTCGCCGCGCAGCGCGGCGTATTCCGGGTACTGCGCGGGGGTCACGCCGGTGCGCGCGAGAATGCCAGCCTCGTCGTAGAGCGCGTAATCGCTCACGCCCCGGCGGTTGTAGAGGACCCGCACGAGTGGGTCCTCGACGAGTTGATAGCTGTCGCGGTCGCCGGTGACGATGAGCACCGTGTCGCCGGTCGGCCGTACCGCCTCGACGAGCGTGGCGATGATGTCGTCGGCCTCCCAGCCCGCCTTTTCGACCATCGTGATACCGAGGGCCGTGACGACTTCGCGTACGAGTCCCATCTGCTGACGCAGGATGTCGGGCGTTTCCTCCCGGTTCGCCTTGTACGTGGGGTTCGCAAGGTGGCGGAACGTGGGCTCGGGCCGATCGAACGTCACGACGACGGAGCTCGGTTTGTGGTCCTTGATGAGGTTGATCAGCATCGACGTGAACCCGTACACGGCGTTGGTGACCTGCCCGGATGCAGTGGCCATGTCCGTTGGCAACGCGAAGAACGCCCGGTACGTCAGCGAGTTTCCATCAAGCAACATCACCATGCCCATCGGTGGTCGACTCTACGTCCACCCCCGGCTGCCGCGGGGCAGTGTCACACCGATGTGTCATCGTGTCGGGATGCGATCACGGCTCACGCAACGCAAGGAGTGGCGCTTCTTCCAGGCCGTCTGGCGCGCCGCTCCAGGGATGGCGGCCATGTGGTGGCTCCTCCTCCTGGGCCGGGGCCTGCTCCCCGCCCTCGTCGCCATCGCATCGGGGACGCTCATCGGGGCGGTCACCAGGGGTGACCCGCTGGCCGGCCCCCTCGCGTTCGTCGGCGTGGTGTTCGTCCTGTTGCAGATCCTCGCGCCGATCCACCAGGCCGTCGGCGCCATGCTCGGCGCCCGAACTGGCGCATCGCTGAACGACCGACTGATGGTCACCTGCACATCACCGCCAGGGATGATGCACCTCGAACGGCCAGACCTCGTCGACGACCTCACCATGGCGCGAGATTTCGATCTTGGCATCACCGGCCCGCCGCTTCACATTTCGATGGACTTCATCGCTGGCGGCTTGGTTCAGATGGTCGCTGGGATCGCGTCAGCCCTCGTACTGATCCGTTTTGCGTGGTGGGCTCCGATCCTGCTCGTAGTGGCGTGGGGCTCGACGCACTGGTTGCTCAAGGAGAGCGCCGTATGGCGTGACCGCAACACCGAAGACGTGCGGCTCGCCCAACGCCACGCCGACTACGCCTACCGGTTGGCGGTTGACCCGCCGGCCGCCAAGGAGGTGCGGCTGTTCGGGTTGGGCGACTGGGTAGTCGATCGGTTTGCCAGCCGGCGCAGCTACCTCCGTGAGCTGCAACTACGGGCGACCCGGCTCCGCGAGGTGCCCGTCATCTGGTGCCTCCTCATCGTGAGCGCCGCCAACCTCGCGGTGTTCTGGGCTCTCGCCGATGCCGCCGCCGACGGGCGAATCGAACTCTCTGGCGTCGCCGTCTACCTGCAGACCGCCGTCGGCACCAGCGCCATCGCCTTCGGTGGGCTCAATTGGGCCCTGGACGGCGCGAGCGCTCCGGTCGCCTCCATCAACACGTTGGAGGGCACTATGGCCTCGGCCGGGGCGCTGCCACTCGGATCGACTCCCGCTGATGGTCGGCCGGCCTCCGAGATCCGATTCAACCACGTCACGTTTGCCTACGAAGCCGACGACCGACCAGTCCTCGACGGCTTCGACCTTTCCATCCCAGCAGGTACCTCACTCGCCATCGTCGGCCACAACGGAGCGGGCAAGACCACGCTCGCCAAGCTCCTGTGCCGGCTCTACGACCCGCAGGGTGGTTCGATCGAGATCGACGGCGTCGACCTACGCGACCTCGATCTCGAGAGCTGGCGGTCGCGGGTCGCCGCTGTCTTCCAGGACTTCGTCCGCTTCGAGCGTCCGCTCCGATACAACGTGGCGCCGGCGGGCGCACCGGACGAGCGGATCGAGGACGCGCTCGTCGCCGCTGGTGCGACGGGGCTGGCTGGGCTCGACACGATCCTGGCCCGAGGCTACGCCGGAGGCACCGAACTGTCCGGCGGCCAGTGGCAACGGGTGGCGCTTGCCAGGGCGCTGTGTGCCGTGAGCACGGGGGCCGGCGTCGTGCTGCTCGACGAACCAACGGCGCAACTCGACGTTCGAGGCGAGGCGGAGATTTTCGCCCGAATTCTCGAGGCCACTCGGGGCTGCACGACCATCCTTGTCTCGCATCGTTTCTCCACGGTGCGCCACGCCGACCGGATCTGTGTGCTGGAAGCGGGCAAGGTGGTCGAGCTCGGTTCGCACGACGAACTGATGGCGCTGGCAGGCCGCTACCGAACGATGTTCGAGCTCCAGGCCTCGCGGTTCGTAGAGCTCGACGAACAGGGTGAGGAGGTGGCGTATGAAACCCTCAGCTGACCGACCCCCGGGCTCCGAACCAGTACCGGACGACCTGCCGCCCGCCCTGAAGTCCCTGTGGCGAACGGTGCGGATCGGCTATCGCGCCGAACCTCGAATGATGCTCGTGGCCTTCGCCATGGTTCTCTTCACCGCGCTTGCGGACGCGCTGATCGCGCTGTGGCTCATGCTCCTCGCGAACGGGGTGGAGGATGGCCAGCGCCGTGCCATCGTCATCGCGTCACTTGGTCTCGGCGCGTCGGCCGTCCTCACGTGGTATCTCCGTATTGTGCTCGACCGCGTCGAGCGTCGGTTCAGGGATCGGGTGGCGGTGGCCCTTGAGTCGCACGTGGCCCGCTTGCAGGCGACGGTCTCCACCATCGAGCACCAGGAGC
>JBKJJS010000305.1:0-3946 GCA_046597895.1 Ilumatobacteraceae bacterium
CGACGGTGACGATGCCGCGGTCGTGCTTGGACTTGCTCTCCTGCACATCGAGCACACGTGTCTCGGCGTGGATGGTGTCGCCGTGGAACGTGGGGAACTTGTGCTGCAAAGTCTCCACCTCCAGGTTGGCGATGGCCGCACCGCTGACGTCGGGCACGCTCATACCCAGCACCAGCGAGTACACCAGGTTGCCGACCACCACGTTCTTGCCCTGCGGGGACTGCTCCGCGAACCAGTCGTTGGTGTGGAGCGGGTGGTGGTTCATGGTGATCATGCAGAAGAGGTGGTCGTCGTACTCGGTGATGGTCTTCCCCGGCCAGTGCCGGTAGATGTCGCCAACAGCGAAGTCCTCAAGGCAGCGGCCGAAGGGCCGTTCGTGCACGGTCATGGGGCGGACGCTAGCGGGCGGCTTCGTCACTCGACCCGGCCGCGGATTCCTCGGCCCGCTCGAGTTCCTCGGCCCCCTCGAGTTCCTCTGCCCACTCGAGTTCCTCTGCCCACTCGTAGTTGTCGGTCGTGTCTCTAATCGAGTCGTGCGCCACCTGGCGCAACTGGGCCAGCCGGTTCTCGCGCTCGATGGAGAACGGTCCGACCCGGAGCGAGAGGTAGGCGACTGCCCCGAGCAGCATCGGGATCCAGTACTGCGCCATCCGGTAGCTCAAGACGCCGAGCGAAGCCTGGCTCCGTGTGAGACCGAAGCCAGTGATCGTCGGGATGTAGACGCCCTCCACGATGCCGAGCCCACCCGGCGTGAGCGGGATGACGGCCAACACATTGGCGAGACAGAATGACACGAGGAGGCCGTCGAGTGCCAGGTTGCCACCGAATCCTCGGAGAAACAGCCACAGGGCAGCAGCGTCGAGCAGCCAGTTCGCTCCGGCAAAGAACAGAACCCGCGTCAGCAAGCGGCGGTCGCTCAGGAGGCCGCGCATGCGGTCGCCGACGTGGCGAATGACCTCGACCGCTCGATCCGGATCAATTCGCAGTCGACGGGCGATTGCCCGCACGAGACCTTCGGCTCGCGTCTGGCCCCGCAAGAGGCCGACCACGACGCCCGCCGTGAACATCAGCAGCGCTACGCCGACTGCCGCGGCGGTTCCGTAGAACGGGTTGACACCGCGGATGGGGATCGACACGAACAGCCCGATGAAGAACAACACATTGAGAACGACAGCCGAGCCGAGCCCGACCGTGGCAAGTGCGAACCCAGCGTCCACCGATGGAACCCCGGAGACCGTCAGGAGCCGGAACCCCAGCGCCGACCCCGCCGCCGATCCGCCGGGCATGATGCTCGACACGGCCCTGGTCGAGAGCTGGATCCGGAACAGACGCCACGTCGACAGTGCGGGTGGGGGCAGGGCGGCCTTTGTGAGAAGCGAATAGCACAGGAGGGCGAACATCTCGAGCACGAACCCCGCGGCGATGTACCACGGGTTGGCGTTCCCGAGGTCGTGACTCGCCTTCTCGAACCCGGGTATGAGCGGCAGGACGATGAACCACACGACGAAGAAGCCCGCCATGACCTTCAACGTGCCGCGGATGTACCACCAGTGGCGACGGCGCCGAATGGTCGCGCCTCCCACGCTCAGCGTCATAGGTCCTCGCTCAGCGTCCGGTCACCGAACGCGCTCGCGGCATGGTCGACGAGGGGGAAGCACTTCATCACTTGGGAGAGCGCCGCGTGCAAGCCATCCTGCAGATCCGTCACGGTTTCCCCGAGGCGTACAAGGACGAGATCCCGACCGGGGAGCACGACGATGCGTTGGCCGAGGTAGCCGTGGCACGCGAGCGAACCGGGTTCATCGCGCCACCGCCACCAGTGGGCGCCGTAGCCGTAGCGCTCGTCCTCCGGAACAGGGGTAGGCGTCCGGGCATGATCCGCCCAGCCCTCAGGCAGTATCCGCTCGCCGTCCCACATGCCGTCTCTGAGATACAGAGAGCCGAATCGGGCGTAGTCCCTCGCTGACGCATTGACGAAGGACGAACCGACGAACGTGCCGGCCGAATCGAAACGAGTCTCGATGCTCGCCATCCCGAGAGGTCCGAAAAGGCGGTCATGCATCAGTCGGCGCAGCCCATCCGCGCCTCCCCCGACGGCGTCGCCGACGATGCGGGCGACGATGTTGGACGTGCCCGAGGAGTAGTTCCACCGTTCGCCGGGCGGGGCCACGAGCGCAAGGGCCGCGGCGTATCCGGCCACGTCGTCCTGACCGGACCCGAACAGCATCTCGATCGCGTTCGAGACCCCAGCGTCCACGTAGTCCTCGATGAACTCCAAGCCGGAGCGCATGTTCAGAAGCTGCTGCAGCGTGATCGCACGGCGGTCGTCATCGCGCCACGCGTCGACGGGAGCCGGGTGGTCAAGCCGTAGAAGTCCATCCGCCGCGCACAGCCCGACGAGCGCATGAGTGATGCTTTTCGCCATGGACCACGAAAGCAGCGGCGTCTCCACCGTGATCGGTTTCCCAGGGCCGAAGACGGTGTCGGGGAGCGCTCCGTAGCGCTCGGCGACGAGGCGACCACGGTGGATCACGACCAGCGCGTGCGTGGTGCCGTTGATCTCGGTGTCGCCCACGAGTCGATCAACGGACATGTCGAGCGCGGCGCCGTCGACATCACCGGCGACCGGTCCGGACGGCCACACGCGCGTCGGCCAGGGCACGCCTTCACACTGAGCCGGAAACGGCACGGACAGCCAGACCGGCGACTCTCCCCCCACATCCCTGGACCGTAGCGTGATCGCGACCCGCTACGAGGCGACCATTCGTGGTCCGTGCTCGGTGAACGCGTACGCGACCGTCGTCGTGGCATTGATGGCCGAGGAGATGTCCATGCCCTTCGCAGCCGCGACGAGCGCAGCGATCGGCGCGCCAGCATCGTCCGCCTCGATCTCGTAGATCGAGAGATATCGCAGTGGCGGTCCATCGCGACCGGGCATGGGCGCCGCCGCGATGAATCGCTGGGCCGCCACGAATCCGGGCACCTGCAACACCTCGCCGAGGTGGATGTTGTCGTACCAGTCGTTGTATTCGTCCTCCCGGCCTTCGACAGGATCGGACATGACGATGAGGACGTGGCGCATCGCCCGAGCCTGCCACTCCCGTCGGCCGAGCATCCAGTCCCGCGACCCGTTAGTTTTTGCCCGGTATCGAGGACAGGGGACTCTCCATGACGATGACGCCGGAACACACCGACGCTGGGACGATCGACTGGACAACGGACTACGACGTGCTCAACGCGGCGTTCGTCAAGGACCCATACCCATTCTTCGACGACTTACGCCAACAATGCCCGGTCCCCCACACGGACCGCTGGGGCGGATCGTGGATGCCGACCACGTACGCCGATGTCTCGGCGGTGGCCCACGACATCGGACACTTCAGCTCCCAGGAAGTCGGGGTGATCCCGACGCCCATCGATGGCGACGACCCATTCCCGGCCGGGCTACCTCCGATCTCCAGCGATCCGCCGGAGCACACGTGGGCGCGTCGCCTCCTGCTGCCGTGGTTCTCGCACCACAGGGTCGAGTACTACGAGACGGTCACCCGCGACCTGTGCCGTCAGCTGATTCAAGGTTTCGTCGAGGAAGGCCGCGCCGACGCGGCGGTTGACTACGCGCAGCAGATCCCGGTGCGGATCATCGCCCAGATCCTCGGTGTGCCGCTGGAGATGGCCGACGACTTCACCGGTTGGGTTCGTGACGTGTTGGAGTTCGCCCATGACAAGGAGCGCCAGGAACGCGGGCGCGACCACATCGTGGCGTTCTTCATCAACGCCTTGGAGGAGCGGCGAATCGATCCGAAGGACGACCTCATCAGCGAGTTGCTCCACACCGAGGTGGAGGGCGCCCCCGTGCCCGACGCACACGTGCTCGGCATCGCCGCGCTCACCCTGATCGCCGGCGTCGACACCACGTGGAGTGGCATCGGTTCGGCGTTGTGGCATC
>JBKJJS010000435.1:0-4234 GCA_046597895.1 Ilumatobacteraceae bacterium
TCGCTCTCGGCCGCCCGCCGGTTCATCTCGACCTCTTCGCCCTGGGGGGTGACCCCCAGGATCACCATGTTTTCGAGGTCTTCGGCGTCGTGGTTGTACAGCGTTCCGTTGGGGGCGAAGGCGTCGTAGACGCGGTCACCCACCGCGTGGCGTAGCTCGGCCTCGGTCATGCGACGATGCAGGGCCAGCGCGGCGATGATGTGGACGTCGTCGACGCCGGCCTCGGCAGCCAGGTCGAGCACCGCTTCGATCACGCGCTGGCGGATATCGGGCCGGCGCATCTTCGGGAGGGGCAAGGAGACGTCGTCGAACGCGATCGTCAGCTTCATGCCGGGAGCGAGGAGCGCGCTGAGCGGATCGCTATCGATGGGATGCTCGAGCGAGTAGCGGATGGCGGCGTCGACGTCCTTGATGGCGGGGAGCGGCTCAGGGGCGTAGATCACGCGGCTGCGGTCGGCGGGGAGCTTCTCGAGGCTGAAGTTCTCGCCGCGCCAGAACAGGATCGGCGGTGTCGAGCGATCGACCTCGAGGACGAAACCAGGTCTCGGCATGGTGGGCTAGCGCTTTCTCTCGTGTCGCAGGTCGAAGGCGACCTTGACGGCGCCACGGCGGCCGGCGTTGGCGGCGTGGGCGATGGCATCGGAGTACTTGGCGAGTGGGTAGGTGGCGGTGACGAGCCGCTCCAACCGCGCCCCCGTGACGAGTTCGAAGGCCAACTCGAACGTGCGGGCGCGCCGGCCGTCAGGCAACTGCTCGGTGCCGTATGCATAGGCACCCACCAGGTTCGTTTCGCGGTGCCACAGCGTGGTGAGTTCGACCTTCACCGTGGCTGGCATCCCGACCACGACGACATGTCCGCGGGGCCGAACGATCTGCAGCGCCTGGGTGATGGTGGTGCTGTCACCGACGCAGTCGAGTACGACATCGGCGCCGCCGGTGAGCTGATCTCCGTATGCCATCGACTGCGTGTGGCGGCGAACGACCCGGGGGATCTCGCCCGGCTCGACGACGGTGGTGGCCCCGAACTCGCGGGCGAAACGCTGTTGATGCGGGTAGCGGGCGCCGACGATGATTGGCCCCGCTGGCGTGAACGCTCGCAGCGCCGCCACCGTCATCAGTCCGAGCGATCCCGCACCGATCACGACCACCGATGCACCGTCGGCGATCGGGGCCCGCAGCGCGGCGTGGATGGCGCAGGCCGCCGGCTCCACCATCACGGCGGCTTCGTCGCTCATGTCGTCGGGCACGGCGTGAAGTTGCGATGGGTGGGCGACCATCTCGGTACCCCATCCACCGCCGGTGTCGCAGCAGAACCCGGTCTGCAAGCCCGGCTCGAGGCGTCCGAAGGCTAACCGCTCGCAGTTGCCGAGGTCGCCGCGTCCGCAGGCTGCGCACGGCGGGTTGATCGCCCGGGTGACGCAGCCGAGCACGGGTTCGAGGACGACCCTGCGGCCATCGTCGGTGTCGGCCACGACCTCGTGGCCCGGCGTGAACGGAAAACTCACGATGGGCTCGAAATAGCGGGCCGCCACGCCGTCGATCGTGGACAGGTCACTTCCGCAGATACCGGAGAGCCGAGGGGCGATGCGCACCCACTCCGCGCCGGGCAACGCCGGCGCGGCCGCGTCATCGAGATCGAGTGGCCCCCATCGAGCGCCCGAGCCCGGGGCGAGCAGCCCTGCGACCCTGGCGGAGGCGAACCGAGCCACCTTGCGGTCGATCACCAAGGCCTTCATCGGGACGCCCTTTGCCGCTCGCGCTCGCTCAGCAGCGGACCGATCGGCAGCAGCGGCCGCGGTCCACCAGGCGCCTTCTCCCAGTTCTCGACGAGCCACCCCCGCTTGCGGGCGATGGCCGCCAACCTCGTCTCCGGATTGACCGCCACGGGGAAGCCCACCGCTTCGAGCATCGGCAGGTCCGACGTCGAGTCGGCGTACGCCACGGTCTCCTCCATCGAGAACCCCTCCGCTGCGCAGTAGTCAGCGAGGATTTGGGCCCGTGTTTCACCAGTGGGAGGAACCGAGGCGAGCTCACCCGTGAGCCGGCCATCAGGCCGGACTGTCATCTCGGCCGCCACGATCTCGTCGAACAACGGTCGTAGTGGCTCCACGATGAACGACAAGGCGCCCGTGATCAGGATGGTGCGGTGCCCGAGGGCGCGGTGTTCGCGTACGCGCCGGATGCCCGTCGGGAAGCTCTTCGTGATGATGAGACGGCTGAGGAGTTCCTCGGCGTCCTTCGCCACGACGTCGGCGGGAGCGTCCTCGTAGCGGCGGTAGAAGAACCTGAGGAAGTCGCTGCGATCCTTGCGGTCGAGCCTCAGCAGCCCGGGAGCCTCGGCGAGTTGGCGCATCGCGAAGCGCACCCGGTCCGCGGTGGGGAGCCGACGGGTGGCCAGCCATGAGTAGCTCTCCACGACGTTCGATGCGATGAGCGTGTTCTCGAGGTCGAACGCCGCGACGTGACGCTCGGGCGCCAGCACGGCCCGGCGCAGTCGTGCCGCGCGGTCGACACGGTTTTTGCCGGGCGTCGACTTCACTCGCGCGTGCGCAACGACGGATGGAAGATGGGTCTCGAGGATGTAGCGATCCCACTCGACCACGCGGGGGTCGAAGCAGAAATCCGTGCGGTCCGACTCGGACAGGCTCGCCCACATCGCCATGAGGTTGTCGACCTCATAGATCGCTTCGCATTCGGTGTAGAGCCCGTACAGCTCAACGTATTCGAGGGCGCGCTCGATCTCGAGGCGCTTCTCCTCCAGCGTGGCGCTCCACGCCGCCTGGGTGCCCCGCAGCGGGAGGCTCTGGAGGGTGCGCTCGGCCCGTCCGATGAGGTTCTTGGCCCGTACCAACTGGCCCTGTACGCGTCCGCGGCCGGGGAAGCTCCAGTCCGGGACGAGGATCGGCTGGCCCTCGTTGTCGTACAACGGGTGCTCGGTGAAGTACGAGCGGACGTTGTCGACGAGCGTCCCGTACTTGAGCGGATTCGCACTGCTGGAGGCCACATGCGTGATGCGGGGGGCGGCGACAGGGCCAAGGGCGGCGACGGTGACGATGGCGGCAACCACGAGGTCGACCGGGATCACGTCGATGGTGCCTTCCGGCACGCCCGGGAACTCCTTGAGAAGGCCACGCGCGTAGGAGATGATCACGGGCTCAGCCATACGGAAGCCCCGGATCCAGCCCGGCTTCGGTTCGCTCACGGCGGACTCGATGATCGATGGTCGCACGATGGACACCGGTACCGCACCCTTGGTCTCGGTGAGCGCCTGCTCGCCGAGGGCCTTCGTGAACGCGTAGGCATCCGGCCACGCCACGCTGGCGGCCCGGGAGCGTCCAGCCTGGACGAGTTCGTCGTTGACCCAACGCCCGCGGAGTTGTTCCGTCTTCGCGGCGAGCGCGGGGGCGCCGGCGGCCCCGAGTTCCGTGCGGGCGGCCTTGCGAAGGCGGGTGAGGAGTGTGGGTGTGCGGCTCTGGGCCTCGAGGTCACTGCGGAGTCGGCGGGCCGACTCCACTTCGGCCCGCCACGACAGGCCAAGGTCGAAGGGGCCTTCGCTCACGAGTTCTTCGGGCGCCCGTCCCCGGCGGTTGCCCGCCACGTAGCACGTGGACACGGCGACGAGGTGGGGGGTCACGCCGAGGTCGTTGAGCGTCGCGGCGACCCGTACCGGGCCCATCAGGTTGATCTCGACGGCGCGATCAAGCGGTGAGTCGAACGCGACGGCGGCGGCTGAATGGATCACGATGTCGCACGTTGCGAGGATGGCCCGGTCGGCGGGCGAGAGGCCGAGTCCATCCATCGAGACATCGCCGGCCACTACCTGTATCCGGCGTGCGGTCATCTCGTCGAACTGCGAGCCACCGCCGAGGTCGGCCTTCAGGCGATCGAAGGCGTCGTTCTTGAGGATCTCGCGGCGCAACCGATCCTCGACCGTGGTGCGTTTGCCAGGGCGGATCAGCAGGACGAGGTCGCACCCCGGAACTTGGCGCAGCAAGCGTTCCACCAGCGCCGTGCCGACAAATCCGGTGGCGCCGGTGATGGCGATTCGCTTGCCGTCGAGTGCCTCGGCGATCACGGCTGACATGTCTAGCAGAAACGTCTACCATTTGGTAGAGAACCATGGCACCACCGCTGCGCCCGACCCGCGACCGCATTCTCGACGCCGCCCTCGACCGCTTCGGGACGAAAGGCTTCGAAGCAGCGTCCCTGGACGAGATCGCCGCCGACGTCGGCG
>JBKJJS010000445.1:0-8866 GCA_046597895.1 Ilumatobacteraceae bacterium
CTCACCGAGGCCGCCGCCCTGACCGGCGGCAAGTTCTACAAGGCCGAAAGCGAAGGCGCCCTGCGCGCCGCCTACGGCGACATCACGGACAACCTGGGGGAAGCGCTGAAGGTGCCCGAGCCGCAGCGGGTCGACATCACCTGGCTCTACCTCCTGTTCGCCCTCGCAATGTTCGCCTCGGCGTTCGCCCTCGGCCTGTGGTGGCTCGGCGGCCTCGTCTGACGCCACCTCGCCTCGACGGCCGGTCAGGCGATGGGTCAGGCCATCGCAAGTCGGGCCTCACCCCGAGAGATGACGCGCCACGTCGGCACATTCCCGCCCACACGCGTCATCTCCCAGCTGGCGAGGGCTGTCAGGCCGGCAGGTCGAAGCAATCGGGTCGGCGGTAGAGCGAGCGTGATCCATGTAGCCCCGATTCACTGACGATCGCCTTTGACCTTCGGCGTAACCTCGGGACGATGCCTGACGTCGACCTACCCACATACAGCGCATTCCTCCAACCCGTACTGAGCGTGATTGATGCCGCGCACGGCTCCTCCACGAAACGCGAGGTCGACGATGCTGTCATCGAATTGATGGGCGTCACACCCGAACAACTTGCCGTTCCGTATCCAGCGGGCTCGAAGGCCAAGGGCAGCAAGGTCATCCACCGAATAGCGTTTGCTCGTTCCTCACTGAAGCTCTGCGGCGCGCTTGACAATGCCCAACGCGGGATCTGGTCAATCACTGCTCTGGGCCGGGAGTTGCTCGCCCAGGGCGGCGACGCCGTCCGGCAGGCAGACTGGCGTACGCGTAAGGAGCTCGCCGCGCTACGCGACGCTCGACAGGTCGAAGTACTCACGAACCCGTCGGTCTTGCCAGAGCCGATCGAGGATGAGCTGGTCGGCGAGGGGCAGGAGTCCGCCGACATCAGCTGGCGTGAGCAAGTGCTCGACAGGGTGCAGGCACTCGATCCGTACGCATTTGAGCGGCTCTGCGCGCGCCTGCTCCGCGTCGCCGGATGTCGAAGCGTGGAAGTCACGAGTCGTTCCGACGACAAGGGGATCGATGGCATAGGCGTCCTGGAGATCTCGCTACTCAGCTTCCCGGTGTTCTTCCCGGCGAAGAAGCATCGTCACGACCTTGGTCCCGCAGTCGTCCGGGAGTTGCGCGGCGCAATGGCCGGTCGCGGTGACAAGGGGATTCTGATTACGAGCGGCACCTTCTCCAAGGGGGCGAAGGAGGAGGCGCGACGGTCGGGAGCACCGCCGATCGACCTCATCGACGGTGAGCGTCTCTGTGAACTCCTACTTGAACATCGTCTGGGAGTTGATGTGGTCCCCGTCATTGCCCCAACGTTCTTCGACGAACTCTGAGACGTTCCCGAGCTGCGGTCCGCCGCCCCAGAGTGTCGACCGCTCATCGAAGGTCCGCCCGTCATGAACTGGGGTGTGTCGACCATTCAGTGAGGATCTGCTGGAGAGCGGTCCGCTGGAGCCGTCACGATCGCTCTCGTCGTGTTCGCGTGGATCCAGATACACCTCGCACGCTCGTCCTCGGAGGAGCAACGACAGCCGGCTCGTCAGGAGCCGATGACCTGCTTGACGGCGTCGATCAATGAGACGGTGCGCGGATCGCCGGCGATGTTGTTGTCCATCAGGTTCATCACGTAGCCGAATCCGATCTCGGCCTCAGGACTGGCGAACGCCACGCTTCCGCCGGCTCCCGGATGGCCGTAGCAACCGAATCCCATGTACGGCGACATGAAACCGGTTGTCATGAAACCCATCCCGAACGTCGACGGTGCGATGAGGCACGCATCCGGCTCGCCTCCGGGCGTGACCGTCGTCCGCGCGTAATCGCGGGTCTGCTCGGACAGCAGGCGCACGCCGTCCACCGGGGCGATGGTGGCGGCGTAGATCCGGGCCAACGCCTTGGCATTGCCGATGCCGTTGGCGGCAGGGATTTCGGCGGCGTGCACCTTGCGTTCGTTGAACACGGTGCTGTCCAGCGACTCGGCCCCGTACGCGCCGTCGAGGCTCAGTGCGCGCCAGCCGAGCGTGCCTGGTCCCATCATCGTTCTGATCATCTCCACCACGGCCGGATCGGTCGGGGGCGCGCTGGCGATCATGGGCGACACTCGAGCCTCGGTGTCGGCGGGAAGGCCGATCCAGAACTCTGCACCGAGCGGGTCGCAGATCTCCTCGGCCACGAACCGCCCGAGCGACCGGTGTGCCGGATCGACTCGCCGCACGAGCTCACCGGCCAGCCAGCCGAATGTCAAGGCGTGGTACCCATGCGTGGTGCCGGGCTCCCAGATCGGCTTCTGGGCCGCCAGTTTCTTGGAGATCTTGTGCCAGTCCAGCGTGTCGTCCAACGACATCGGACCGTCCACGGACACGAGGCCGGCCTGGTGCGACAGGAGCTGAGCGACGGTGATATCACCCTTGCCGGCCGCCGCGAACTCCGGCCAGTACGTGGCCACCTTCTCCTCGTAACGCAGGAGTCCCCGATCGACGCACATGCCGACGGCGATGGCCGTGATGCCCTTCGTCGTCGAGAACACGAGCTGCAAGGTGCGCTCGTGGTAGATGTCGCTGCCGTCGCGGTCGTGCCACCCCCCGACGAGATCCACCACGAGCTTCCCGCGGTGATACACGGCGACGCCGGCGCCCACCTCGTGACCGGCGGTGAAGTTGCCGGCGAACGCTTCCTGCACCGGCTCCCAACCGGGCGCCACCGTTCCGTACGCATCACCACGTGCCATTGCCGTCAGCCGCCGATCAGATCTCTGAGCATCTCGACCTGCTTCACCGGATCCCCGCCGACGGGGTTCACTTGAAGCACCGTCACCCCGGCCTCCTTGTAGGCACCCACCCGCTCCCGGATGAGGCTCAAGGGCCCCACGAGGTTGGTGAGACGCAACATCTCGGTCGGCACGGCGGCGGCCGCCTCGGCCTTCTTGCCGTCCAGGTACAGGTCCTGGATCTCGATCGCCTCGTTCTCGTAGCCGTAGGCGCGGGCGATGTCGTTGTAGAAGTTCTTACCCCTTGCGCCCATCCCACCGACGTAGAGCGCGGTGCCTGGGCGTCCGAGGTCGAGGACCTTGTCGATCGATTCCTGCGTGTGCGAATCGTCGATGTTGAGCATCCCGCCCGCCGAGATCTCGAGACGGCCCAGCGAGGGATCGCGCTTGGCCAGGCCGGCCTTCAGTTGGCTGCCCCACACCTTCTGGTACTGGTCCGGGATGAACATGATCGGGAGCCAACCGTCGGCGTACTGCGCCGTGGCCTCGACCGCCCGCTCTTTGAGCGATGCCCACCAGATCGGGATGTCGCTGCGCACCGGGTGGTTGATCAGCTTGAGTGGCTTACCGAGACCGGTCCCCTCACCGGCCGGAAGCGGGGCCGCGATGGTCTGTCCGTTGTAGACGAACGGCTCACGCTTCCAGATCATCCGGCACGCCTCGATGTACTCCTTGATGCGCTGCGCCGGCTTCTCGTACGGCAGGCCGTGGAACCCCTCGATCACCTGGGGTCCCGAAGCGCCGAGGCCGAGGATGAAGCGACCGTCACTCACGTAGTCGCACCCTGCCGCCGTCATCGCCATGAGCGCCGGCGTACGGGAGTAGACGTTGACGATGCCGGTGCCGATCTGCACCCGCTCGGTTTTGGCGGCGAGGTAGCCGACCTGGCTGATGGCGTCGTAGCTGTATGCCTCGGCCACCCACACGATGTCGAGACCGGCCTTCTCCAAGTCGGCCACCTTCTGGACCGACTCCTTGAACCCACCGGAATAGCTGAGCGCCATGGCCAACTTCACTGGAAACCCCCTGTTTCGTACATCCGCGGAACGGCGCGGAGCGAGGCGGAACCTACCCGTTGAGGTTGCCGCTGCGAAAGCCGTCGAGGTCGAGCGTGACGTAGCGGTAGCCCGCCCCATGTACGGCGGCGACGATCGCCGCCCGCTGTTCGAGCGCGCGCGACAAGTCATCGAGATCGAGTTCGATGCGAGCGGTGTCGTCATAGTGACGAACCCGGAGCTGGCGGAAGCCCAGTCGGTGGAGGGCGGCCTCGGCCTTGTCCACCTGGGAGAGCGTCCGGAACGTGACGGCCGTGCCGTACGGGATGCGCGAGGCGAGACAGGCGGCGGCCGGCTTGTCCCACGTGCGCAGACCGAGCGCCCGCGAGGCGGCCCGCACATCGGCTTTCGTGAAGCCGGCCTCCACCAACGGGAAGCGAGCGCCGCCCTCTTCCGCCGCCTTCTGGCCCGGGCGGTGATCACCGAGGTCATCCACATTGACGCCGAGTACCACCACCGCATCCTCGGCGGCGGCCAACGGCCCGACCACGTCCATCAACTCGGCCTTGCAGTGGAAACAGCGGTCCGTGTCGTTGGCCCGATAGGCCGCCCTCGCCATTTCGTCGGTGACGACCGGCGTCCAACGCAAGCCCCACTCGGCCGCCAAGGCCCGGCAGTCGTTCTCCTCGTCGCCAGCGAGCGACGGGGACACGGCCGTGACGGCGTGAGCCCCGGCTCGCCCGAGCACGGCGTGCGCCCGGCTAGCCAGGAACGCCGAGTCCGCCCCACCCGAGAACGCCACCACGACGCGACCGAGGTCGCGGAGGACGGCATCGAGGTCGGCGACCTTGGCGAGCGTGGCAGGAGTCATTCGCCCGTCATCCTGGCATGCTCGTCGCCATGGAACCCGACGAGCGACGCATCCCGGTCGCTCCGGGGGTAGCGGTGCGCGTCCTGCGGTGGAGCCCACCTGACAACGGCGACGCAGACGAGTCGCGCCCTGCCTTTGTGCTGGTCCACGGCCTCGCATCCAATGCCCGCCTGTGGGATGGGGTCGCGGCATCGCTCGCGGCGGCTGGCCATGTCGCCGTGTCCGTCGACCTGCGGGGTCACGGCCTGTCCGACAAGCCGGACGAGGGGTACGACTTCGAAACTGTGACCGATGACCTGATGGCGGTGATCGAACACGAGGGCCTCGACCGACCCGTGGTGGCCGGGCAGTCGTGGGGCGGGAACGTCGTGGTCGAACTGGCCTGGCGCGCTCCGGAGCGCGTGCGCGGCGTGTGCGCCGTCGACGGGGGCATCATCGAGCTGGCCGAGCACTTCCCGCTGTGGGAGAAGTGCGAGGTCGCATTGCGCCCACCCACGATCGTCGGCATGCGGGCCTCCCGCTTCGAGGGCATGATCCGGGCCACCCACCCGACCTGGCCGGAAGCCGGCATCCAGGGCGCGTTGGCGAACTTCGAAGTCAGGGCGGACGGGACAGTCGCCCCTTGGCTGACGCTCGACCGGCACATGAAGATCCTGCGCTCGTTGTGGGAGCACCGCCCCTCACAGCGTTTCCCCGAAATCACCGTGCCCGTGATGCTGGCTCCGGCCGACACCGGGACGAACCCGGGGTGGACGGCCGACAAGCGGGCCGGGATCCTCGCCGCCGAGTCGGCCCTCGCCTCGTCTCGCACCCATTGGTTCTCGCCGGCCGATCACGACCTGCACGCGCAGTTCCCCGAGCGACTCGCCGCCCACCTAATCGACGCCGTCACGGACGGGTTCTTCGTATGAGGAGGCTGGCGTGACCCTTCCCCGATTGCTCACGATCATGGGTTCCGGCGAGACCGCGCCCACGATGGTCAAGACGCACCGCGGGCTCATCGAGCGGCTCGGGCCATCGGCGCGGGCACTCGTCCTCGATACCCCCTACGGCTTCCAGGAGAACGCCCCTGAACTGGCCACGCGGGCCCAGGACTATTTCCGCAAGAGCGTGGGCCACCCGATCGAGGTCGCGGGGCTGCTGGCGGTGCGGGACGCCGACGAGTTGACCGTCGCCCAGGGCGTTCGCCGCATCCGGGACGCGTCCTACCTTTTCGCCGGGCCGGGTTCCCCCACGTACACGTTGCGGCAGTGGACCGGCACGACCATTCCGGGCGAAATCGCCGCCAAGCTCAGCGAGGGAGGGGCCGTCACGTTCGCCTCGGCGGCGGCGCTGACGCTCGGCCGCTCCACCGTTCCTGTCTACGAGATCTACAAGGCTGGCGAGGAGTCGCACTGGCTCGACGGGCTCGACCTCCTGTCGGCGATCGGCCTCGATGTCGCGGTGATCCCGCACTACGACAACGCCGAGGGCGGTCACCACGACACCCGGTTCTGTTACCTGGGCGAACGACGACTGCGCATCATGGAATCGTTGTTGCCGGAAGGCATCCATGTGCTCGGTGTCGACGAACACACAGGCGTGGTGATCGACCTCGACCTCCAGACCGCCACGATCGTCGGCAACGGCACCGTCACGGTGAGGATCAAGGGCGCCAGCACGGTGTACCCCTCCGGAGCGGTGTTGCCCCTCGACGCACTCCGCGATCCGGCGAGTGGCGGAATTGGTCTCGCAACTGGCCTTGCCGACCACTCGGAGCAGCGACACGACGTCAAGGACGCAACGCCCGATGGAGCCTCGTTGGCGGCCGACGCCACCCGCTGCGAGGCGGCCTTCGAAGCCGCCCTTGTGGCGCGTGATGCCGACGCGGCGTCGCGGGCGGTGCTGGAGCTAGAGGCGTCGATCGCCGCATGGTCGGCGGACACCCTCACGTCCGACGAAGGGGACCGGGCCAGGGCGGCGTTGCGGTCCATGATCGTGAAGCTGGGCGAAGCGGCCTCTGGTGGGCTGCGCGATCCGCGAGCGGTCGTGACACCGTTCGTCGAAGCACTTCTCGCCATCAGAGCGGCGGTTCGGGCCGAGAAGCGCTTCGATCTCTCGGACGTCGTCCGCGACCGGTTGCTCGACGCCGGCGTCGAAGTCCGCGACACCCGCGACGGCGTCGAATGGGATCTTGGAGTACAGCAATGAATCGCGTCGTCTCCCTCACGCTGGCCGGCACCGCACTCGTGGGTGCAGCGGCGTGCGGCGACTCGGGCTCCAGCTCATCCACGGCCAGCACGACCGCCGCCGTCGTCGCCGCACCGTTCTTGTGTCCACGGACGTCGTCGTCCACCACCGGAGCCGTGAACGCCGGACCGCGGGCGGGCGGGCGGCTGCAGGTCGTCACCACGGTGGCACCGATCACGTCGATCGTCTCCAACATCGCTGGTGACCGGGCGGACGTGAGCGGGATCATCCCTGAAGGCGTGAACTCGCACACGTACGAGCCAAAGCCGAGCGTCGCCGAACTCATGGCCAAGGCTGACATCGTCTTCGTCAACGGGCTCAAACTCGAAGACCCGGCCAAGGAGATCGCCGAGGAGAACATCCCGGCTGACGGCCAGATCATCGAACTCGGGACGCTCACCATCAGCCCGGATCACTACATCTACGACTTCTCCTTCCCGAGAGACGGCGGCAAACCGAACCCCCATTTGTGGACGAACCCTCCGATGGCGAAGTGCTATGCCGCCATCGCCACCTCGGCGATGGCCAACGCCGATCCCGAGAACGCGTCGTACTACCGCGACAACTACGCGGCGTACGCCACGAAGTTGGATCAGCTCGACACCTTGATGGTGACCGCGACCGCGACGGTGCCGGCCACCAACCGGGCGCTGCTCACCTATCACGACGCGTACGCCTACTTCGCCGTTCACTATGGCTGGAAGGTCATCGGCGCCGTCCAGGTCTCGAGCTTCGAGGACCCAACACCGAGAGAAGTCGCTGGCCTCATCGAACAGATCGAGGCGCAAAAGGTGCCCGCCATCTTCGGTTCCGAGGTGTTCCCGAGCCCTGTGCTCGCCCAGATTGCCAAGGAGACCGGTGTCACGTACGTCGACACGCTTCGTGACGACGATCTCCCCGGCGCGCCGGGTGACGCCGATCACTCGTATCTTGGACTCATGAAGTTCGACTTCGTCACGATGGTTTCGAGCCTTGGCGGTGACGCCACCGGGTTGGCCGCCTTCGATGCCAGCGATGTCGTCAAGGATTCGGCGGACTACCCGCAATGACGGATGCCTCGGCCGGGGAGCGCAAGTTGGCGTCCATTGAGCCGCTGATGTCAGTGAGCCACGCCACGTGCCGCTTCGGGAACGGGCCAGCGGTGCTCGAGGACGTCACGGTCACCATCCGCCCGGGAGACTTCGCCGGCATCGTCGGGCCATCGGGTTCCGGTAAAACCACCCTGCTGCGAATGTTGCTCGGCCTCGTGCAGCCGGTCCACGGTCAAGTCGTTCGCCGTGCTGATCTCAAGGTGAGCTACGTGCCCCAGATCGAGACGATCAACTGGAACTTTCCAGTCACTGTGTCCGAGACCATTCTGATGGCGGCCCGCAACGGGCGACGGTGGCCGTGGTCCACCGTCGATGAACGCCAGCGGTTGGGGTCCGTGCTCGAACGCCTCGGCATCGGAGACCTCGCCGAGCGTCACATCCGTCAACTCTCGGGCGGCCAGCAACAGCGCGTGTTCATCGCCCGAGCGCTGCTCAGCGACCCTGACCTCGTGTTGATGGATGAGCCGACATCCGGCGTCGACGTGCGGACCCGGCACGAGGTGCTGCACGTGCTGTCGGAGCTCAACGATGGTGGGCTCGCCATCGTCATCACCACCCACGACCTGAACGGTATTGCCGCCCACCTGCCGCACGTCATCTGCCTCAACACCCGCATCATGGGCGGCGGTGCCCCGCGCGATGTGCTGACCCCGGACGTGCTGGAACGCACGTATGGCGCCCCGATGGAGGTGCTCGAGCACGCCGGCATGCCGCTCATCGTCGAAGGTCGAGGAGCGATTCGGCCGCTGAAGGGCGCCAGCTGATGTGGGACACCCTCATCGAACCCTTCCAGTACGAGTTCCTCCGGCACGCGCTGGTGGTGTGCACCGTGGCGGGCGGGCTGTGCGGTCTCCTCGGGGTGTTCGTCGTGCTTCGGGGCATGAGCTACATCGGT
>JBKJJS010000146.1:0-12040 GCA_046597895.1 Ilumatobacteraceae bacterium
GTGGAGAAGGAAATCTGGCTCACGAAGTTCTCGCGGCCGAGCACTTCGTCCATAAGGCTGCGAACCAGGTGGACGTTTTCGTCGCCGATCTGGACGAAGATGCTGCCGCTGTCGGTCAGCAGGTCTCTCGCCACCATCAGTCGGTCGCGCAGGTAGCCGAGGTACGAGTGGATGCCGAGCTCCCACGTATCGCGGAACGCCTTGATCTGCTCGACCTCGAAGGTGGCGTCTTCGAGCTTGCCGTCCTTCACGTCGCGCTTGCGCGTGCTCATCTGCCAGTTGCTGCCAAACTTGATTCCGTATGGCGGGTCGATGTAGATCATCTGGACCTTGCCGCGCAGGCCTTCGCGCTCGGCGAGTGAGGCCATCACTTGCAGGCTGTCGCCCAGGATCATCCGGTTCGACCAGTTGGACTGGTGCCGGTAGAAGTCGACGATGTCGAGCTCGTCCAGGCCGTCGAACGTGTCGAACAGCGTGAGCTCGGGCTCGGCCTCGCCAGACTTCGACGTCTGGCGCAGGTTCTCCACCAGCACCCGCGGATCGATCTTCTCCTGGATGTAGATCGGCGGCGAGTCCACCTCGAGCGTGTCGGCTTTGGTGTCCTTGCCCTTCCACACCAGCTGCGGATCGAGGCTCGGGTCGCGCTCCCAGCGCAGGCGCGTCACCTGCTCCACCTCGGACCCGACGAAGTCCTGGGCGTCGGCGGTGGGGATGTTCGTCCGCTTGTCGCCGTGGACGATGGCCTCCACCTGGGTCGGCCCGCTCGGCTTCTTGGCAGCGGCCATCAGCAGCACTCCTTCACAACGCTCATCAGTCGCTCCCACCCGTGGTGATGCCGTCGGCGTAGAGATCGGCGATCGCCTGGTCCATCCGATGCTTCACCAGGAGCACGTGTTCCACCTCGATGAAGCCCCACCGTCCGTACCCGCCGTGGTTGTTCACGGCGACGCACCACGAGTCGCGGGCCGTCTCGGCCTTGGTCTGGCGCATCTCCTGGTCCTTGAGCCCGCCGCTCACTTCCACGATCAACGTGCGCACCACCGGGTCGTCAGGATCCGGGACGAGCCGCACCAGGAAGTCGGGCACGAAGTCGCGGGCCACGCCTTGGAACAGGTACGGGATGGTGAAGTCGAGATGGTCGTTCTTCACGTAGCTCGCCACCCGTGGCTCGGCCTCGCAGTAGGCGGCGAGCGCCTGCTCCCACGTGTTGCCGTTCTCGCCGTCGTACACCACGTAGTTCACGGGGCTCTTGATCGTCTCGTCGGCCTTCTTGCGGCTCGGGAAATCGACGGTGTCGGTGCTGCCCTCTGAGTAGAACGCGTCGAAGCGCGGGCGCAGGATCTCGCGTTGGTTGCCCACCTGGCGGCGGATCACGCCTTCGATCTTGTCGATGCCGCGCTGGCGGTACTGGCCGAGCAGCATGATGCCGACCGCGCCACCAGACGGCAGGACGAGGCAGTCGGCCAACCACTGCTTGGCGATGGCCACCACCTGGGGGAAGTACCAGTGGCGGCGATCGCCCTCGGCGGTGTTGAACATGCGAGACATCACGCCCGTGGCCAATTGGAACGCCACCTGCTGCGGGCGGGCGGTGAGCAGATCGTCGGTCACGACCTCGTCGGCGGTGCCGGCCTGACCCTGGAGCTGCACCCACGTGGCGACGTCGTCGGCGTTCAGCACCAGGCGCGCCTCGGGATCGAACGACGGGTACAACGGCTCATCGATCAGTTCCACCCGGTAGCCGATGAGGCGGGGGAACGTGATGCGCAGCGCGTGGCGCTCGGGCAGGGCCCGCACCTGAATGGCCGGCGTTCGGGGCGGCGGGTTCGGCACCACCTTGTCGCTCGGGATGAAGTCGAACGGCACGCCGTACACCTCGGCGTACTCGGCCTCGAACCGGCCGTCGTCGCCCACGGTGTAGTTGCGCCGGCGCAGCGCCCGGCCCACCACCTGCTCGCACAGTAGCCGGCTGTTGAACGCCCGGATGCCGAGGATGTGAGTGACGGTGTTGGCGTCCCAGCCTTCGGTGAGCATGCTCACGCTCACCACGCAGCGCACGCCTTCGCCGAGGCGACCGGGCTTGCCGACGGTGTTCATCACCTCGCGCAACAGATCCTCGTCGCTCAGGTTGTCGACATCCACCGACGAGTTGCGCGAGCGCAGCTCGCTCTTGAACGTCTCGATCTCGTGGGCGACCGCCTGCTTGAAATCGTCCTTCATCCCCTCGCCGCTCTCGAGCTGGGCGGAGTCGATGAGGATCGTGCGGGGCCGGCGCAGCCACACGCCGTCGACCACGTTCGAGAGCAGATCGAGGTTGCCCGGCCGGGGCCGGGTGGTGCCGTCGGCGGTCTCCACGTCGAACCCGGAGATCCAGTCGAACACGAGCTTGGACACGGTCGTGTTCGGGCACACCACGATGAACACCGGCGGCGTCTCGTAACCACCGGCGCGCAGGTGTTGCTCCCAGTTCTCGTAGCCCTTCCGGTAGCTGCGGTAGAGGCTGCGCAGCGCACCGTCGAGCGTGGCGGGGATGTCCCACTCCGAGCTGGCCGTTTGCTGCTTGCGGCTCACCTTCTTCGGCAGCTTCGTGCCGATCTGGCTCCACAGATTGCGGTAGACGAGCGCCTCGGCGCGGGCATCGTCATCGACCGGCAGGCGGGGCACCTTCACGATGCCGCTCTCGATGGCGTCCATGAGCGAGAAATCGCTGACCACCCACGGGAAGATGAACCCCTCCTGGTGGCCGGAGCCCGAGAGGTAGAACGGCGTGGCCGACAGGTCGTAGATGGTCTTGATGCCCACCTTGCGCTTCACGGCCGCCAGGCCCTTGAACCACACGCGGGCGTCCTCGTTGCGCTCGACGGACTCCTTGTCGAGCTTGTCGGCGTCATCGCCCAGCGGCTTGTTCTGGTAGCAGTGGTGGGCCTCGTCGTTGAACACCACGATCTCGCCCTTGCCGCGCCCCATGAAATCGCGAAGGACTCGGGCGACCATCTCGTCGTCGGTCTCCTGGAACGGGTCGGTCTTCTTGCCGTACAGGAGGATCTTGCGGGTGTTGGAGGCGACGCCCTGGATCTCCTTGCGATCCCGCTTCAGGAACTGGTGGTAGTTGGCAATGAGGAGGTGCGCTTCCTGCAGACCGCCCCACAGATCGCCCGGCACGAGATCCCGCTCGCGGTAGTAGTTGCCCGGGTCGCTCGGCAGCAGGACGCGCAGCCGGTCACGGATGGTGATGCCAGGGGTGACGATGAGGAACCGCTTGGCGAAGCGGGCGTCCTGCGGGGTGTGCACCTTGTTGAGCGTCTGCCAGGCGATGAGCATGGCCATCACCACGGTCTTGCCGGCACCCGTGGCCATCTTGAGGGCGACGCGGGGCAGGCCGTTGTTGTGCTCACGGTTGTGGCCGTCGAGGCGGGTGCGGTAGTCCGCCGTGCCGTGGCGCCCGGCCACTTCGGCGAGGAAGATCGCTGTCTCGGCCGCCTCCCGCTGGCAGTAGAGCACCCGGTTCTCGCGAGTGGCGTCGGCCCAGTGGGTCATCAGCTTGCGACTGATCGCCGAGGCGCCCGGGTAGTTGCGGCCCCGCCACAGATCGACCTCACGACGGATGTCGTTGATAAGGCTGTTCTCCTCGCGGCGCTCACCGGTGGCGTCGAAATCGAGGACGGCTTGGGTCTTGTTGTTCTTCCTGCTGACCGGGACCGGGATGAACGACTCGCTCGGGCGGCGGCCAGGGATCAACGTGCCGGTCGGCGTGCCATCAGCACCAAGCTGGAAGTGCTGAGCGGGTGGGTCGTACGGCGCGTTGATGACGGGATTCGCCAGATTCCCGAGTTCCGTCGAAGTCGCCGTAGCCACGCCCCCCATGACGCGCCGACCCTACTTCGGAGTGGTCACTGGCCTGTACAAGAACGGCGGCCGGCGCGGGATCAGATCAGCTCTACCACCAGCCCCGGCCGGTCCTGCTGAGCTTGCTCGGCAATGCACGACCGGTGACACGTCGCGTGGTCGCGCTCGAAGCAGAGGAGCGCGACCACCCTGGACTCGGTGAGCTCGATGACGCTGTCGTACGCCGAGCGACTTCCATTGTTCAGATGAGCGACGTATCGCTGTCGGGCCGCCTCGTCTCCGGCTCGGAAGGCGTCGCGGTTTGCCTTGGGATTGCCGAGGGCGCGCAGGTGTAGGTAGTCAATTCCAGAGGCCAGGCACGCCTCGCTGAGGGCTCGCTTGGCAAATCCCCGCCGGCGCGACATGGCCGACTCACGGGTGTCGACCAGCACGTCGACGCCGTGGTCGCTCAACTCAGCCAATAGTTCGCCGAGGTCCCGCCCCTCGTATCCGACCGATATGAGACGACCCGGTCCGACCAGTTCCACGACGTTGACCGTAGTACCCGAACTTGCACGGCAGCCCCGCAACGACTCGGACAGGTCAAGGAAGTGCTGCTTGCTCGGACGGTCAGCCGGAGCAGCCGAGGGCCGCGTTGAGCACGTCGCAGGCCTGGATCATCCGCCCCGCTGACACGGTGGTCACGTACCGACGCAGCGACATCGACGGCAAGGTGACGATGTTGTCGAAACTCGCAACGCAGTCAGTCGGCACGCCGTCGGCCGCCGTTGTCAGCGGCAACTCGGAGGTCAGCCCACGGACTCGAGTCGTCAGTTGGGCGACGACGACAGAGTCGATGTGCCCGGCAACGGGATCCCGCGTCAACACGAGCACCGGTCGATCACCCCCGCGACCGGTCTCCGCGAACCACACCTCACCGCGACGCATCGCGCTCCAACCACGCCGACCAGTCCTCGTCGGGGAGCCACACCTGATCGGCCGGGTCGATCAGCTCGCTGCTCGCCACCGGGTGGCGGCGATAGATCTCCGCATCCCGTTCGGCCGCCGCGCGCGCCAGGACCGCCCGCATCCCGGCCCGCAGCAGTTCAGACGTCGACATCTGCGAACGCTCGGCTTCTCGCTGGAGTGCCGCGGCCTCCTCGTCCGACACTCGGAAGCTGACCATGGTTGTCATACACAAACCATAGCACTGTCAGACAGACCACGGCGGCTCGGCTCTCGGAAGTGAAGGTGGTAGTCGCCTGGACAATTTCTGCAACCCCGATCGAAGGTGAATTTGCTCACTGGTGGCCAACCCGACCCGCCCGCAGATGGCCACTTGGACGCTGAGAGTGTTTGGCGGGCATAACCGTGGTCGCGGCATACCGGCACATTGTGGCTACGCGTTTCTCCCTTTCCGCTGAGCGTTATGGGCGCTCAGCGCGACACGATCTCCTACCCCGTCCGGGGGTACGTACGACGTTTCGTGATACGGTCGCCCCATGGCTTCTGCAATTTCTGTGCGGCTCGATGACGAGGCGGAGCGGGCCCTCCGTGTGCTGAATGCGTGTGGGTTGTCGACGTCTGATGCGATTCGGTCGTCGCTGATCGAGTCGGCTCAGCGGGTTCGTCGGCGCGAGGCGCTGGCCCGCGAAGTTGCGGCGTTGGAAGCGGACGAGGCGGATCGTGCAGAGATGCTCGAAGTTGCGGCGCTGATGGAGTCGTTGCGTGCAGCGCGGTGAGGTGTTCAGGTTCAAGATCCCGAAGGGTCTCGGCCATGAGCAGCATGGGGTTCGCTTCGGGGTGGTGGTGCAGGCCGACGAGTTCCTGCCGCGTTCGGTCGTGATCGTTGCTCCGACTTCACGCAGTGCTCGCCAGGCGTCGTTTCGTCCGCCGGTCGAGATCGAGGGTGAGGCAACGCTGGTGCTCGTCGAACAGCTCGGTGCGGTGGACGTGCAGCGTCTCGGGAAGCGGGTCGGGCGCCTCAGTGTGGAGGAGATGTGGAGTGTCGACGAGGCGCTCGCGACCTATCTCGGTTTGAGCCACCTATGAGCGTCCCCGACGGATCGCTCACGTTGCCGTCGGGCACCGTGACATTCCTGGTACTCGGCAGCCGCCCGGCGGGCTCATCCAGTCAGCCGGCTCAGGCGCCGGTCCGTTCTGGCTCACAGCCGAGCACGCCGCAACGCACTGCCTATAGGCGTCCGCTACGGCTTCGTGGGATCATGACGGGACACGCTGAACCCGTCCGCAACGCAGGCTCGCCTCCTGCTGTTCTCGGCGCGTGGGTTCGACGCGCGCCTGACGCGCGAGTCGACCCGTCGCGGCGATCTCGAGTTGATCGACACCCGGCGGCTCTACTCTGGTTCGTGACGCCATCGACCTGGAGCGTCCCGGGACCGGACGAACGTGCCGTTCAGTCGCCAGGTCGGCTGGCCCCGCAGGCAGGGTCGTGGGCCTCGGCCCCGTTGACAGCCGGGCGTGGCGCGGGCAGATTCCTGCCATGACAAGTGACACCCATGATGGTCGACCGGCCCTGCGCCTGCGGATCCCCGAACCACTGCGGGGGTCTGACCCGGCCGAGCGGGTGACGCGCCATCTCAGCGCGGCAGGCGAGATGCGCAAGCCGGAGCTGGACGAAAAGGTCGAGCGGATCGCGCTGATGCGCAAGCAACTCGTGCGGGTACTCGACGAGGACGGTCACGCCATCGGCCCGTGGGCTCCCGCGTTGACCCCCGGCGAGATGCTCGACGGACTGCGAGACATGATGCTCGTGCGCGCCTTCGACGCCCGGATGTTGCGCGCCCACCGCCAGGGCAAGATCTCCTTCTACATGCAGTGCCTGGGCGAGGAAGCCATCGCCTGCGCGCAGCAACGGGCCCTCCAGCCGGGCGACATGCACTTCCCGACCTACCGGCAACAGGGCCTCCTCATCGCCGCCGGCTACCCCCTCGTCGACATGATGAACCAGGTCCTGTCGAACACTCACGACCCCCTGAAGGGCCGTCAGCTCCCGGTGATGTACTCCTCGCGAGCCTTCGGGTTCTTCTCGATCTCCGGGAACCTGGCGACGCAGTACGTGCAGGCCGTCGGCTGGGCGATGGCGTCGGCGCTACGCGGCGACACCGCCATCGCGTCGGCCTGGATCGGCGAGGGCGCCACCGCCGAGTCCGACTTCCACGCCGCGCTCGTCTTCGCGTCCACGTACCAGGCCCCGGTCATCCTCAATATCGTGAACAACCACTGGGCCATCTCGACCCCGGAGGACTTCGCCCGGGGCGCCTCGGCCACCTTCGCCGACCGGGGGTTCGGTTTCAGCATCCCGGCGTTGCGGGTCGATGGCAACGACTACCTGGCCGTCCACGCCGTCTCGCAATGGGCGGCCGAGCGGGCCCGCCACAACCTCGGCCCGACGATGGTCGAATGGGTCACGATGCGGCGTGGCGCCCACTCCACGTCGGACGATCCGTCGGGGTACCAGCCCGATGGGGACAACGCCCGATTCCCACTCGGTGACCCGATCGATCGATTGCGACAGCACCTCGTCACCATCGACGCCTGGGACAACGAGCGCCAGACGGCACTCGGCGCCGCGGTGGATCGCGAAGTGGCCGCAGCGTTCGAGGAGGCCGACTCCCACGGCTCGGTGAAGTCTGGCTCCACCACGAGCCCGCGCACGATGTTCGACGACGTCTACGCCACGCTGCCGCGACACCTGCTCGAGCAGCGCGAAGAGGTGGCGACCTGAGATGACTGCCATGACGATGATCGAGGCCATCCGTGACGCCCACGCCGTGGCCATGGAACGCGACGACCTCGTGGTCGTCTTCGGCGAGGACGTCGGTTACTTCGGCGGCGTGTTCCGCTGCACCCAGGGACTGCAGCAGCGGTTCGGCTCGCACCGCTGCTTCGACACCCCCATCAGCGAGGCCGGCATCGTCGGCGTCGCGGTGGGCATGGCTGCCTACGGGTTGCGCCCGTGCGTAGAGATCCAGTTCGCCGACTACGTGTACCCGGCGTACGACCAGATCGTGTCCGAGGCGGCGCGGCTGCGCCATCGGTCGGCCGCCGACTTCACCGCCCCGCTCACCATCCGGATGCCCACGGGCGGCGGGATCTTCGGCGGCCAGACCCACTCGCAGAGCCCCGAGGCGCTCTTCACCCACGTTGCCGGCCTGAAGACCGTGGTGGTGTCGAATCCGTACGACGCCAAAGGACTGCTCCTGGCGGCGATCGAAGACGACGACCCGGTGATCTTCCTTGAACCCAAACGGGTCTACAACGGCCCCTTCGACGGTCACCACGACCGGCCAATCGTCCCGTGGTCGAAGCACCCGCTCGGCGAGGTCCCGGAGGGTCACTACACCATCGAGCTCGGCAAGGCGCGGGTCCACCGGCCCGGTTCACAGTTGACGGTGCTGACCTATGGGACGCTCGTGCACGTGGCTCACGCCGCCGCCGAGGAGCAGGGCATCGACGCCGAGATCATCGACCTGCGGACCCTCCTGCCGCTCGACGTGGACACCATCGTCGAGTCGGTCGTCAAGACCGGACGCTGCCTCATCGTGCACGAAGCCACGCTCACCTCCGGCTTCGGCGCCGAACTCAGCGCCACCGTGCAGGAGCGGGCGTTCCACCACCTCGAAGCGCCGATCCGACGCGTCTGCGGCTGGGATACGCCGTACCCGCACGCCCACGAATGGTCCTATTTCCCCGGACCCGACCGGGTCGGCCGGGCGATGCGCGAGGTGGTGGCGCAGTGAGCATGTACGGGGTGCGGCTGCCCGATGTGGGCGAAGGGATCGCCGAGGCCGAGCTCATCGAGTGGCACGTCCGCGTTGGCGACCGCGTGACGGAGGAGTCCGTCCTGGCGGAAGTGTTGACCGACAAGGCGACGGTGGAGATCGCGTCTCCCGTGACGGGCACGGTGACGTTCCTCCACGGGGAACCCGGCGACCGGCTGGCCGTCGGCGCCGAGTTCGTCGGCATCGAGCTCGAAGGAACGGCACCGGCACAGGCCGCGGCGGTTCCCGCGCCACCGGCCGTGACATCGCCGACGCCACCGGCCGTGACATCGCCGACGCCGCCGGCCACGGCGACCGGCTCGCGAGCCACGGCCGCACCCGCGGTGAGAGCTCGGGCCCGGGCGCTCGGCATCGACCTCGCCGCCATCACGGGCTCAGGGCCACAGGGCCGCGTGCTCCACGACGATCTCGACCGTCATCTCGCCGGCGCGACGGCGTCCCCAGCGGCGGCGGTGGCGGCCGTGGCGGCCGTGGTCCCGCGGACGGAGGCGGTGCGCGGGCTACGCCGCCGCATCGCCGAGCGGCTCACGGCGTCGTGGACGCAGATCCCCCACATCACGTACGTGGACGACATCGACGCCACCGAGCTCGAGTCGTTGCGGGCTGAGCTCAACCGACGAGGCCATCCGAGCGGCGTCCACCTGACGTTGCTGCCCTTCCTCGTGCGTGCGCTCGTGACCGCCTGTGGCGAGCAGCCCCGCCTCAACGCCACGTATGACGCCGCCGCCGAGATGCTGTCCATGTACGACGCCGTACACGTCGGCATTGCCACTCAGACGCCGAACGGCCTTGTGGTGCCGGTCGTGCACCACGCCGAAGGACGCCGCCTGTGGGAGTTGGCCGGCGAGATCGGCCGCGTGACGGCGGCCGCCCGCGATGGCACGGCCACACTCGAGACGCTCACGGGCTCCACCATCACCATCACCTCGCTCGGTGCCCTGGGCGGGCTGGCGACCACGCCGATCATCAACCAGCCGGAGGTGGCGATCATCGGCGTCAACCGGATGGAGACACGGCCGGTGTGGCGCAACGACACGTTCGAACCGCGGCTGATGTTCAACCTGTCATCGAGCTTCGATCACCGCATCGTGGATGGTTGGGACGCCGCCACGTTCGTCCAGCGGATCAAGTCGTTGCTGGAGCTTCCGGCGCTGCTCTTCGTCGACGACGAGGGCTGACGATGGCGACTGGCGCCGCCGTTTCGCCGACAAGGCCTGGCCGGCGCACCGCGCCCGCCGCCGAGAGGTGGCGGACGCGTTCTGCGGATCCATCCAGCGCATCTCCTCGACGGCGGCCACGCGATCAGCCGGCGGAACCGACAACCAGAAGTCGATGTCGTTGTCCGGCGTCGACATCGCCTTCTTCGTCACGACGCGGGCCGTCAGCACACTGAAATTCTGCCCGGCTGGAAACGGCCAGCCGGGCGTCAGGCCGTCGGGAGCCAGTTGCCGTGGAAGCCGATGGGGACCCGACGTGGCAGGTGCACTCGGGCGACTTCGGCAGTGACGTCGTGACCATCGAGCACGACAAGGTCCGTGTCGCCGGTGGTGACGTCGGTGACGTACACCAGCACCCAGCCGTCCCGCTCGTCACGGCCGTCAGGGTCGGCGGCGAACACGGCTTCACCGAGCGAGCTGTTCTCGCCGAAGTGCTTGACCGTGGACGCGCCGGTGGTGAGGTCGAAGCGGGCGACGGCATCGAACACGCCTGCCCGGTTGGAACCGAGCTTGGTCGACACGTGCCCGTAGCGGCTCTCGTACCCGACGAGTGCATCGTTGACGCGCGGGAAGTCGCTGAACGTGTCGCTCATCTGCTCCTCGCGCACCGTGCCGGCGTCGAGGTCGATCACCCAGCGGTGCAGCCCGATGCCCTGGCGAGACGTGACGTCGCCCGCGTCGGCGTCGTCGAAGTTGAGATCCACCGATGGCATGCGGCACCCGATGGCCACGATGCGGTTGGTGCCCGGCTCCTCCCACGCGTTGAGGAAGTGGAACACGTACATCGGATCGATCTCGAACCAGCGCGTGGTGTCGCTCGTCGCGTGACGTGGCAGCACGCCGATCCGGCAACCGAGGTCGGGCTGCCACATCTTCTCGCCCGCCATCATCGCGGCCGGCTCGATGATGGCCGGCATGTCGAAGATCAGCGAGTAGTGCTCGGTGGTCAAGAAGTCGTGCATCATCACGCCGCGCGGCGTGGCGATGTCCAACGAGCGGGTCAGGTTGCCGGCGCGGTCGACGACATGGTGACGCACGTACGGCCGCTCGGACCCGCCGTAGCCGATGAAGATCAACTCGCCCGTGCGATCGTCCCACTTCGGATGCGCGGTCATGGCGCCGACGAGCTGGCCGGCGTAGTCCCACAGCCCCACGGTGTCGAGCGTCCACGTGAGCTCCGTCGGGAAGCCGCCCTCCCACAGCGCGAGCACCTTGCCGGCGTGACGGATGACGTTGGTGTTGGCGGCGTTCTTGAACAGCCCGCACTCGGCGGCGATGGCGTCGGGCGGGAAGACGATGTTCGCCAAGCCACCGAACAGGGCGTGGCCGGCCGCGCGCTCGTGGAGCAACCCGGGCGTCTCCACCCAGCGATTGCGGTACCGGGCGCGTCCACCTTCGATGTACACCCCGTGCACCATCCCGTCGCCGTCGAACCAGTGGTACGGCCCGGTCGGCGCGAACTGCGGGTTGGACCCGTTACGCAGATAGGCGCCGCTCAGCCGTTCCGGGAGCCGGCCGGTGACCTTGAGGTCCACGACGTCGAGTTCGTCGTCGACCGGCTTGAACACCATTCCGGTGAGGTATTGCGAAGGGGCCGGCGGGGCGGCGGTGTCAGTGAGCGTCATGGCCCAATGGTCACCAACAGTAAGTATCTCGTCAAGCCGGCGAGATGCAGTAGGACGGCCTGACCAGTTGGGGGCATCATGGCGGACATGAAGGGACTCGAGTTCGATCCCGAGGCGTTGCGGGAGCGGTACCGCCGCGAGCGTGACCGGCGGCTGCGAGATGACGGCATCGACCAGTACCGGGAAGCCAACGGTGACCTTGCCCGGTTCGTCGGCGAGGATCTCGCAACGACGGCGGGAGTGGAGCGCGCTCCCCTCGATGAAGACGTCGAGGTCGCCATCGTCGGTGGGGGGTTCAGCGGCCTGCTGGCGGCGGCCCGGTTGACCGAGCGAGGGGTGACGTCGTTCCGCATCGTCGAGGCCGGGGCGGACTTCGGGGGCACGTGGTACTGGAACCGCTACCCGGGCATCCAATGCGACATCGAGTCGTACATCTACCTGCCGCTGCTTGAGGAGATCGGGTACATCCCGCGGGAGAAGTACTCCTACGGCCCCGAGATCTGGGCGCACAGCCGCGCCATCGGTCAGCACTTCGACCTCTACGACGACGCGTGCTTCCACACGTTGG
>JBKJJS010000306.1:0-7603 GCA_046597895.1 Ilumatobacteraceae bacterium
GCACAGAAATGGCGGCGATCGCCCCTCGTCCGGTCTGTTCCCAACGAGCGTCGTAGCTGTTGCCGTCCAGGGCGCGCAGGAGCGTGGAGCCGATTCGCTGGTCGTCCTCGACGATCAGGACTCGTTCACCAGCCACGATTCTACGGTACGGCACCCGAGGAACGATCACGGCGGCACCGTCAAGTTTCTTGCCGTCCGCTCACCTTCACTACGGACGGGGACGCGGTCAGCCATTGGAACGACGAAGTCCCCGGGAGATCTGGTCTCCCGGGGACTTCGCTGGTGGGTGGCTCAGCTCAGTTGCTCAGTTGGTTCAGTCGGTGTGGTTGGCCGCCGGTCCACCGTCGCACTCGGCGCCGGTGGCGGCGTCGACGCCGTCTTCGCAGTCGACCCCGTCGACTTCATCCGACGCATCCGACTCGTCGGTCTCGGTGCCTTCGGTCTCGGTGCCTTCGGTCTCGGTGCCGCTTGTCGTTCCGGCGACGAGGGAGTTGACGCCGGTGTCCTCAGCGCCCGCTGGCTCGTTGGGGTCATTGGCCTGGTTGGCTGCGGGTCCGCCGTCGCATTCGGTGCCAGTGACCGCGTCGATCCCGTCTACGCAGTCGGCACCGGGGGCATCGGCGGCCGGGGTGTTGTCGGCCACGGCGACCGTGTTGACCTTCGGTGTTGAATGGCCGCCCGTCGCGGCCGCAGCGATGCCGGCGGCACCGCCGAACAGACCGAGACTGACGATGGTGGCGTACGCCGCCTTCTTGATTCGGGAACTCATGGGTGTCCTCTCGCAGTTCTCGGCCGGGGGGTCCGAACCGATCCTCACACCATGCGCCCCCGCACCTTGAGGAGAGCCGAAGCGACCTGAAGGGCGACTTCAGCATCTCTTCAGGTCGGGTCAGGCATGCTGCGACCGTGAGGATCCTCGTGGTCGAAGATGACAAGCGGCTGGCGGCGACGCTCCGGCGTGGGCTTGAAGCAGAGGGGTTCGCCGTCGACAACGCGCTGGACGGCGAACAAGGCGTCTGGTTGGCATCCGAGAACCCCTACGACGCGATCGTTCTCGACATCATGCTGCCGAAGCTGAACGGGTTCCAGGTCTGCGCCGGTTTGCGTGAACTCGGCAACTGGACCCCGATTCTGATGCTCACCGCTAAGGACGGCGAGTATGACGAAGCGGAGGCCCTTGACACCGGCGCTGATGACTACATCACCAAACCCTTCTCGTTCATCGTTCTCGTCGCCCACCTCCGGGCGCTGCTGCGACGTGGCGGTGCTGAACGGCCGGTTCTGATCACGGTGGGCGACCTGGTGATCGATCCGGCGGCACGCAGTTGCAGCCGTCGGGGCCGGCTCATCGAACTGACCGCCAAGGAGCTCGCCATTGTCGAATTGCTCGCCCGCCGACCGGGCGAAGTGTTCTCCAAGTCTGATCTGCTGGACCACGCCTGGGACTTCGCCTACGAAGGTGATCCGAACGTCATCGAGGTCCATATGTCGAACATCCGGCGCAAGATCGACAAGCCCTTCGGCACCAAGAGCCTTCGCACAGTACGCGGGGCTGGCTACCGCCTGGTCGCCGATGGCCACTGACCGATCTGGCGGCTCCGAACGTTTTGACCGCCGCATCGGGCTCCGCCTTCGGATTGCCGTTGTCGCCGCCGTCGCCGTCGGCGTGGCGCTCACGATCGGCGCCGTGGTACTCGTCGGTCTACTTCGCTCGCGACTGGACAACGCAGCCACCACTGCGGCGCTGCTGCGGGCTACCGATGTCGCGGCCCTCGCCACGGCTGAGGCGCTCCCCCGAGCGCTGGCTTTGCCGGGCGAGGAATCGGCGTTCGTACAGGTCATCGACCGCACCGGGGAGGTGGTCGCCTCATCGGAGAACATCGACGGAGAACCTGCCATCACGACCAGACGTCCCGTCGGCTCCCAGCCACTTGCGTTCACGATGAGTGTCGAGCCCCTCGACAAATCTCAACCGATGCGCGTCGTCGCCATCGATGCCGCCACCGATGTCGGGGTTGTCACGGTCTATGCGGGGGAGAGCCTCGAGCGAGCCGAGGAGACCGTTTCGGCGATAGCGGTGGCCTTGTTGGCGGGGGTGCCGCTCCTCGTGCTCATCGTCACCGGTGTGACCTGGTGGTCAGTGGGCCGAACGCTACGACCGGTACGGACCATCACCCGCACGATGGCGGAGATCACAGCCCACGATCTGCACCGGCGCGTCCCGACGCCGTGCACCCGAGACGAGATCGGCCAGCTGGCCACCACCGTCAACGAAACACTGGCTCGCTTGGACTTCTCCGTCGAGCAACAGCGACGCTTCGTGGCCGATGCGAGCCACGAACTGCGGGGCCCCCTGGCCAGTCTTCGCGCGGACCTCGAGATTTCGGTGACTCATCCAGAGCACACCGACTGGCGTGATGTCGCCCGAGACACGCTCGGTGACGTCGAGCGACTGCAGTACCTCACCGAAGACCTCCTCGCGCTCGCCCGGCTCGACGCCGACCCAAAGCGCACCCAGCAGCCTGTCGATCTCGCGGACATCGTGGCCGAGTCGCTCGAGGGGCTGCGGCGCGCCGACATCAAGGTCCGCAAGGCGGGGCTGGACGCGCCGTCAATCGTTGTCGGGAACGAAGAGGCCCTGCTGCGGATGGTCCGCAACCTGGTCCGCAACGCCGAAGAGCACGCCGAAACCAGTGTCGACGTCGTCATTCAACGCGCTGAGGGGCTGATCCGCCTCATTGTGGCCGACGACGGCCCTGGCATCCCGCCCGAGGATCGCCAGCGCGTCCTCGAACGGTTCGTCCGGCTCGACTCAGCGCGTACCCGTGACACCGGGGGCACCGGCCTCGGCCTCGCCATCGTCCACGAGGTCGTCACGAGCCACCATGGCACCATCACCATCTCCGAGACGGTGCCCCACGGGGCGATGATCACGGTCGACCTACCCGCATAGCGTCATGTGCCGAACCGTCGGCATGCTGGACGCGGGTTGACCGGTCACCCGCGACGGCGGGTCTCGCTGCGGGTCGTCGCTGCGGAGGAAGTCTGCGCCCATGGCGGACGCAAGATGCAGGACGGGCTCGTCTACGACCGCTTCGAGGTCAGGCCATCGCGGGTCGAGCGCCGAGAAGTACCGACGCATCCGTATCCCTTTGATGTCTGGCGAGCGATTCCGAGCTGACATGCACATCCGCGACCCCCTCGACGACCTGCTGAGCACCGGCACTGACGACCTGGCCGACACGCTCCGCGGCATTCACGTTCGCTACGGGAGCGCCCCGGCGCCACCCGCCGGCCTTGAGCTGAGCACCTTCACCAGCCCAGAACCTGTCCTCGACGGTGCCCCCCGGAGCCTTCCCATTGCGGAGACCGCATTGTCGACGTCCACCACGCCGGAGCCGCAGGGTCTGCGGGCCCTGGTCCAAGCTAGGAGCAGGAGAACCATGCGAGTGATCACCGCTTTCATCGCTACCGTGACGGGAAAGGTCGTGTTGGGAAGTGCGGTCGCGGCGGCGAGCCTCACAGGAGCCCAGCTCGGCGGAGTCATCGACGTCTTGCCCGGACCAACCAAGACCATCGTCATCCTGGAGGACCTAGCGGACACAGAGGGCGACCAGAGCGATCCGGACGCCGCTCCGGTCGACCCCTCGAACGACGACGCTGGCGTCGACGACCGCAACGATGGGGCAACCGAGAACACCGACGACGGTCCCTCGGATGACTCGGATGACAGGGCTGCAGATGACTCCGCCGTGGACGACTCTGACGATGGCGCTGTCGACGACTCGGATGATGGCGCAGTCGGTGACGTCGACGACGGGAAGCTCGGTGACGTCGACGACGGGAAGCTCGACGACGCCGATGACGGCGATCAGGACGACGTCGACGACGGGAAGCTCGACGCCGCCGATGACCGCGATCAGGACGACCTCGACGATGCCGAAGTCGATGACGGCGAGACGGAGGATGCCACGGAGGGCAACGGCGCCATCGACGACGCTGATGATGGCCAGGTCGGCGAGACTGCGGACTGAGTTCGGCTGCCGACGAGGGCCGGATCAAGAGGGCGCACCATCGTGTCGAGGTAGGGAAGATGGCCTTGGCCGAACGTGAAATCCGAGTCATCTCATCAGGGTCCCCGCCGGGGTGCTCGGACTTCGCTGCGCTCGTTACGGCCGCCCAAGCCGGAGACCACAGCGCCTGCGCCACGCTCTATACGCAGACGGCCGGAGAGCTGCTGGGCTTCCTCCGAGCGCGGGGTACCCCAGAGCCCGAAGAGGTCGTCAATGACGTGTTCGTCGCGGCGTTCAGTGGTCTCGCGGGCTTCGCGGGCGACGAGCACGGGTTCCGTGCCTGGATATTCCAGATCGCGCGGCACAAGCGGGTCGACGCACTCCGTCGGCTTGGCCGAAGCCCGGACACCGCCCCGCTGGGGAAGCACGGAGAGTCCTCCGTCGGCGGGGATGTCGAGGCCGAGGCCATCGGACTGCTGGCCGACCACGCCCTCCGCGCATTGCTCGAGCCCCTCACCCCTGACCAGCGCGACGTGCTGCTCCTGCGCGTCGTCGCCGACCTGAGCCTCGCCCAGACGGCCGCAGTGCTCAATAAGCGAGTTGGCGCCGTCAAGGCGATGCAACATCGCGCGCTCGAGCAGCTTCGCCGGCGCTGATCCTTGCGCCGACTGCTCGAGGGGCCGACCGACAGCCGCCTCGGAGTAACAGTTCAAGACACCACGCCCTGAGTCAGGGTCGCAGTGCGTTCAGCGGTGGTTCAGGGACCTCCTGCGACTGTGGGACGCACAGCGATCCCGCCCGACCAAGGAGACACGATGAGACGACGTACCCGGTTGCTCGCTTCCGGGGCGCAGGCCGGGACCGGCGCGGGCTGCCCGACGGCAACGCGACGATCCACCTGGGTTACCGGACTGGCGGGCCTCACGGTCATGGCCGCACTGGCAACAGCGTGCGGGAGCGACGAAACCGCCACTGCTCCGACCGCGACCACCGCGACCACCACGACGCCCAGCCCGGACGAGCTCGACACTGGCCATGCCTGCGGCGATGCGCCGAGCCGTCGCTTCGTTGTCGCCGGTCAACATGACGACGTCCACACCGAGCGCCCGAAGGCCGGTGACGGTGGCGGCCGACGTCGGCCGAGGGGCGTCCGCGACTCCGATCACGCCGACGAGGTGCCCATCGACGGCCACGAAGATCGCCGTGTTTCCTTGCTCGGCCAGTTCGGCCCGCGACGTGTGGAGCGCACTGACTCATCGTGACGTCGCGGTGTCAACCAGGGCGAGCGACGCCAACGACCTTCTGCCAACGCACGATGTTGATAGAAACCGGCGTTCCCGGACCAACCGCGTGGATGATGCGCCCGTCGCCCAGGTAGATGCCCACGTGTCCGATGGGCGAGTGGTAGAAGATCAAGTCGCCCGGCGCGATCTCCCCGATTGGGATGTGTGGGAGGAGCGCAAATTGAGCGCGTGACTGATGCGGGAGCGTGACTCCGCCACGGCCCCATGCCCACTTCGTGAGGCCGGAGCAATCGAATGCCACGCCCGGCGAAGCGGCAGCGAACTTGTAAGGGACTCCCAACTGGCTCAGAGCCGCAGCGACCGCACCGCTCGCGCCGGGCGACGGTGGTGGGGCGTCGTTGCCGGATCCTCCGGTCCCACCGCCACCCGAGCCAGAGCCGTCATTGCCACTGCCGCCTCCGCCTGAGCCACCGCCTCCGCCTGAGCCACCGCCTCCGCCTGAGCCACCGCCTCCGCCTGAGCCACCGCCTCCGCCTCCGCCTGGGCCACCGCCACCGCTGGAACCGCCTCCACCGCTGGAACCGCCACCACCGCGTCCACCAGAACCGGATCCCTTTCCGCCGCCCGTCTTCGAGCCCGAGTCACGGGCCTGCTTCGAAGCAACACGTTCGGCGGCGGCCTTGGCCTCCTGGGCTTTGATCCGCTCGAACTCGGCCCGTTCTTGCCGGGCGGCTTCGTCCTCTCGGCGCTGGCGTTCCTCCGCGACCGCCTGAGCAAGGTCGGCGTCGGTCTGATCCAGGAGCGCGATGAGCTCACCTTCCTTAGCCTCGGCCGCTCGACGTCGTGTGTCGATCGTGGTGGCGATCTTCTCTTGGCGATCGAGTTTGCGTTCGAGGTCCTTCTCGACGGCCCGCAGCTGCGCGATCTTGGATTCCATCTCGTCGCTCGTCTGCTGACCCGAGTTCAACGCCAGCGTCACGAATTGTTCCTTCACGACCGTGTCGGAGAGCTCTTTGGCGCCACCGAGCAAACCTCCCAGGCCTCCGCCTTGGCCTCCCGAGGCGAAGGTCTTCACGGCGAAGTCACGTAAGCCAGCCCGGACCGTATCCAACTCGGAGCGCCGCGTGTCCACCTCGAGCATGCCCTGTTCGATGTCGGCGTCGAGTTGGCGTGCCTCATCGAGTGCGATGACGTAGTCCTCAGCGAGTTGGTCCAACTCACCACCGACCGTCTCGATCTGATCGGCGATCTGCGTCGCCCTGTCTCGCAGGTCGTCGACTTCGTCTGCTCGCGCTGGGGGAGCACTCATTGCAGCGACGAGGAGCGCCACGACGATCGTCGCCAACTGTCGGAAGTGTCGGGTCTTCATTTGGATGAGGACGACCTTTCGAGAACCGAAACTTTCTACTACACAATGTAGGGGGGTGGGTGACCGCGCTACGTCGCGACGAGCGGTGTCGGTCCCCACGGACTTGTGCCGAGATAGCGTGCGGGAGGTAGGGAGGCAAGCAAAGATGACGAAGCGACCCGATGGTGCCCTCGAACACGAGATCCTGGCGGTGCTCTGGCGTTCGGCGCGCCCCCTCCCGCCAAGCGCTGTCAAGGACCAACTCGGAGGCAAGCTCGCGTACACCAGCGTGGCGACGGTCCTCGGGCGACTCCACGCCAAGGGACTCGTGACTCGCCGGGAAGTGGGACGGGCCTTTGCCTACGAAGCGGCCGTCGCCGAGTCGGAATTGGCGGCGCGGCGGATTGGCGACGTCCTCTCCGCGGCGAGCGATCGGTCGGCCGTTCTCGCCGGATTCGTAGGGACGCTGTCCAAGCGCGACGCGAAGGCACTTCGTGCAATGCTCGACGAGGCCGCAGGGTGAGGTTCCCATTGGCGTTCGTCCCGCTGATGGTGGCGCTCGCGCTGGCCGTCGCTGTCACAGCCGTTCACCGTCGGCTGCCTCCGGTTCTGGCCGCGCGGACGGTGCTGGTCACCATGACGGTCGTTCTGGGCGCCGGCCTTCCGGCACTGTGGATCGCCAGCCTCGGCTACCTGGCGGACGCTCCGCTCGTCGGGAGTCGGTTCCGATGGTGCGCCGAAGCACTCGGGGGACATCACCCGATCCCGCCGGCGGTGGGTATCGTCGCGACATCGATCTCCGCTGGGGGCGCATGGCGCCTCTGGCGGGTGCTCCGAGTTCATCGGCGGCTACGGCGAGATGCCACCGGAGCGGTCGAGATCGCCAGCGACGAGCGGGCGTTCGCCTTCACGCTGCCCGGACGCGGCGGGCAGGTCGTACTGTCGACAGGACTCGTTGACCTCCTCGACGACTCTGACCGGGGCGTGGTGCTCGCTCA
>JBKJJS010000379.1:0-10631 GCA_046597895.1 Ilumatobacteraceae bacterium
CCGACCAGCTCTGATTGCTATGGGCGCAGTCTGCCCGGATCGACTACCTCGCCTGTAGGGCCTCGATGAGCTTGGGCAGGACCTTGTGGACGTCGCCCACAATGCCCAAGTCGGCAATGCCGAAGATGGGAGCTTCCTTGTCCTTGTTGATGGCGATGATGTTCTTCGAGCCCTTCATGCCCACCATGTGCTGGGTGGCGCCCGAAATGCCGCACGCGATGTAGACGGTCGGCTTGACGACCTTGCCCGTCTGGCCGACCTGCATGCTGTACGGCACCCAGCCAGCATCCACGATGGCCCGCGACGCGCCGGCGGCACCCTTCAGGAGCTTGGCGATGGTCTCGATCATCACGTACTTGCCGGCCTCGCCGAGGCCGCGGCCGCCGGACACGACGATGGCCGCCTCGTCCAACTTCGGGCCGGTCGATTCCTCGACGTGGGAGGCCTGCACGGTGGCAGCACCCGTCGCTCCGAGTTCGGGAACCGGGGCCGCCGTCACCGAGGCTGCTTCACCGCCCGACTCCTCGGCCGTGAACGACTTCGGCCGGAACACGGCGAGGTAGGGGCCGGAACCGGTGAACGTGGTGGTGACGAGCGTGTTACCGCCGAACACCGGCGTGGTGACCGCCACCGAGTCGCCGCTGACGGCGACGTCGACGTTGTTCGTGAGGACGGTGCGGTCCAGCTTCACCGACAGGCGGGCCACGACGTCGCGACCCTCCATGTTCTGCGGGAACAGGACGAGATCAGGTGAGTCGCCACCGTCGATGACGGCCTTCATGGCCGCCGCCACTGCCACGCCCGGCAACTTGCCACCGAGATCGCCTGTGGCATACACCCTCGACGCGCCGTGCGCTCCGAGCGCGGCCGCCACCGCAGCGCCGTCACCGGCGGTGAACGCCGTCACCACACCGCCGAGCTGGCGGGCCTTCGTGACGAGCTCGAGGGTGGCCGACGTGGGCGTCCCGTTGACGGCCTGGGCGAAGACCCAGATGTTGTTGACAGCCATGTTAGATCACCTTCAGATTCTCGAGGAACGCCACGATCTTGGCGAAACCCTCACCGTCGTCTTCCACGATCTCGCCGGCGCCCCTGGCCTCGGCCTGGGCAATGTCGGTGATCTGCTGACCGGCGCCGGCCCAACCGACGGGGTTGACCCCGAGGTCGGCCGCCGTCACTTGCTCGACCGGCTTGTTCTTGGCAGCCATGATGCCCTTGAAGCTCGGGTAGCGGGGCTCCACAACCCCGGCCGTCACCGTGATGAGTGCAGGCAGTGGGCACACGACCTCGTCGTAGCCAGCCTCGGTCTGGCGGTCCACCCGCACGGTGTTGCCGTCGACCGCCACCTTCTTGGCGAACGTCACAGAGGGCAGCCCGAGAATCTCGGCCATCTGCTCGGGAACCGTGCCCGTGTAGCCGTCGCTCGACTCGGTGGCGGCAATCACGAGATCCGCCCCACCGAGGCGCTGCACGGCAGCCGCCAAGATCTTGGCCGTGGTCAGGGCATCCGAGCCGAGCAAGGCCGGGTCGGACACCAGCACGCCCTTGGCGGCGCCCATGGCCAGCGCCGTGCGCATGCCCGACACCTCGCCGTTCGGGGCCATCGACACCAGACTCACCTCGCCGACGCCGGCGGCTCCCACCAACTGCAGCGCCATTTCGACGCCATAGCTGTCGGACTCATCGAGGATGAGCTTGCCGTCCCGCTTCAGCGTGTTGGTGGCCGCATCCAGCGCACCCGGCAGGGCCGGGTCTGGAATCTGCTTGACACACACGATCACGTTCATAGGGTCGCCATTGTTACCGAGCGGTACCCGCCTCCCCAACCTGCCCACCCAACCCGCCCACCCACGTGGCCCCGGGAGTGGCCTAGCCTGGCGGACCTTGCGGATTCTGCTCGTCGTCAACTCCTTCGCGTCCTCGGTGACCGCCCGCAACACCGTCGTCGTCCACCGAGCCCTCTCGCGGAGACACGAGGTGGAACTCGTCGAGACCAACCGCCGCGGGCACGCCACCCGCATCGCCCAAGATGCCGCCCGCCGCCGTGTCGATGTCGTCGTGGCTTTCGGTGGCGACGGCACCCTCAACGAGGTGGCAACCGGCATTGCCGGTTCCGCCACCGCCCTTGGGGTATTACCCGGTGGATCCACGAACGTGTTTGCCCGCACGCTCGGAATGCCCAACGACCCGATACGAGCAGTCGAGGCACTCGTCCGTGGGCTCGACGCCGGCGATCTGCGGCCGATCGGGCTCGGCTTGGTGAATGGGCGCTACTTCTGCTTCCACACGGGCATCGGCTATGACGCTGCTGTCGTGCGGATGGTCGAAAAGCGCGGTTCACTCAAGCGATGGGCTGGCCACCCGTTGTTCATCTACGCCGCCGCCTCGACGTGGCTCCACGGGTACGACCGGCAGCATCCCCACTTCCGCCTGCACTTCCCCGACGGCACGTCCGTGGAAGATGGCTACTTCACGATCGTGCTGAACACGAGCCCATACACGTATCTCGGCAACCGGCCGCTCGACCTGTCCGCGGCGGCGACGCTGGACCGCGGCCTCGTGGCGATCACGTTCAAGACGATGAAGGTCGGAGCGATCCTGAGGTCGCTGGCCGGAGCGTGGCGCGGCGAGGGTCTGCAACCAGCGCCGTACCTGGACGAACGCACCGACCTCAAAGCCTTGGACGTGGAATTCGACCAGCCCTTCCCCTACCAACTCGACGGCGACTACCTCGGGGAGGTGTCCCGGCTGCGATTCGAACACCATTCGGATGCCGTCCGCCTCGCCTTCCCCGCAACCGCGACCGTTCCCGCCTAGCGCCCCAAAGCCGCCCGGGCGATATCGGGGACGTTCGTGCAGATGCCATCGACACCCCAGTCCGCGAGACGGCGGATCGCGCTGGGATCGTCGCACGTCCAGACGTTCAGCTCGAGGCCGGAGTCGTGGCACCTTCGAACGAGGGTCTCGTCCACCGCGCCCCATTCAGGGTGCAGCCCCCGATGGCCATGCTCGCACAGCATCTCGACCGCGCCCGCCGGCACCTCGACCGTCAACCACGCCGTGGCAATGGCGGGCGCCAGCACGCGGCAGCGGTCGACCGTCTGGAGACGGAACGACGAGATCAACCAGCGCTCAGGTTCGCCACGGGAAACCAGGGTCCGTATCACCGCGTCGGCGATCCGATCAGTAGGGTCGAAGTCGGGTTCGTCCGGATCGTTCTTGATCTCCACGTTCACCCACATCCCGTCGCAGGCGCCGAGCGCTTCGTCGAACGTCGGGACGAAGTCCGGGAGCATTGATCGAGGGGTCTCGATGATCGGCCGCCGAGGGTTTCCGGCGTACGCGTCGTGATGTACGACGAGCACGGCGTCAGCACTGGAACGGACGTCGAGTTCGACCGCGTCGGCTCCGAGTTCTCGCGCCCGGCGAAACGCCGCCACGGTGTTCTCTCTTTCCGCGTGCGATGCACCACGGTGAGCGATGATTGCGGTCATCGATGGTTCCTTCCCGGCGCGCGCCCTGTGGAAACAATATTGGAACAACCTCTTGATTCAGGTCAACCGACCGCGTAACGTTCGTAATCGTCTGCTGAGTGCAAGTAACCGAACGGTTGATTCTTGTACACGGCAGCAACCGCCACGCCCACTCCTGAACCACCCGGAGCGCCGAATAGTGACGATCCTCGCCTCGAGCCTGGCCCTTGCCCACGCCCAGTACGCCTGGCGCAAGTTTGCGCTCTGCCGTGACACTGACCCCGACCTGTTCTTCCCAGTCGGCACGACCGGACAGGCCCTGGTGCAGATCGATCGCGCCAGGGACGTGTGTAACGAGTGTCCGGTCAAGTCCGACTGCCTCGAGTTCGCCCTGGAAACGAACCAGGATTCTGGCATCTGGGGTGGCACCTCGGAGGAGGAGCGCCGCCAGCTCCGTCGGGACTACGTGGCCCGCCAAAAGGCCCACGCCGCCACCGGCTGACACCGGCGTGGCCAAGCCGTTGGAGGCCTGTCGACGCGCCCGATCAGGCTTGGTCGATGGGTACGGAAAGGTCCACCACGGTGCCTGTTCCCCTGATAGGGGCTGGAATACCTGCCGCCTCGAAGTCGGCGCTGACGCCTTGGCGCATCGTGATGGTGCCACCGAGTTCCGTGGTGACCAACGTCTTCACGATCGTGAGGCCGAGACCGGTCGCGGTGTCGAGCGTGAAGCCTTCCGGCACGCCGAGGCCATCATCGATGACGCGGATCACGAGCCGCGAACCGTCGTTGGCGAGCAGCACCTTGACCTGGCCGCCGCCGCTGCCGATCGGGAATTCGTGATCGACCGCGTTCTGGAGCAACTCCGTGAGCACGACCGACAAAGGCGTAGCGATCGTCGCCGGGAGCTTGCCGCCCTCGCCGTGAACCGTGAAGCGCACGGGACGGTCAGCGGACTGGTAGCCCTCCTCCGCGAGGCGAAGCAACGGCCTCACGATCTCGATGAACGCCACGTCGTCGCCCGGCTCGCGCGACAACGTCTCGTGGACGAGGGCGATGGTGCGGATGCGCCGAACGCTCTCGTTCACGGCGGCCTTCGCCTCCTCGGACGTGAGCCGGCGAGCCTGGAGCCGTAGCAGCGACGAGATGGTCTGCAGGTTGTTCTTCACGCGGTGGTGGATTTCGCGGATCGTGGCGTCCTTCGAGAGCAGCAATCGGTCGCGGCGGCGCAGTTCGGTGACGTCACGTAACAGGAGGACTCCACCTGACACCGCCAACTCGCCGCCGGCACCCCTTTCCAGGATCGGGATGCAGTACGTCAACAACGTGACATCGGCTGTCTGCTCGGACTCCTCGAGCACGGGCTCCTTGCGCTCGAACGCCGCCCGAACGGGAGCGTCGTTGAACCCGAGTTCCGCCAATCCAAGCCCCACGACGTTGGCGCTGATACCGACCCGATGGAGGGCCGACACGGCGTTCGGCGAGGCGTACTCCACCCGGGCGGCCGCATCGAGCACCATGGCGCCGTCACCCACCCGTGGGGCGGCCGTGATCGAACTCTGACGACCCGGATAGGGAAACGTGCCCGCCGAGATCATCGTGGCGAACCGGTCGAAGATCGAGAGGTAGGTGCGCTCCAGCCGGCCGGGCTGGCGGCCCTTCTGCTCCGACCACTCCCTCGTGAGAACGGCGATCACGCGACCGTCGAGGCGCACAGGGATGGCGCTCATGTCGGCCGGCTCGGCCAAGCCCTCCACCGTGACCTCGCCTTCGACCGTCTGACCCTCGGCGAGCGCCCGGGCGAGCAAGGGGCGTTCGGAGTCGTTGGCCCACGTGCCCACCCAGTCCGAGATATAGAGCGTCTGCGCCGTCGCCGGGCGCACCTGGCCGACCACGAGCCATCGTGTCAACGGCCCAGGGCCGTCGGCCGGCACGTACAGCAGCATGTCGGCAAAGCAGAAGTCCGCGAGCATGCCCCATTCGGACACGAGCCGCTGGAGGTGCCCCACCTCCTCACGGGACAGGGAGGTGTTCTGTCTGGTCAGTTCGGCCAGTGTTGCCACGGTGTCAGAGTCTGGCGCATCAACCGGCGTTCCAGGCGCATGAGCCGACACGGGCGAGCGCGGCAAGGTCATCCACGTCGTGGTCGAACCACGGGATGCTGACGAAGAGCGGGCACACGCCCACGAGTTCCGCCTGCCGTTCGGCCTGTCGGGCCGCCATGACCCCGAGGTCGTGATACCTCGTTCCGAGTTCGGTGAGCACGCCAGCGACGATGGCCGGGTCGGCGCCCAGTGACGGGGCCAACTCGGTCGCCAGCGCCGACGAGGCGTCGACGAGCCGGGTGGCGGACTGACGGGCGCCGACGGACCGCAAGGCCTCTGGGAGCACGCGGTTGGCGACGATGGCGCCGAGCGGAAGATGGCGGCGGGCCAACTCCTTGGCAAGGTAACGGGCCTCGGCGGCCGGAGCCGCCTCTAACGTCGTCACGATCACGAACGTGGTCCGCTGATCGGCCAGCATCGCTTCGGTGGACTTGGCTCGGCGCACGAACCCGGCCTCCATCTGCTGGAACAGCACGAAGAACTCGGCCACGTCCTGGAGGAAGCCACTGCCGAGGATGCGATCAGCCACCTGGTAGAAGGGCTTGCTGGCAAGGGTGAAGAGTCGGGATCGGTACGGAACCGTGAGCCAGCGCAGGAGGCGTCCCCCGAAGAAGTCGATCATGCGGGCAGGGGCATCGAGGATGTCGAGGGCATTCCGGGACGGCGGCGTGTCGACGATGACGAGGTCGTAGCGCCCCGAGGCGTGGAGTTCGTGGAGGCGTTCCATGGCGATGTAGTCGTGGCTGTGCACGAACCGGCCCGTGATGTTGCGATAGAGCGGGTTGGCGAGGATTCTCTCCCTGGTGGCGTCGTCGGGCGCGTGACGCCTCACGAGGTCGTCCCACGATGCCTTGGTGTCCAACATCGTCATCCACAGTTCGCCCCGGGGCCGGGTGGGGAACAACGAGTCGGGCACCCTCACCTCGAGATTGCCAACGGCTCCACCGCCCAGACCAAGCGCATCGGCCAGCCGCCGAGCCGGATCAACGGTGACGACGAGCACCCGTCCTCCGAGCCGAGTGGCTGCTTCCAGACCGAGAGCGGCCGCCGTTGTGGTCTTGCCGACCCCCCCACTCCCGCATACGAGCACCATCTCCTTGGTGGCGAGGAGCGCGTCGATGCCCGGGTTCGTAGGCCGCGCCGGTCTGGTTCGGCGAGCGGTCACGAGAGTTCCTCGGCGAGCGCGTCGGCCACCTGCTCGACGGAGCGGCGTGCCGTCGAGCGGCTGAAGAGCTCGGGGACGTAGAGCATGGGCAATCCGGCTGGAAGCCGATCGCGCAGTGCCTCCATCTGTTCGACGCCGCCTCGCCGCATGGCGACGGCGAGCCGGGCTCCTTCGAACACCGCATCCACCTCAGCGCCCACGACAACGCGAAGCCGCTTCATGACGGCCGCTGACTGAAGAGCTTCGAACACCGACTCCTCGGACCGCGCGAACAGCTCCGGCAGGACCCGGTTCACGATCACGGCCGCGACGTCGACCGTTGACTCAGTGGCAAGACGTTCGATCAGTTCCGCTGTCTCGATCACCGGCATCTCCTCAGGAGTCGTCACGACGACGACCCCGGTTCGCTCGGGATCTTCGATGATGTCCAGCATCCACTGGGTCTGGCCCTTCACGGGCCCCACCTGAATCAGTTCCCCAATTGCCCTCGGCGCCGCTAGTTGGGCCACCACGTGACCGGTCGCGACCCCATCGACGAGCACGAGGTCGTAGTGGCGTTCACGGACCTCGTAGCAGAGCTTGCCGAGGGTAAGGATCTCCTTCACGCCGGGCGCGGCGTCGGCCACGAAGTCCAAGGTGCGGGCGAGAACTCCAATGCGGCCGAGGAGCGGCACAGGCGAGAACAACCGCAGGTACTCCCGCAGGGAGTCCTCAGTGTTCATGGCCATCGCGACAATGCCGTCGCTGACGGGCGACGGTGTGAACTCGAGGGGCTCGGCGTCGAATGCGGCAGCGAGGCTGCCCTTGGCGTCCATCTCGCAGATGAGCACCCGCTTGCCCATCCGAGCCGCCAGTACGGCGAGACCGGCCGTGATCGTGGTCTTGCCAGTACCTCCCTTGCCGGTGACGACCAGGAGGTCACGATCGAGGAGCGACACCATGGGTGGATGGCCGCTCAGCCCGGCGGCGATCAGCTCCCGAAGCCCATGCGCCGGTCGCCATCGGGTGAACCGATCTCGACGTAGGCGATCTTGGCTGACGGTACCGCCACCCACTTGCCCCGCTTGTCGTGCAGCCACAACGTGGCGACCTCACCGGACAGCGCGTCCTCAATAGACTTACGCACGTCGTCGCGCTCGTCGTCGGGGATCTCCACGGTGACTTCACGAGGGGCCTGGGTCACTCCGATGCGTACGTCCACACCAAGGAGGATACGGGCGCCGGACTCCACGGCCACCGCAGAGTCACTACCCCCACAGCGACGAGATCGGCAACGCCACGATGCGCTCGCCGAGGCGGAATCGGCGAGGCCCAGTGTGGAAGAGCACGCCGGCGACGAACTGTGGGCCGAGTTGATCGCGTAGCCACGCGAGATGGCGCGCGTCCTCGGCCTTTGGCGCTGCCGATGACTTGATCTCGATGGCGATGATCCGCCCGTCGGGTGCTTCGGCGATGAGATCGCACTCGTGGCGAGCGTCGTCGAGCCGCAGATGATGCAATCGAGGCGGGTGGTCACTCGCTTCGACTTCGGGACGAAGTTGGGACAACACGAAGGTGTCGATCACCCGTCCGAGGAGATCGCCATTGCGAATGACCGCTCGGGCGTCGACCCCGAGGAGGGGACCCATCAGCGCAGCATCCACCAGATACCGCTTCGGCGCTCGCGTGAGGCGGTTCAGGCGATTGCTATGCCAGGCGGGGGTTCGCTCGGTGATGAACAGCAACTCGAGGAGGGCGTCGTAGGCGATCGCGGCGTTTCTGCCGATGCCTGCCGCATCGAAGAGCGTCTTGTGTTCGACCACTCCGGCGGTGCTGGCGGCGAGCGCCACAAGGTACCGACGAAGTCGAATTGGGTCGCGATGGTCGTCAGCGAGCGCGGCGTCGCGCAGCAGCAGCTGATCGACGTAGCTCGAGAGCCACCGCCGCCGAGCACCGTCGGACGTCTGCAGAGCAGTCTCAGGAAACCCGCCTCGAAGTGCCCGTTCGACGTAATCCTTCAACCCGACGGCTGACGTGGCGGGGTGGATGTCGTCAATTTCACCTCCGAACACGCGGTCGAAGAATGTCGGCGCATCGACATCGCCGACCAACTCGCGTTCGGTCATCCCCCACATCGTCATCCGCACGACACGGCCGGTCGCCGCCCATGTCTGTTCCAACAGTTCAGCCCGTACCGAGCCGGTGAGCAGAAATCGGCCAGCGCCACGCGTGTCATCGACCGCACGTTTCACGCTTCCCAGCACCTCCGGCACCAGTTGCCACTCGTCGAGGAGCACCGGTGGATCAAGGGACGCCAGCACCGTGTCCGGATCGTCCCGAAAGGGAGCGGCGTCGACCTCGCGGTCGAGTCGCACCACGGTCCGGGCGAGTCGACGCGCCGTCGTGGCCTTGCCGGTGGCTCGTGGCCCGACGAGCATCAGCGCCGGCAGGTCCTTCAACAACTCGGACAGGGATCTATCGACGAGGCGGGGGCGATAGGTGGCGTCGATGGGTCGCATCCGTAGCTGCTATCGATTCTTTACGCCATGATCGAACGATGTTTTACGCCACGTGGTGGCAACGTTTTGCGCAGACCCTGTTGATGGCGGCTCAGCTGATCTTGAGTTGGGCGCTGAAGACCTTCTTCGGCTTCAACTCCACCGCAATGCGATCGGCCATAGCTCGGAAGGCGACCGACACCTCGTTGTCGGGGTCTACCGCCACGATCGGGCGACCCTCGTCACCACCCTCACGTAGGGGCATCAGCAGCGGGATCTGGCCGAGGAGTGGTACGCCGAGTTCGTCCGCCAACTCCTGACCGCCACCCGAGCCGAAAATCTCGTAGCGCCTGCCGTCATCGCCGGTGAACCACGACATGTTCTCGATGATGCCCTTCACCGGCAGGTGTACCTTCTCGGCCATCGCCGCCGACAGTCGGGCCACCTTCTGGGCGGCTGGCTGCGGCGTGGTGACCACGTACACCTCGCCGCGGGGCAGGTACTGCGACAGCGAGAGGGCGATGTCGCCAGTGCCGGGGGGCATGTCCACGAGGAGGAACTCGGGGTCGTCCCAGAACACATCGGTGAGGAACTGCTCGAGCGCCTTGTGGAGCATCGGACCTCGCCAGATCACAGCTTCGCCCTCTGGCACGAAGTAGCCGATCGAGATGCAGCGCACACCCCAGGCCTCGGAGGGAATGAGCATCTGGTCGATGGCGATGGGGTCCGTGGTGGCCCCGAGCATGCGTGGCACCGAGTAGCCGTAGATGTCGGCGTCGAGAATGCCCACCGAGTGGCCACGCTGGGCCAGTGCCACGGCGAGGTTCACAGTAACGCTGGACTTGCCGACACCGCCCTTGCCGGACGAGATGAGCAACGGTCGGGTCTTGGAGCCGGGCTGGGCGAACGGGATGGCCCGACCCTGGGCGTGCCCCTGGGCGGGGGACGACCCGGCAGTGGCGGACGGGTCTCCGAGCATCTGGCGGCGGACGGCCTCGCGCTCCTGGTCCGTCATCACCGTGAAGTCGAGGCCGACAGAGCGCCCTTCGGCGAGCGGCTGAACCGCCTCCGTGACGCGCCGCTGGATCTCATTACGCAATGGACAGCCGGGCACGGTAAGTGCGATCTGCACGTTCACCTCGCGGCGATCGATGCGCACCGTGCGGACCATGCCAAGATCGACAATCGACCGGTGCAACTCGGGGTCCTGCACCGGGCGCAGCGCCTCGACGACCTGATCTTGGGTGAGCGGCATGGGCCCTCCGGGCTCGGGTCGGCACCACCAGGAAGGCAACGCCGAATTTCCACTACGACGATAGGTAGAATACCGCCCGTGGCCGTGAGCACACCGCAGATGGCAGGAGGGGCCTCGGCCACCTTCTCGGCGTCCGTCTCGGCGATTACGTCGGCG
>JBKJJS010000441.1:0-3693 GCA_046597895.1 Ilumatobacteraceae bacterium
CGCCGGCGCCGAGCGGAATCCGATCCGATTCTCAGCACTCAACACCACCCACCTCCTCGACCAGTTCGACCACCTCGTCGAACTGCTCGAGGAGCGCATCATCACCGAACTGGAACGCCGCGGCGGCCGCTTCCGAGGAGGGTTCTGACATGGCCAGCAATCTGCAGAAGGCATATCTCGAGACCGAGACGAACGTGAAGATCGAGTGCATGTTCAACCCGGCGAAGTTCTCCTTCGCCATGAGCAACCGGTGGGAGGCCGACGACATCCCCGGCACCGGCACCCCGAAGAAGCGGTTCGCCGGCGGAGGGAGTGGCAGCTTCGATCTCAGCCTGGTCTTCGATACCACCGCATCCGGCACGGCGGTCACCACGCACACCAACAAACTCGTGAAGCTCATGGCCATCGACACCTCGCTCGCTGGCTACGACGCCGCCAAGAACAACGGCCGCCCCCCATGGGTGAAGTTCCACTGGGGTGGGTCGATCCACACGTTCAAGGCCATCATCAGCCGGCTCTCGGTCTCGTTCACGTACTTCTCCAGCGAAGGTATGCCGCTGCGGGCGAACGTCGAACTCGGCCTCGAGCAGTATGAGGAAGATGCCACGTGGGCGAAGCAGAACCCGACGTCTGGTACCCCTAAGCCCCATCGAACTCACCAGGTCGAAGTGGGCGACAGCCTTGACCGTATCGCCGCCCGCTACTACGGCGACTCCACGCAATGGCGGGAGATCGCCGCGGCCAACGGTGTACGCGACCCCCTCGATCTCCGACCTGGGTCCTTGCTGGCTATCCCGGAGCGCGTGAACTGACGTGGCGTCCACTCGTCTCACGAACTCGCCGATCGTCATGCTCAACGGCACGGCGCTTCCGAGCGAAGGTTTGATCGACCTTCGCGTCGAAACGGCGATCGGGCTGGCCGCCCGCTGCAACATGCGCCTGCGCTACGACCTCACCGCGTGGACGCCAGTCATCGGCGACGAGATCAGCGTGACCATGACAGGCCAGGACAACGCCAAGACCGAGGTGTTCAAGGGCGAGATCGTGTCGATCGGCGCCGAGATCGACAGCGCCGGATCAGAGCTCACGATCACCGCATACGACAGGGCCCATCGTCTCAACCTCGCCACGAAGACCCGGGCGTTCACGAAGCAGAGCTACGCCGACGTCATCGGCACGATCGCCAGCGAACACGGCTTACAGTCCCAGGCGGACAGTTCACTGAGCAGCCTGAAGCACGACTACCTCGTGCAGGCCACGACGAACCACGCCTTCCTCACCGAGATCTGTCTACGAACCGGCTGCGAGTGGTATGTCGACAGCAACAAGCTGGTGGTGCGCCAACGCGGTACCGCCGACTCCGGTATCACGCTCGCCCTCAGCGAGGATCTGCTCAGGGTCCGGGTGCGCTATTCGGCGGCCGAACACGCCACGAACGTGAAGGTGATGGGGTGGGACACGAAGAAGAAGCAGGGAATCGTGGCACAGCACTCGGCTGCGCTCACCACGACGCCGTCGGGCGCACCGCCAGCTTTCACAGGTGCGTCCTCCGATAAGGGCAAGTTCGGTGATGTCATGGTCCAGACCTCCACACTCCCACCGCTGACCCAGGACGAGGCGGACGCGGTAGCCAAGGGCCTCAGCGTTCGGCTCTCGACCACAAAGATGATCGTGAAGGGCGAGGCTCTCGCCACGCCCAAGCTCAAGATCGGGTTCACCGTGAGCCTGGACAAGGTCGGCCCGAAGCTGAAGGGCAAGTACTACGTCACGGCGGTCGAACACGTCTACGGCACCAACCGGTCGGCGACGACACGCTTCACCGCCGGTGGCCTCGAGCCCTCGTCCCTCGTCGATCTGCTCGGGTCGGGCGATCACGGGGTGGCACCGTGGAGCCAACTGGGCGTCGTGATCGGCATTGTCACCAACAACGATCAGACTGACGACGGCACCAAGCCGGGGCCCGGCCGGGTGAAGGTGAAGTTCCCCACGCTCGGAGACAACGTCGAAAGCGCACCCGCCCGTCTCGTCAGCATCGACGCCGGCAAGGGGCGAGGCGCCTACAACGTGCCCGAGATCAACGACGAGGTTCTCGTCGCGTTCGAACACGGCGATCCTCGACGCCCGTACGTGCTCGGCTCGGTCTGGAGCGGTGCGGACAAGCCTCCTACCTTCAGCGAGATCGTCAAGAATGGCAAGGTCATGGCCCGGCACATGAAGACCCGTGCTGGCCACACGATGACGTGGAATGACGGCGAAGACGATGCGAAGAAGAACCTCACCATCCTCCTCGCCGACGGAAAGACCACGCTCATACTCGGTCACGAAAAAATCGACATCATCACCGACAAGAAGCCGATCAAGATCAGCAATGGCGACGCCACCATCACCCTCAAGGACAACGGCGACATCGAGATGAAGGCGAAGAACATCAAGCTCGATGCTCAGACGAAGGTCACCATCAACGGTCAGGACATCGAGAACACGGCCAAAGCCGGGTTCAAGGTGTCCGCCAATGCCGCGGTGGAGATCAAGGGCAACGCTCCGTCGAAATTCGAGTCGGCGGCGATCTTGACGCTCAAGGGCGCCCTGGTGAAGATCAACTGACATGAGCGATCTCTCGGATTTCATCGGTCGGGGCATTTCGTTCCCGATGCGTGTCGACCAGTCGGGCGCCATCGCCATGACCACAGGGGCCAACGACATCAACTCGTCGCTGCGAATGGTGATGATGACAGCCCCTGGCGAGCGGGTCATGCGACCGGAGTTCGGTTGCCGGATCTGGGATCTGCTCTTTGAGCCCGTCAACGCCACGACGCTCGGGCTGATGGCCGAGTACGTTCGCGACGCCGTCGGACAATGGGAGCCCCGGGTGGAACTCGACAACGTGACGATCACCCCACGGCCCGATGATCACGCCACCCTCGACATCCTGTTGGACTACCGGGTCAAGACCACGAACGACCGCCGCAACCTGGTGTACCCCTTCTACGTGATCCCTCGCGAGGTCGAAGCATGAGGAGTAAGCAGTGAGCCTCCCTGTCACCAACCTCGACGACCGCAAGTTCCAGGATCTCGTCGACGAGGCCAAACGCCTCATCCCCACGTACTGCCCGGAATGGACGAACCACAACCTCTCCGACCCCGGTGTGGCCTTGATCGAGTTGTTCGCGTGGATGACCGAGATGGCGTTGTACCGGCTCAACCAGGTTCCGGACACGTTCTATACCCGGATGTTGAACCTCATGGGTTTCGAGCGCTTCCCGGCTACAGCCGCACGAGCCGACGTGACGTTCTGGCTCGTGAGTGCCCTCCCCGAACCCATCAGGATCCCTCAAGGTACGCAGGTGAGCACGAGTGGTGACGTGGGGCCGACACGCGTGTTCACCACCCTCGACGACCTCACGATCCATCAGCCGGAACTTGTGGCCGCCCTCACCTCGGAGGGGTCGAACAACTACGCCAACATTTGGGACGACCTACGCCTTGACCGCGCAAGCATCACGTGCTTCCCCCGGGACCCCATCACGCCAGGGGACTGCTTCTACCTCGGTTTCGCCAACTCGCTGGCGGGCAACGCCATCCTCCTCGACATTGCCGCGACCGTGGAAGGAATTGGCGTCATCCCCGCCAAGCCACCGCTGCGCTGGGAGATCTGGTACGGCGAGGGGTGGATCGGCGTGGACGTCTATCGCG
>JBKJJS010000480.1:0-18965 GCA_046597895.1 Ilumatobacteraceae bacterium
GCGTCATTTGCGCTGACTGGGGGTGGAAGAACTTCCACCACGGTCCGCCGTACGGCTCGTACTTCATGTTCGTCATGTACTGCGTGGTGAGCTTGAACGGCAGGATCCACCACGCCGTGAGCAACACGAACGTGCCCACCGCCGCGGCGCCCCAGACGAGGCGACGCCTGTCCCTGAAGTCGACCCACAGCAAGACCAGCAAGATCGCCCCGGCGCCGACGAAGATCGCCACGATGCCGTGACTCACGGCCGCGAGCGCGAGCACGGCCGCCGACATGCCAAGCCCCCGCCCCGACTCGAGACCACGGGCCAGTAAGCCGAAGCCGAGCATGGCCAACGAGAGCGCGATCGAGAACGAGAACTCCCCGGCCATGGTCGACGCGATGTTGCCGCCGTAGATCGTGAAGTTCTCGTCGAACAAGAACAGCACGGCACCGATCGCCAACAACTCCGGAATGGGCCAGGCGAACCGCGCCATGCGTCCGAACGCCCAACAGTTCAGCGGGAGTGTGACGACTCCGAGCACCGCCACGATCTTGAACGCCACGCCATACGGCAATTGGAACGCACCATTCAGGACCGCCATCACGAGCGCAGGCGGAAGCATGTAGAAGCGGTACACGGGAAGCCCGCCATACCAGTCCATACTCCAGCCCTGCAGTCGGAAGTTCGGCAGTAGATGGTCGCGTAGGAACGCGGGGGCCCAGACATGGGCGCCCATGTCGCCACCCGTCGGTGTGTTGTTGCGGAAGATTTTCTCGGGGTGGACCTGCACGAGCGTGAAGATCGTGGTGGCGGCCACCGCCAGCAGGCTCACCACGTTGCGGATGGACCGCGTGTCGGCAATCGTCCGCTCGGTGTAGATCTGCTCGAGTTCCTCGTCGTCGAACTCGTCGTCGAACTCGCCCACGTCGATCACCCCGCCGGGGGGGTCGGCGGCCGGGGCATCGTCGACCAATACCGCCGCGGCGTCCTCGTCGGCCTCGCGTTCGGATTCTTGGCGCTCGTCCGTGTCCATTTCGGGCGTCATCCTGTCATCCGCTCACTCCGTGCGGGCGTCAGTCCCACGGTGTTCACCACAGCAACACCAGCGAGGTGGCGTTGAACGCCGCGTGCGTCAGGATCGCCATGCCGAGCCGACCAGTCCGTTGGACACACGACCCGAGAACGAGTCCGAACGCGAACAGCCCGAGAAACTGCAGACCTTGGATGTGAACAGCGGCGAACCACACCGCCGAGATCAAGAGGGCCAATACATCGGCGATGCGGGCGTCGAGCGAGCGCAGTATCAACCCTCGGTACATCGTCTCTTCGATGATGGGGGCGCACATCACGACCGCCACCACGAGCACCACCTTCCAACCGCCGGACGCCCGGTCGGTCAGCTCACGCGCCGGCTTCTCCAACTCGACCCTCGAGAACGTGTCTTCGAAGAGCGCGCGCAGCGGCCAGTAGATGAGCTCGAGCAGGACGAGCTGCGAAAGGACGCCGAGGGGAATGCCGACGACATCGAGCCACTTGAAGCGCAGGGCGTAGTCGGCCATCGGATGCCCCGTGAGGTAGCGGACGCTTACGAACCACAGGACGGCCACTGCGCTGCCCCACTGGGCAACGAGCGCCATCGCCGTGAATCGAAACGGGAGATCGACGAGAGACTCACCGCCATTTCCCGAGACGGCAATGACGATCTGCGCCCCCAGTGCTGCCGCCACCAGCGTCACGAACCAGGCAGTGGCCGCCACTCCAACGCTGGCGCGCGTTGGCTCGGCGATCGGGCGCATCCGAACGACGCTACCGGCGGAGGCGGAACGGGCTCAGGATGCGAGTCGCGTCATCGCGACAAGCCGGACGCGTCGACGGTCCTCCAACAGCCACCCGGCCGGCACCTTCATACGGTCGGCGTGGCGATCGCACAGGTCGTAACAGTGCGGATCGCGGTCGCGGTGGAGGTCGTCGAGCCAGACCCGGCCCTCGCCGTAGTGGAACGCCAGTGTGGTCGACGCCGGCTCGGCACATCCTGTTCGCGAACACTGACGGGTCACGGGCCGAAACCTTACTGACATCAGTGTTGAGGCCGGGGGATGCCACACCCTTAAGAACCACCCTCCCTCGCGCTCGCCCCGCCGAGGCCAGGGCGGTAGCAGCCCCTAGCATGATCTCATGAGCAATCTGCCGCCGCCGCCACCGCCGCCGCCGCCGCCTGGGCGAACGCCCGGCCGTGGGCCGGCAGGTCCGGGTGCCGGCAAGGACGCCGGGCCGGAAGGCCGCGGTCGCCTGCCGTTCAAAGGTGGCGCGGGATTGCCGCGTTGGTCGCTCTGGGTCCTGCTCGCCGTCCTCGGTCTCCTGCTCTTCGGGTCGCGCCTCATTCCTACCGAGTCCTCGGACAAAGTTGGCTTCGGCGACTTCTACGCCAAGTTGGACCAGGGATTGGTCAAGGAGTTCAAGCTCAACAACGAGACGCTCAAGATCACCGGCGAACTGAACGACGGCAGCAAGTTCAACACCACCGCGCCCCTCGGTTTCCCCAACCCGAAGGACCGCGAACTCATTGTGGCGAAGGGCGTCTCGTTCACGCCGACGACCCCGCAGTCGAACTGGCTCACGAGCCTGCTACCCCTGTTCTTGCCGATCCTGCTGTTCATCGGCTTCATCGTCTGGATGAACAAGCGGGCGCAGGGCCAGATGGGCAATGTGATGTCCATCGGTCGGAGTCGGGCGAAGGCCTACACCACCGATCGACCGTCGACGACATTCGCCGACGTCGCCGGCTACGAGAACGTGAAACTGGAGATCAAGGAGGTCGTCGACTTCCTGCGGGCTCCGGAACGGTTCAAGGAAATCGGGGCACGGGTACCGAAGGGCATCCTCCTCGTCGGTCCTCCCGGCACCGGTAAGACGCTGTTCGCTCGAGCCGTCGCCGGCGAGGCCGGGGTCGGGTTCCTGTCCGTCACCGGCTCCGACTTCATGGAGATGTTCGTCGGTGTCGGCGCCAGCCGCGTCAGGGATCTGTTCCAGCAGGCGCGCAAGATGGGGCGGGCCATCATCTTTGTCGACGAGATCGATTCCATCGGCCGCAAGCGGGGTGCCGGCCTCGGCGGTGGTCACGACGAGCGCGAGCAGACGCTCAACCAGATGCTCGCCGAGATGGACGGCTTCGAGACCACAGAGGGCATCGTCATCCTCGCCGCAACGAACCGACCGGACGTGCTGGATCCTGCGCTCCTGCGGCCTGGTCGATTCGACCGCCAGATCGTGGTCCCACTCCCCGAGTTCGGCGAGCGCCTCGCCATTCTTCGGGTGCACTCGCGTGACAAGCGCATGGGCGCCGACGCCGACGCCGACCTCGAGGTCATGGCGAAGGGCACGCCGGGCATGAGCGGCGCCGATCTCGCCAACCTCGTCAACGAGGCCGCCCTCTTCGCCGTTCGCCGCGGTTCCAAGCAGATCGAGCGCATCGACTTCGAGGGGGCAAGGGATCGCATCATGATGGGCGCCCGCCGGGACTCCATGGTGCTGTCCGCCGAGGAGAAGCGCACGACCGCCTACCACGAGGGGGGCCATGCCATCCTCGCCACCGTCTTGCCCAACGGCGACCCGCTGCACAAGGTCACCATTCTTCCGCGTGGTATGGCGCTCGGAGTCACCCAGACACTGCCCGAGGAGCGCCACAGCTACTCGCGGGATTACATCGAGGACCGGATTTGCATGGCCCTTGGGGGCCGGGTCGCCGAGCAACTCGTCTTCGGCCAGCAGACAACGGGTGCCGCCAACGATCTCGAGGTCGTCACTGGCCTGGCCCGGCGGATGGTCCGCGAGTGGGGCATGAGCAACAAGGTCGGGCCGATGGCTTGGCACGGTCAGCAACAGGTGTTCCTCGGCGAGGATCTCATGACTGGCGGTCGCGAATATTCCGACGACACGGCCCGCGTGATGGACGAGGAGATCAACCGCATCCTGGCCGAGCAGGAGGCCAGAGCCACGACGCTGATCGCTCAGCACCGCACCGGCCTCGATCTGGTTGCCGCCGCACTCCTCGAAAAGGAGACGGTCGACGGTGCCGAAGTGGCACTACTCGTGCAACAAGGTCTCGGCGACGCCGCCCGCCATATCGAGCCGGAACCAAACGTCTCCGCTGCCCCCTGACGCGACGGCTTCGCCGTCGCGTGCACATCTAGCCGCGGCCGAGATCCTGCTCAGGTGACGAGCCCGGTGCTCTCGCTTCAGCGACGGCCGCCCAGAGATCGGTGGCCGTGACCGGACCGAGGAATGAGGCCCGCACGACTCCGTCCGCGTCGGCCACCACCACCGAGGGCACGGCGTCGATGGTGTATTTCGCGTGGACCGCCCGGCGGGCCGTGTACTCGACATCGTCCACGGCGACCTCGGCGCAGTCGAGCACGACTGCCTTGGCGATCACGTCGGCACACGTGTCACACGTCGCCGACGAGAACACCGCAACGAGCCACGGCGCCTCGGGCCGTGCGAAATCGCGGCGGTCGAGTTGCGTCGGGACAGGTCGTGCCGACTGCGTCGGAACATCCGCTGCCGTAGTGCGTCGGCGCAGCACCGTCGCCGCTACCGCTGCCATACCCACGATGAGGACGACGAGGAGAGCGCGGGTCAGCAGCACAGCAATCAGCTGAGTTCGCGGCCACCGGCCGGGAGAGCAAGGACCGCGGTGCGGCCGCGCAGTTCACCACCGCGAAGTGGTCGCCGACCAACGGCGACATCGACAGTGGATTGGATGAGGAGCGGCTTGCCGAGGATCTCGACGGACGTGAGGTCGATCACGAGCGTGCCACCGACTCCTTCGACACTGGCGAGGAGCGCAAGATCCTGCAGACCCTCCAGCGGCAGCAGACCGCCCGGTCCGAGCGCCAAAACCGTGACGGTGCCGTCCAACGCCGTCACGTTCGAGACCACGATGGCGTTCTCGCTGACGGCATCGAGCGGCGTCGGCACCCACCATTGCGTTGCCTGAACACGGGCACCAAGGGACACCGCACTTGACGCAGTCTGGCCCGAGCCTCTCGTGATCGACTGCTCGACCACGACGGGGATCTGGTCCGTGGTGACCATGATGCTGTGACGACCGCCAGGCAGACCGTCGAGTGCATCGATGTCGATCACGACCGTCGCGCCGGCCTCGACATCGTGTTCCTCGACGCTGATGAAGCTGTCGGCAGGTGCGTTCTCCGTAAACAGCTGCAGCGTGGCGGTGGCAAGGGCGTTCGTCGGGTTGAAGATCGTGATCGACTCTTGGATCTCGTCGCCTTTCTCCCCGTCGGGGAAGAACCAGGCATCGTCGAGCGATGGTGCGGCGAGGGTCATCGAGTAGCCGCCGCGCCCCTGCCCGCCTCGGTAGTTCTGCGCTCGCCCTACCACGATCCTCTGGGGGCTCGCCTCGATGGAGATCGACACGATCGGCTCGTCGCGCAGGCCGAACTCCTCAAGATCGAGTTTGAGTACCGAGCGTCCCGGAACCAACTGGTTCTGCAGCTTCCCAGGGGTCCTCTGCCCCGCTTGGGTAGCCACCGTGACCGAAACGTTGGTGTAGTCGGGGAACGGGTTCGTGAGGATGAGGTCGTAACCGGCCTGATCCGTCAGGCCGTCGGCCAGATACCAGGTGCTCGACGGCGAGTTCGAGCACGGCTGGAGCGCGATCCCATTCGGATGACGCACCCGTTGCTCGGCGAAGCCCACGCCGTTGTCGATCTCGACCAGCGCCGACAGGTAGTCGCCGTCAGCGATCTCCTCCAGGGGATACGTGGCGGTATCCCGGACATCGACCTGGACAGGTTGACTTGCGGGTGGGCCGTCCGTCGTGAACACGGTGAGGCGGCCGTGCAGCGCGACGTCACCCGGGTTCGTGACGATGACATCGCCGCCGCGCTGCTCCGACGCTGGCACCCCCGGGCAGAACCACGAGGTCGTGATGCCGGGCGACGTTGGCGCATACGGCATTCCGGGTGGGGGGAGGCCGGCCAAGACGCTGTTGGGCACGGGGTCGCGCTCCGTGCCGAAGGCCACCAGCGCGACGAGTCCGAGGATCAGTGCCGCAAGGATCGGAAGCCGCCGTGCCGTCACGGTGCCGCCCCGATGTCGGTTGGTCGCAGCATGACGTCGTGGTCCGGTGGGTCGAGCCGGATCACCGGCAGCTCACCGGCCGCGGCGGCCCGACGCTGACGCCGGAGCCACCAGCGTCGCCATCCCTGGAACCGCGAGGTGGCGACGAGTGCCCCCGCCCACAGCACGGCCTGGAGGCCGACGAAAAGCCGGCGAGCGGTCGGGGTGGCGTAGGACAAGCGACCGGGACCAGCCGCCGGGACTTCGTAGGCCATGGACCAACCGAAGGCCGAACGCGCCCGCACCCGCTCTCCTGCGACGGCAAGGTTCCAGCGGTTGTCGTTGCCGACCGCGTAGTACAACGTGCCGGCGGCCAGCGCGTCCTCGGCAACATCCGGATGGTCCTGGCCGACGAAGGCTGACGTCGATCCGCTGAGATCGGCGCCCACGAGAGCGGCGGCCCCCGCGGTCTGGCTGGCCTCAGCGGCGGGGCCACTCAGGGTGGAACGCAACGGGATCACCGTGGTGTTCTCGTACACGATGGCCAGGTCGCTGACGTACGACGACCGACGTAGATCCAATTGGTCGGCAAAGGCGTCCTGGAGACCGACGGGCTCGGGGATGGTATTGGTACGCGTCGACCGCAAGCCATCGATGATCGGCACGACGATGTAGCGAATACCGAGTGGGGCCAGCATGTGTCCGGCCCGCAGCGTGGTGTTCCTGCTGATCGCGTCGAGGGCCTCGACGACGAGGGCCTCGGCGGCGCCCGGTTTGGTCTCCCACAGGTCGCGGGCATCCAAAGGGCCGTCGTCGGAAATGGCGAACGCCAGGCCATCCCGGTAGGTGCGCCCAGGAATCGGCAGCACACGCGCATCCCCTACGTACAGGATCCGAAAGTCTCCCGCCGGGGGGTCGTGAGGCAAGGCGCCGAGCGTGCCGGCGAGTTCCGGTCGCGGCGCCCGCCACTGCCCACTACCCACGCTGGCGACCGCGGGAACGACGGCGATGGCGATCGCTACGAACGTGACCAAGCCGACCGGTTGCTGCCAGCCGATCCGTCCGCCCTTCACGTCCTCGTCGAACGCCGCGACGGCACACGCGGCGGCAATGGCCAGGGCCGCCGCCACGGGTACGAGAAGGACACCGGGCTCCGGCAGCGCGACGTTGCCACGGTCGCCGATCAGCGTCAGCGTCCCGAATCCCAGGACGAGAGCACCGCAGCGCGCCGCCCACGTCAAGCGCCAACCCCTGGCCACGAGGGTGGCGACGATGAGAGGCACGAGGAAGGCCAGCGCGAGTGGACCGAGGGCCACGCGGCCGATCTCGAATCGGGCGAGCTTGGCGATTCCGAGCTCACCCGTCCCGTCGCTACTCCCCATCAGATCCTGCCAGCCACCACGCTCGAGGAATCGGCCGCTCCACGGCAAATGTAGGAGGAATGCCCCGATGGCAGCGATGGCGGCGGCACCGACACCGACGAGCGAGGCCGCCGTGCCCCGTGACGCCAACGTGCCGAGCGCCATGAGGGCAGCGGCGGTGAGCACCACGAGTGGGAAGGCAGGCACGAATGCGCCCACGATCGCGTTGAGCAGCGTCAGGGCCGCCACGACCCGGATCTGGCGACCGACACCGACGACGGCCACGGCGTCGGTGACCTCCGTCCCGTCAGCGTCGACAAGTGACGAGGCAGCCTGGATTCCCGAAGCCCGCCTGATCAACTCCAACGCCCAGGGAAACGCGCCGTAGGCCGCCAGCGGCGCCCATCGGCCACTGGCGATCGCCGCATAGGGCAACGGATTGGCCGCGTAGACGATGAGGGCAGCGATACGACCTCGTTCGGTGCGGAACACGGCGGCGAAGTGGAACATTCCGATGTAGCCGGCAAGGATCGGCCCGAGCACCAGAACGAGTCGAAGGACGCCGGACGAACCGAACGACAGGAGGTTCGCCAGCCCGAGGAGCGCCGCGCCCGTCGGTGCCGCCTCGCTCCGACCGAATCCGCTCGGCCACCATCCTGCGGCGTAGGTCCTGAGAAGATCAGACGCGGAATCGGGGATGGCGAGGAAGTTGCCGACCAACGGCATGCCCCGGCCGATGATCGAGCGACTGCCGAAGACGAAGGCCACGAGAACCGCTGACCACGCGAACACGGTGCCTTTGCCGGCCGACCTGAGCGGTCGACGGGCGGCCCTCGTGCGATCCCGACTCACTTCAGCAGTGCCGTGGCGGCGAAGGAGCGCGCCGAGGCGGGCCGACCCGCGGGCCTGTAGACGCACGACCTCACGATTCGGGACGGCCCGCAGCACTTTCACCCGTCGTCGTCGATGGGAGATCGACCCGAACCGAGGGATGGCGCTTCCGACGGCCCGCAATGAGGCCACGCCGTGGCCGGCCCGGCCCACGAACAGGCCAGAGAGGATCTCGAGGAGGGCGACCAGCGGGGCGAGCAGATACGTCGTGAACGCCCGCCACCGACTGCTCAATGTGAGCGCGGTGAGCAACTGGTGCCGGGCGGCCACGGTACCGTGGGCAAGATCCGGCCGACGCTCGATGAGCGCAGCCCGATGGCGGGCACGCGCCGCCGGGACGACGACAACACGCGCCCCGCTCAGGTGGGCCCGCCAGCACAGGTCCAGATCATCGCCGTGAAAGTCGATGGCCGGGTTGAAACCCTCGAGAGTGCGGAACAGGTCAGCACGTACCAGCAGGCATGCCGACGGGAGGCAGAAGACATCACTGACGGCGTCGTGCTGCTCCTGGTCGGCATCGCCGGGTTCCACCACGCCGACGAGTTCACCGAAGCGGTCGGCTCGCAGTCCCACGTCCTGAAGCGTCCGTACGTCGTTCCAGTTGACGAGTTTCGGACCGACGATGCCGGCATTCGAGCGGTACAACTCGTCCACGAGTTGGGTGATGGCATCGGGGTCGAGCGCGACATCGTCGTGGAGGAAGCAGAAAAACCCGTTGTCGCCCTCGACGAGGCCGAGCACCTCGTTGGCCGCCATGCCGTACCCGGGATTGCCGCTCACTGTGCGCACGTGGGCATCTGGCATGACGGCGCGGATCCGATCGGCCACGTCCCCCGGCGCCCCCGTGATGAGGAACAACCGTCTGAGGTTGGGATAGTCCTGCCGAGCGAGCGCTTCCAGCGTCTCGTCGAACCAAGGACCAGGTTCGAATACGACGACCGCCGCGACAACCGGGGGCGCGTTGAAGCCCGGGGAGTTGAGGGTCTCGTCTTCCACGAGGTATCGACGTTAGCCGGGCCCGCCACCGGGCTGGCGTCACTCCGCCGGCCGGCGGCCCACATCGGTGCCCCTCTCGCTCACAGATGCAAGCGTTGGTCGCTACAATCGCGCCCACGTCGATCATCCCCTGCGAGGAACACCTATGTCTTCGAAGTCCGCCTACGCCTGCCCGTTCGCGCTAAAGCGCCCCGGCACCGAATCAGTGACCGACCTCGTGAAAGACGTGCTTCTCGTCGCCATCGGCTTCGGGGTGCTCGGTTTCCAAAAGGCACAGGTGCGGCGCCGGGAGCTCGCCGACGCCGTCGACCGGTTCCGCCAGCGGCTCAGCCCCGACGCGGCCTGATTCTTGTCCTCCCCTCAGATACGCTCCGGCCGCTTGTCCGACGACTCCACAACCTCCTCAGGCGAAGGGCAATCCCAGGGCCAACGGCCGCCGCTCGGTCAGCGTCTGTCGCTACCTGACGGCACTCTTCCGGTCGGTCTCGGACTGCTCGTCGCCGGCATCTGCAGCTTCGCCTTCTTTCGCGTCGGAAAGTTCGCCCTCGGTGATGAGGAGGCATTCAAGCCGGTCGTCGCACTGTGGTTTGCCACGTTCGCGTTGGCTCCTGGATTCTTCCTCCCGCTCGAGCAGGAACTCGGCCGTGCCCTGTCGGTACGGCGGGCCCTCGGCCAAGGCGGGCGACCCGTCGCCCACAAGGTGGTCCGCCTCGGCGCCGTGCTGGCCACCATCGTCGCCGTAGGGCTGATTGCCGTCGGGCCGTGGCTTCGCACGAAACTCTTTGAAGGCAACTCGGTCATGGTCCTCGCGCTCATCGTGGGGGTGCTCGCCTACGCACCAGCGCACCTCGCCCGCGGCGTGTGCTCGGGGAGCGGTCGGTTCCGGGCATACGGGATCGTGCTCGGCGCCGATGGCCTCATGCGGATCGTCTTCTGCCTGCTTCTTGCCGCCGTCGGAGTGAAGGCCGCCGGCGCATACGGCTTCGCGGTGGCCCTGGCCCCGCTCGTGGGAGTCGGCATCGTCGCCTGGCAGCGCCAACTGCGGACGGATCCAGGCCCGGATGCCACATGGTCAGAGGTCACGCCGAACCTCGGCTGGTTGCTCCTCGGGTCCGTGATGGCCGCGCTCCTCGTGAACGCCGGGCCCCTCGCGCTCGGCTTTCTCGCCGCCTCGGACCAGGACGGCGACGTCACCCGCTTCGGGTATGGCGTGATCCTCGCCCGTGTGCCGCTCTTCTTGTTTCAGGCCGTCCAAGCGGCCCTTCTGCCTCGGCTCGCCCGTCTCGCCACCGAGGGGAACATGCACGAGTTCCAGCGGGGGTTCCGCCGTTTGATGACCGTGGTCCTTGCCGTCGGCGCATTCGGGACGGTGGCGGCCTACGTGCTCGGCCCGACCGCCATCGAGTTGCTGTACGACGCTTCGCTCACCAACCGCACGCTGACGGTGCTCGCCCTCGGCAGCGTCTGTTACATGGTCGCCCTTGCCGCCGCCCAGGCTGTCATCGCGCTCCACGGCCACGCGCTGGTGGCGATGGGCTGGACCGTCGGTGTCGTCGTCTTCATTGTCGTGACGGCTGTGCTCGGCTCCGGCGACGAAACCTGGCTCTTCAAGCGGGTGGAGGTGGGCGTGCTGGCAGGCTCGGCCGCCGCCATGGTCACGTTCCTTGTCTCGCTGCGCTCCCGGTTGCGTTCAGGGGCCACGGCCGATGCCGGCTCCATCCTCGAAGCCATGGTCGACCGACCGCTAGAGGCCTGAGGCAACCTCACGGTTGCCGGACTACGGCCTGGCCTTCGCGGTCTCCAACTTGAGGTCGTTGGCGACCATCAACTTCACGAGTGTGGCGAAGTCAACATCGGGCTGCCAGCCAAGCTGCGTCCTCGCCTTCGTGGCATCACCGATGAGCAGGTCCACCTCCGCCGGCCGAAAGAACTTGGGATCCTGGCGCACAAAGCGTTGCCAGTCCTCGATGCCCACCTCGGCGAAGGCCTGTTCGACGAATTCACCCACGCTGTGTGTACTCCCGGTGGCCACGACGTAGTCGTCCGGCTCGTCCTGCTGCAACATCAGCCACATCGCCTTGACATAGTCGCCGGCGTAGCCCCAGTCCCGCTTCGTGTCCAGCGTTCCGAGGACGAGGTCGTGCTGCAGACCGAGCGTGATCCGAGCTACCGCGTGCGACACCTTGCGGGTCACGAACTCCAACCCGCGGCGGGGGCCTTCGTGATTGAACAGGATCCCTGAGCAGGCGAACAGGCCATAGCTCTCCCGGTAGTTCACGGTGATGTCATGGCCGAACACCTTGGCGCATCCATACGGCGAACGGGGATGGAACGGCGTCAATTCGGTCTGCGGGGTCTCCCTGACCTTGCCGAACATCTCGGACGACGACGCCTGGTAGAACCGGATGGGGTTGTCGTTCGTTCCGCCGACGATGCGGATGGCGTCGAGCATGCGCAGCACCCCGAGCCCCGTCACGTTCGCCGTGAGCTCGGCCTGGTTGAACGACATCGCCACGAACGACACGGCACCGAGGTTGTAGACCTCGTCAGGACGGGCGGACTCCACGGCCTTGATGAGCGACGGGAGGTCGGTGAGGTCGCCAGGGACCAACTCGACGAAGGGGAACTCGGTCTGAATGAGTTCAGCCTTGGGGTTGGCCTGACCCTTCACGAGGCCGAACACCTCATAGCCCTTGGTGTTGAGGAACTCGGCGAGATGCTGGCCGTCCTGGCCGGTGATGCCAGTGATGAGGGCTCGGGGCATGGTGCTGTGGTTCTCCAGAGGGGCCGAAAGGACCACGGCACGCTACCGTGCCCCCGGTGATCGCGGTGCTGGCCGGCGGGGTGGGGGCGGCGCGCCTGTTGAGCGGCTTGTCGGCCGCCATACCCCCAGAACAGATCACGGCGATCGTGAACACCGGAGATGACACGGCAATGCACGGCCTCCACATCAGCCCCGACCTTGACACCGTGACGTACACGCTCGCGGGCGCCATCGACCCCGGTCGGGGTTGGGGACTCGTCGGCGAGTCGTGGCGGGCGATGGAGGCACTTGGGCGGTACACACCACAGCGCCCCTCCGGATCGCATGCGGGCGGCACGTGGTTCAACCTCGGCGATCGTGACCTTGCCACCCACCTGTACCGCAGCGGGCGCCTCGCCGAGGGGGCCACGCTCAGCGAAACCACGTCCGAGATCACTGCGGCATGGGGGCTCCTGCAACGAGTCTTGCCGATGTCGGACGATCGCGTACGCACCCGCGTCAGGGTGGCCGATGGTTGGCTCGACTTCCAGGACTACTTCGTCGGACAACGACATGCCGTAGCAGTAGAAGCCATCGAGTTTGTCGGTGCCGAGGACGCAGCACTGCTCGTCGCGGCAGCCGACGCCCTCGCGCAGGCCGACACCATCATCGTCGCTCCGTCCAACCCGCTGGTATCGATCGGCCCGATCCTGGCCCTGAGCGGGCTCACGGAGCTACTCGCGGCCCGTCGAGACTCCGTCGTGGCGGTCTCCCCCATCATCGCAGGCAAGGCGCTCAAGGGTCCGGCGGATCGCATGCTCGTGGAGTTGGGGTACGAGGCCTCCGTCGTCGGTGTCGCACGGTTGTACTCGCACATCTGCGGCACACTCGTGATCGACGACCTCGACGCCTCATTGGCGAGCGCAGTAGAAGCCGTTGGCGTGCGCTGCATCGTCACCGACACGATCATGAAGTCACCGAGCGTCGCGGCCGCCCTGGCCCGAGCCACACTGGAGGCCGTAGTCCCATGAACCGATTGACCGCGTGGGGGATCGTTGGCATTGGCGAGATCCGCCCAGGAGACCAGTTGGGCGACATCGTGGCCGAGGCCTGTTCCGAACCGCCGAACGGACCGCTCGAGCCTGGCGACGTCCTTGTCGTCACGCAGAAGATCGTCTCGAAGGCGGAGGGCCGGCTCGTGGAGGTCGACGCCAGCGACCCTCTCTCGCACAAGCGACTCGTGGAGGAGGAAGCCGCCCGGATCGTGCGCCGTCGTGGCGACCTCATCATCACCGAGACCCGCCACGGGTTCATCTGCGCGAATAGCGGCGTCGACCTCTCCAACGTAGAGCGGGGCTATGCCGCGCTTCTTCCACTCGACAGCGACCGCTCGGCGCGGCGCATCCGCGACATCGTTCGAGCCCGCCTCGGGGTCGAGGTGGGCGTGATCGTGTCCGACACGTTCGGACGGCCGTGGCGTAAGGGCTTGACCGATGTCGCCATCGGGGTGGCCGGCATCGCGGGTGTCGTCGACCTACGCGGGACGGCCGACTCCCTCGGGCGCATCATGCAGGTCACCGAAGTGGCCGTGGCCGACGAACTCGCCGCCGCCGCTGAACTCGTCATGGGCAAGTCATCTGGCATCCCGGTGGGCGTGGTGCGCGGCGTTGGCGCCGAGTGGCTGGGTGGCTCCAGCATCGCCGAGCTGATCAGACCCCCCCAGGAGGACCTGTTCAGATAGCCCCGGCGGGGCCATCCTCTTTTCGCGACAACTCCATGACTGCTCGGCTGCCGAAGAAGGCGGCGAGTGCCGTCCCGACGAAGCTGATCGTGAACCACACGACCTGCGCGCTGAGGCGGCCGCTCACGTCGCTGACGGAGCTGACATCGAGTTGGCCGGCCTGACGACCTACGAAGTTCACGACGGCGCCGAGGATCAGCATGGCCTGCCACAAGTTGAGATTCGCGGCCGCCAGACGCGCCGCGTTGAACGCGTTGCGCAGCTGAAGGAACGGCACGATGAAGTTGGCGAACGGGATGAACCAGGAGCCCCCGGCGAGGCCAGGCTTGGTGGTGGCGCCATACAGGTTGTTGGCGTTGCGGGCCGCCCGGATCGACCACACACACAGCACGATCACCGCCGCCAACTGGGCCAGGACTGTGACGACGAGCGCCCCGGCGATCAGGCCATCGGCGCTGTCGACGTCGGAAAGTGACTTCGTGTCGTCCTGAAACCCGTCCCACACCGACTTGCGGTTGAACGCCGCCAGCAACGTCAACCCGGTCAGGGCCGTTACCACCCAGAACAGGATGCGGATGGCTCCGGCCAACCCACTCACGCGCTGGACCGGCCCGCCCGGCAGTCGTCCTCCCGGCGACGCAGAGGTGCCGTACTGTGGCGGGGCCGACGCGGCACCCGTCCAGGCAGGGGGCGGGGGCGCCGACTGAAGCGGCGGAGGCGGTGGCGGCACGCCGAACCCGGGCGGCGGCGGCGGGACGTTGGGATCGCTCATCGCGCCATCATGCCAGGACGGCGCGCGGCGTGCGTATGTGTCCCGGTCAGCCTGTCTCGGCCGCCGCTCACTCGCCCTGCTCGGGAACGCGGGTGTCGCGAAGCACCGCTCCGGCCATGACCACACCCTCGGCACCGACGACACACGCCTCGATCGACGCTCCTGCTTCCACTTTGCCTGCCACCACGGACCCGACTATCCCGGCTCCCTTCTCGATGACGGCACCGGGAAGGAGCACGGAGTCGAGAACGAGTGCCCCCGCGGCGACGTGGGCCCCCTGTCCCACCAGCGAGTGGCGAACCGACGCCTCACCCGACACGACAGCGTCGCGGGCGACTGGCTCGCAACGCACGTGGCGGCGGCGCCCGTCGAGCACGTCCATGTTGGCCTGCAGATACAGCGCTGGACGGCCCGTATCCACCCAGTAGTCGTCCGTCGCCAGAGCGAAGAGCGAACCGTCGGTGACCATCGCGGGGAACGTCTCGCGTTCGATCGACACCGGGTGACCGCCCGGTATGCGATCCAGCACGGACGGCTCGAGTACGTACGTCCCGGCGTTGATCAGCTTCGACGGCTCAGTCCCCGGGGGCGGTTTCTCGACGAACCGGTCCACCCGTCCGAGGGCGTTGACCGCCACCACCCCGAATGCCGAGGGATCGTCCACCGGGGTGAGGTGAAGCGTGCCCTCGGCGCCGTTGGAATGGTGGAACTCCACAAGGTGTGCGACATCGAGATCGGTGAGCACGTCACCATTGACCACCACAAATGTGTCGTCGACGCCGGCGAAGCGCGCCGCATAGCGGATGGCGCCGGCCGTGTCCAACGGCTCGGGTTCGACGGCATAGGTGAGTGGCACACCGGCGCAGACACCATCAGGAAAAGCCACGAGGAACGGCTCCGGTTTGAACCCGAGGGCGAGGACCACCTCGGTGATGCCCCCTCGGGCCAGCTGCTCAATGACCAACTCGATGATGGGGCGATGGCCGACCGGAAGCATCGGCTTGGGCGTCTGGTACGTCAGCGGTCGCAGCCGGGTACCGAAGCCCCCGACGAGAACGACCGCCCGCATCAGGCCAACTAGGTCGTGGCGGTTGCGGGTGTGGTGGTTGCGGGAGCGCTCGTTGCGGGTCGCGTGGTTCCAGGCGGGAGCGTGGTCACGGCAACCGACGTCGGCACTCTGTCGGTCGGTACCGGATCTGTCGGCACCGGATCTATCGGCACCGGAACGGTGGTAGTGGCGGTCACCCCACCAGTGTCGACTGCCCCCAGTTCGGGCAGCTCGGCGGCCCATGGCGGCATGGGGATATCAGCGTTCGCCACCGAGTCCGGCAGGAAGGCAACGACGAGGACCTGCTGGTCGTTGAGAATGCGCTCGTCGCCGAGCGAGGACGTGCGCACCAATCGGGTGTCCTGGTCGTAGCGAGCCCACACGATGGTCCGCAGGGAGGACTTCTCCTCCTTGCCGTTGACCGTACACGTGTCCTTACCCTCTTCGTAGACCCGGTCCTCGGTGGGCGGGGTGAACTCGGAACCGGTGAGCGACAACTCCGTGTCCGTGAGACCGACGTTGTACAGGCCGAGGAAGACCCCAAAGGTCGCGGCCCGGCCGGTCGAGCGATTGATGGCCCGCTCGTTGCCCGGATGCCAGTGCATGACCCCGTCACCGTGGGAGTGGATCTGCAGCTCCTGGAACTCGACCGTTGTCTCCTTCTGGTCCTGGAATGGCTCGAGATAGTCGTCGCAGATGTAGACGCCGTAGCCGAGGTGCCAGTGGTCGCCGATTCTCGGACCGGCCGCATCCGCCTGGCTCGTGTTTCGGGAATACGTGATGAGGACCAGGCCGAGAACCACGACCACGGCGATGATCACCGGGAACAGCGTTCCGCCCTGGAACCGAGCCCTCTTGCCTTTGCCACGCTCAGCGAGCCGAGCGACCTTTTTAGACGACGATGCCTTACCCATACGAGTATCCGAGGCTACCGGGCGCCGATGCAGTCCAGGGGTCAGGGCCCCGACGATTCGCGCTCATCGCGCCGTTCCCTGACGAGGGCCTCATACGCCGAGGCGACCGTCGCGGCCGTCACGTGGGCCTCGACCCACGCCCGGCCAGACGCGCCCATCCGCGCCATCGCTACCGGGTCGGCCACCAGGGCGGCAATGGCATCAACGAACGGCCCCGGTTCATCTGGTGGTACGGCCCGACCCGCTCCGCTGGCGCCCACGATGCGCGGCACCTCCGTACCGGCGTCGACGGCCGCCACGATGGGCCGCCCCGCAGCCAGAATCGAATATGTCTTGCTGGGCACGCTCACCCGGCCGAATCCCGATCGCAGGGCGACGACGTGGATGTCTCCAGTGGCGAGCACCTCAGCGAGCCGCTCGGCCGGTTGGAATGCACCGAACCGCACATTGGCCAGGTCGGCGGCCGCCCGCTCCAGCCGTGGCCGGGCCGAACCGTCACCGTTGATGACGAACGTGACATCGGGCAGCGAACGAGCGGCGTCGAGCATGAGGCCGAGCGATTGCGACATCCCGACGTTGCCGGCGTACATCACGACCAACTCGGGACCGATGCCCAGTTCACTCCGGTATTCGGTGAGGCGATCGGCAGGGCGGATGGCGTCGACATCGACGAAGTTTGGGATCACCCTCACCTTTGCCCGGTGGGCTGGCGCCAGCTTGGCCAGGACGTTGCCACGGAGATCATCCGACAGCACCGTGACGGCGGCCGATCGGCGATACGTCAGGCGCTCCAAGCCGCGGGTCAGGCCGATGATGTACCGATTCGTCACGGCGCCGCTCTCGATGGCGGCGTCGGGAAACACATCCTGCACGTTGAAGATGACCGCGCCGCCCCGCACGAGATGGATCGCCCAGCCGATCAACCCGAGCGGGAGCGGCGGGGACATCACGAGCACCCCGTCCAACCGCCGCCCGCCCGAACGCCATCCCGCCCACATGCCCTCGAACCCCGACAGCGCCGAGAACGCGAGGAAGCCGGCGGCGCGCCGCGCAATGTTGCCCCGGTCGCCACCGGGGAAGGGATGGACACGGGTGACGGAACCGAACGCCGTCGTCTCGCGACGTACGAGCCGGCCCGACCAGCCCGACTCGATGTGATGGGTCCGATACCAGGGCAGGGCGGTCACGACGTGAAGCTCATGACCCCGCTTTGCGAGTTCGAGGACGAGCTGGGTCATCACGGTGCCCGTCGGTGCCGTGTCCGGTTCGAAGTGGGGACATAGCACGAGCAGTCTCACGACAGCGCCAGCCGGTAGGCGCCGAGCAGCTCGTTCGCCGAGTCCCGTGTCGTGAACTGCGCAGCGCGGATACGACCGGCCGCCACGATTTCTTCGCGACGAGCCGCTACGGCGTCGAGCGCCCCCGCCCAGGCATCGAGATCGAGCGCCAGCACGAGTCCGGCGGCACCAACGACCTCGGGCAGCGACGCCCTGTCGCTCGCCACCACTGGTGTACCGAGCGCCATCGCCTCAAGGGCTGGCGCACCAAATCCTTCGTACTCGCTCGGGAAGGCGACGGCGAGGGCCATCTTGATGAGCCCGTCGCGGTCGGCGACGGTCACCCGGCCCGGGCGCACGACGCGACGATCGACGCCCAGTTCGCTGATCCGCTGCTGGAGCGCATCCTCGGCGGATCCGATCCCACCGGGAAGGACGAGGACGACGTCGCGCCAGGGCCCGGCCATGAGTTCGACAAGGAAGTCATGCCGCTTGTGGGGATGAGTCATGGCGGGGTACACCACGATGGGAGCACTGCCGAGGCTGTACCGGGCCCGCAACGTTGCCTCGTCCGTGGCGCCGGACCCGATGGTCGCCTCCACCCCGTGGCGCACCGGCACGATCCGGGCCGGGTCGACTCCGTACGCCTCCACCACCGTTCGTTTCACGAACTCGGTTGGCGTGGTGATGACGCGGGCCCGCCGGATCGATCGAGGTGTTGCTGCTTTCAAGTACCGCAACTTGAGGGGCGCGACATAGTGCGGGTAGCTCCACCACTGCAGGTCGTGGATCGTGAGAACGGCAGGACCGGGCGCAGTCACGGGGATGGTGCCTCCCCCATGATGCAGGAGCGCGACGTGGTCGCAGCGGGCTCGAGAGGCCAACCACGAGTGCTCGAGGCCGACCCTCAGTGGGCGAAACCGGCCGGAAGTCGGGGGGAGCGAGGACTACTTCGTGCGTCAGCTCGTGGGGCTCGGCGAAGTCGAGCACGAGTTCGACATCACAGGGTACGTCGTGCGTGGTTTCGACGCCGCACACCCCGAGCTGGCGGGACTTCGCACCGTCGTCGCCCCGACTTCCGGCCGGTTTCGCCCACTGAGGGTCGGCCTCGAGCACTCGTGGTTGGCCTCTCGAGCCCGCTGCGACCACGTCGCGC
>JBKJJS010000018.1:0-3549 GCA_046597895.1 Ilumatobacteraceae bacterium
CGGCCTCGGGCGGCAGTCCAGCATCGAGGACCTCCACGGCGATCAGCTCTGGCGACGTGCCGCGCTCATCAGCAGCGGCCTCCAGCCGGCGGGCCACCTCCGCAGGAACGTTCAACGTCAACGTCATCAGAACGGATCCTACGGCGCAGGCCGCCCTCGAGCTGCGACAGGTTCTTGTCTGCGTGACCCGTTCACGACCGGCATCGCCTGATTTCAGGATACGGGACCCCCACGAGCAGCGATGCCCGAACTTGCTCGGTGGCGACGGTCTGATACCGCTGAGGGCTTCGCTCGAACATCTCGTCAATCTCTACGAGCGGGCGGGTCGACCAACACGAGCGCGAGGAGCTCACCGTGAAGTCTCGAGCGGAAGATCGGCAGTAGCGACGTCGAGTCGGCTCGGACGCCAGGGCGGCTCGATTACGCGAGAGATCGAGATCGGACTCGGCCCGCGACCCGCCAACTGCGTCGACCCAAAACGTCGGAAGCGGGTAAGCCCGACCGTGCCTCGCTCCCGCGGGCTCGTTCTCCCTCGGCCGCGCCTCAGATGGTCCGGGGACCACTGAGGAAGGCGCTGTACGCTGCAAGCATGACTCGAGTCTTGAATCTCGACAGATGGGCTGGCCGATGGGTCGCCGTAACCGCATGCGGCGAGGTAGTCGCTGATGCCGAGACGATGCAGGACCTCCACGCACGTCTCACGCGCGATGGGATTGTCGACGTGGAATTGCTGAAGGCGCTCCAACCTCATCAGCCAGTCGCGTACGGGCTTGGCTGACGCCTGGCTGTACCCGTACACCGACTTCGGTGAGGGCCGCGATTTCCTACCATCGCCAGTGCTCCGGGCCGTTGTCCCGGTCAGCGCCGCAGGTAGGGGACCGACGGTCGCGGCGATCATTGATACCGGAGGCCCGATCACAGTTGCTTCGGTGGCGTACTTGGAGATCTGTGGAGGCCGAGCTGTCCAAGTCGGTTCGACGGTGATTCGGTTGGCCGGTCGCCGCTACGACGCTCTGCTGTACGAACTCTCGATGGCGCTGCACCACGACCACGACCCGGGCGTCGACCCCGTGGTCTGGACGAGTACCGTGGCCGTGTTGGACCCGTGGCCGCACGAGGGGACGGCGGTGATCCTCGGTCAGGCTGGCTTCCTGGACCGGTTCACCGTCACGTTCGGCCCGAACGGTTTCGCTATCGAGGCCGGCGGAATGTTCGCTGAACGGTTCGGCGAGGCATGATGGGCACCGGCAAACTGGTCGTACGGCAGCGGGCCTCCTAAGAAATCCGACAATGACTCGGTCCTGGAACCGATTGACACGATGACGTCGCGTCAGCGTCAACCGGAACCTCCGGGGGTTGCAATTGAGTGGAGCACGAGTTGAGCGGTGGCGTGGCAATGGACCCCTCACCGCGTTGACCCGCTCAAGCCCGCCCTCACCAGGGCATTCCTTGTGGAGCTGAGGGTAATCGAACCCCTGACCTTCTCCATGCCACGGACCGACATCGGGTCCGGGGCGATTCGCTGAGGCTCGCTATTGCGACACGCCACCCGGCCTCGCATGTGCGGACAACTCTGTCGCCGGCCACAGGCCGCTTCGCTGCCCACCCAGACGCCGGCCGTGGCTATCGATTCTTGGCGTTCACAGACCGACGGAGCATGGCCAGCGCCATGAGTTCGAAGTCTGGGTCTCCACTGTTTTGCCATTCACGGACCTGGTCACAAACGGCGCGTGCCGCGTCGATGGCGCTTCGTGCGTCGACCGAGGTGAGGCCGAGAGCTTTCGGGTTGAAGTAGTCCGCCTGTTGGCGTTTCGTGTAGAGGGCCCTCAGCCGCTCGCAGCAGAGCCTGTGGGCAGCCGACACGACGTGGTCGAACCCGATGGAGGACCCATTGTCCTTGATCCAGTTGGCTTGCTTCGACGGGTCGGTCGGAACGTCACGAATCACTTGCGCGACGCTGGCGATCCGGCCGTGCTCAAACCATTCTCGTGCCGCGACCTTGGCACCTGGCGAGGCAAAGAAAACGTCGGTAGCTGACTCCACAAGGGTATGGAACGCCGCAAAGTACGCCGTCGAGATCGCCCGACGGAAGTGCCCCGAACCTTGAGTTGGGTGGTCGACGAGGGTCTGCGCGGCCTCGAGGAAGTCGTCAGCAGTTGCCATCGACGATGGGCGTCCACGCAGGCTCGCTGGCCCTCAGCGAGGCGTGCTCAGTCTCAGTCCGGAAGAGCAGATTGGGGATGACGTCGAATGGCTGCAGTGCATCCCATGCGGTTGCACGTGCTCGTTCACAGGCCTCAGCGACGGCAGCGTCCCATTCGGTGAAGTTCAGGATCAGCGCTACGTGCGCGATGGCCTGCTCAGTGGTGTCGTCATAATCGAGGATCAACTCGCATGCCCGGAGTCCGTCGGGCAACGGCATGTTCCTGAGCGCCTCGACCACGCCGGTGATGTCCAATTGCGCAACTGTCACGACACCAGGCTACTTCGATGAAGCCCACCCGCGCGGCGCACGGGTCGGCGCGCGGATGCGCGCGGCGCGCCATCGACGTGATCGGCTCCCGCTGACCAAGGCGCACCGTAGGCCTCTGACCAGGGGCGATGCCGGAACGGATCGGTCAGCCCCTCGTATGGGGTATGGAAGCGCTGACAGACGTGTGCACGGGCCCGACGGGGACGCCGTCGTGACCGTGCGCGTCTCGACGTTGAAGGGTCCCGAAGCGGGCGCGTACTACGTCGACCGGCTCCCCAACTACTACCTCGATGCCGGTGAGCCCCGGGGTCGGTGGCTCGGTGCCGGTGCGTCGCGTCTCGGGCTGGGCCTTGACCACCCGAGCGATCATCGACCAGGAAGAAGCGCTCATCGACTGGGCCGATCGTCGGCTCCGCAGCCCGGGCCGCGACGAACCAGCCGCCATCGACCGCAGCGATGTCACCTTGGACGCCGCCCAGGCCGAGACCGCGGCAGCCGTGGCCGGCGACAAAGCAATCGTGCTCGTCGTCGGTCCCGCCGGGGCGGGGAAGACCCACGCTCTCGGCCGTTGCCAACCGGCCCTTGGAGGTGGAGCGCTACGGGATCGTCGTCCCGTCGATACGGCCACCGAACCGCTAGGCCGACACCTCAGTCAGGAACGAACTCGCGAGGTCCAGCTTGGTTTGGGTCTGTGACCCGGTCGACGGATTCGAACCCATCCGTGTACCCCAGTCGCACCTCCCTCATGCGTCAGCGGTCGGAGGTATGGGTTCGCTTCGTTGCCGGTGAGCAACCTCGTGCCATACCGATCTGACGTTACGCGAACGTCGACAGCGACTACCGACCTGGAATCGTGGGATATCGGCGGCGGCTACGAGACAAACCTGGTGGATTCCTTCGAAGCACCGTCGATCGTCCACGAGCATCGGCGTCGTGCCCGATCCCGCCGGACTCGTCGTCGCTGCGCCACGAGTAGCCGCCGACGGCCGAGTCGGCGTAGATGACGGCGTCGGCCGGGACGCGGGCGGCGTCGTGAAGGGCGGACTGGATCAGCGTGACCGTGGTCATGCGAGTGA
>JBKJJS010000102.1:0-4084 GCA_046597895.1 Ilumatobacteraceae bacterium
CAGTGGTGGACGACGCCGCCGAGGCCGAGCTGCTTCGCCGACGGCCCGTGGCAAGGGTCGAGCGCGTCACCGACGCCGGCCACAGCGTGCAGGGCGACGATCCCCTCACCCTCGCCCAGCTCCTCAGCGACTTCGTGCCTGCTCCCTGAGCCGGCCAGGAAGGGCGGGCCTGCGAGTCGAACCTCCCCTCGACACGACCAGATCTATGTGCGCTCCCAACCTGTATCCGGTGCTGAGCGCACACAGAATCAGTGGGGCCAGGGGTAGGTGACGCCGGTGAGCTCCTCGCTGCGCGCCCACAACGTGGCGGCGTCGTCGGTGTTGAGGGCCTGCGCTGAGCGGCCGACGCGCGTCGGATGGCCGCGCTGCTCCCGGAAGGCGTCGGGACCCCAGTAGTCGTCCGCCAGTACGTCGGGCATGGTGGCGGCGTAGAGCTGCGGGAGGGCGCCCATGTGGTCGGGCTGGCCCATCAACTTGTCGGCGATGGCCATCAGCGGCTTCATGAGCGCCGCACCGAGGGCAGGGCCGGTGGTGAGGTTGGTGGCGGCGTAGCCGGGGTGGGCGGCCGCCGCCGTGAGCGCCGTGTGGTGTTCCACGGCCTTGCGCTGCAGCTCGCTGCTGAACAGCAGGTTGGCCAGCTTCGACTGGCCGTAGGCCGACCAGCGGCCGTAGCGGCTGTGCTCGAAGAACAAGTCGTCGAAGTGCATCTTCCCGAACTTGTGGGCGTTGGACGACACCGTCACGACCCGGGGATCGGGCGCGGCGAGCAGGGTGGGCAGGAGCAGCCCGGTGAGCGCGTAGTGGCCAAGGTGGTTCGTGCCGAGCTGCGACTCGAAGCCGTCGACGGTCATAGCCTTGGGTACCGCCATGATCCCCGCGTTGTTGAGGAGCACGTCGAGGTGGTTGAGCTCCAAGGCAAGCCCGGTGGCGCACTCCCGCACCGAGGCCAGCGACGACAGATCCAGAATGCGCACCTCGGGCTCGGCGCCGGTGGCCTTGGCCTTCACCCCTTCGAGGGCGGCGGCGGCCTTCGTCGCATTGCGGCAGGCCATGAGCACCCGGGCGCCCTTGGCGGCCAGCGCCTCGGCCGAGCGAAGGCCCAATCCGCTGTTGGCGCCGGTGACGACCACCGTGCGCCCGGTCTGGTCGGGGATGTCGGCGGCGGCCCACTTGGTCATGACGAGATCCTCCCACCTGGCGGATACCTAGGCCGCACCGGTGGCTGAGCAGGTGGTGACGGGTGTCTGCCACCATGACTGTCCCGACTCGTGCGGGTGGGAGGTCACGGTGCGCGATGGCCAAGCCGTGCGCCTTCGCGTCGTCGCCACGCCTGCTTCCGGTCGTCCGGCAGCGACTCGGCGAGGCAATAGAGGCTGTTGCAGTTTGCGCGGCGGCGGGTGGAGGTCGTGAGTGGGAGCTCGACGGTGGGGATCGGGCCGTGATACCTGACGTGTTCGAGGGTGGGGTCTTTGGGTGCAGCACCCGGAGAACCCTCAGTCAGGAGGTCGTGGCGGCGGATCAGGCGAAGCTGACTCCGGCCCGCCACATCTTGAGGATGTTGTGGGTCGTTGCGATGAGCGACCACTCGGACTTCGCTGCTTCCAGGCCCCGGCGTCTGAACCGGGTGATGCCGCGCGCTCCTTTGATCTGGCCGAAGACCGGCTCGACCGTGATGGCCCGCTTTCGGTAGGCGGCCTTGGCCTGCTTGGTTGAGAGCTTGCGCTCCATGCGCTGGGCCAGGGTGGCCCCGGCGGGGATCGGGCCTCGGGTGGCGAGCTTCTTGCGGGTCTTGCTACGCGTCGGGGGGATGAGCACCTCTGGGCCGTCGCTCTCGATGCCCTCATGCTCCTCGAAGACCTCCGGGTTCCAGTAGCCGTTGTCGGCTACCACGTAGTCGGGTTGGGGAGCGCCGATCTCGTCGAGCCGGTCGGCGACGGCGCCGACCATAGGGTTGAGCTGGGCGTTGTCGGATCGGTCCTGGGTGACGTCGGTGGCGACGATGACCTGGTCCTGGGTCACTGCCGCCTGGGCGTTGTAGTTCGGTGCGAAGTTCCGGGGGCTGCGCATGACCCGGCAGTCGGGATCGGTGACATTGCCCTTGCGTTTGATGGGTTCCGGTGTCTTGGCTGGCCGGCCGCCTTTGCTTTTGCGGGCTGCGATCTTTGCCTCGTGGACGGCTCGGGCATCGGCGTCCTCGGCTTCGATCTGACGCAGGGCCTCGAGGATCCGGGCGTCACGGGTAGCGGGATCGGCGAGATCCGCGGGCAGCTCGTCTCCCCGGGCATCGCCGAAGGCTTCGTCCTCGGCAGTGTCGTTGGCCTGGTGCTCCTCACGGATGCGGCGGGCCTCCTCCTCCAGGCGCTTGCGGGTGAACCCGGCCAGAGCAGAGGCATCGGCGCCGATCTTGGTGCCGTCGATGGCCACGACCCCGACCTTGCCCAGCCCCGCCGCGAACGCCAGGCGCAGCACCTGGGCGAAGAGGTCGTCGATAGCCCCCGAACGGTCCTTGATGAACCGGGAGATCGTGGTGTGGTCAGGAGCCTCGTTGCCGGTGATCCACCGGAACGGGATGTGCTCGACGCAGCGGCGCTCGATCTGGCGTGACGAACGCTCACCCTCGCACCACGCGAGGAGCACCAGCGCCACGAGCACCTCGGGGTCATAAGAGCCGGCGTCCCCTGCCGTCGCCACGATGTGGTCGGGCGAACGCCCCCAGGTCGAGGCGATCGACCGTCGATGCCACGAAGCGCGCCAAGTGGTCTTGGGGAAGCCACTCATCAAGGCACGGCGGCAACAGAAACACCTGGGACCTGTCGCCACCCCTATGAGTGAAAGCCATGTGGCCATCATGACGAAACCGCGATCGGATCGCGAGCACCCTCAACGCATTTCGCAACAGCCTCTATTGCCTCGCGAGGTTCCCTACAGCCGGCCCGCGACCTCGATGGCCTGGTCCATGAGCGTGCGGAGCTCGTCAAGGTCGTCGGTGCGGGTGCTGAGGACGACTCGCTCGGCGCCTCGTTCGGCCGCGGCGGCGATGGCCGTGTCGTCACCCAACAAGCCGCCGAGGGTGAGGGATACCGACGCGGGATACCGACCGGCATCGGCGGCCGCGGCCTGGACCTGGGCCCAGCGCTCGTCGGGCAGGTCGCCAGACAGGCCGAGCGGAAAGAAGCCATCGCCCCGCTGACCGGCACGGCGCGCGGCCGCGGGCGCGTGGCCGCCGACGAGGATCGGAATCGTGGGTTGCACCGGCTTCGGGTGGCTGCGGACGGCGGCGAAGTCGAAGTGGCGACCGTGAAACTGAGGCGTGTCCTCGCGCCAGATCAGCCGCAGGGCGTCGATGGCTTCGTCGGTGCGGGCGCCGCGCTCGTCGGGGTTGATGCCGAGTGCTGCCACCTCCTCGCGCATCCAGCCGACGCCCACGCCGAGGAACAGCCGACCGCCGGACAGTCGGTCGATGGTGGCGCACCGCTTGGCGAGCTGGAGCGGGTGGTGCTCCGGCAGCACGAGGATGCCGGTGCCGAGTCGGATGCGCTCGGTCTGGCCGGCGAGCCACGCGAGCAGGTCGAGCGGATCGGGCAGCTCACAATCCTCCGGTAGCGGCATGCGGCCCGTGTCGCTGTAGGGGTAACGGCTCTCGTAGCCCACCGGCACGACGACGTGCTCCACCGCGAGCAGCGACTCGAAGCCGACGGTGTCCGCGTGCTGCGCGAACGAGCGCATCCACAGCGGGTCGCTGGCCACGTTCAGCCGGTAGGGCGGCAGCAGCCCAAGGGCGATCGTCACGCCAGGGTGGCCTCGAAGGCGCGCATGCGGTCGAGGAACCGCTGGGGGTGGACGAGGTGGGGGTAGTGGCCCGAGTCGGTCCACACCTCCACCGTGGCGGTGGGGATGACCGACGGAAGCCAGGTGGGGTAGTCAGGCCCCGGATCGATGCCGTGCAGCGCGAGATACGGGACGGTGACGGCCGCCGCCATCCCGTCCACGAGCGCCTGCAGGTCGGCCGGCGCCATCTGGAGCAAGGGTGCCCACACGCCGAGCACGACGTCCTGCACCGGCCGGCGCAACGCCCCGATGCGCG
>JBKJJS010000197.1:0-4275 GCA_046597895.1 Ilumatobacteraceae bacterium
ACGAGCCGACATCCGGCGTCGACGTGCGGACCCGGCACGAGGTGCTGCACGTGCTGTGGGAATTGAACAGCGACGGGCTCGCCATCGTCATCACCACTCACGACCTGAACGGCATCGCCGCCCACCTGCCCCAACTCATCTGCCTCAACACCCGCATCATGGGCGTCGGCGCCCCGCGCGACGTGCTGACCCCGGCGGTGCTGGAACGCACGTATGGCGCCCCGATGGAGGTACTCGAACACGCCGGTATGCCGCTCATCGTCGAAGGTCGGGGGGCGAATCGGCCGCTGAAGGGCGCCGGCTGATGTGGGACACCCTCATCGAACCATTCCAGTTCGAATTTCTGCGACACGCGCTGGTGGTGTGCACCGTGGCGGGCGGGCTGTGCGGTCTCCTCGGGGTGTTCGTCGTGCTTCGGGGCATGAGCTACATCGGTCACGGGTTGTCGCACGCCATCTTCGGCGGAGCGGCGATCTGCGCGGCGTTAGGGCTCAACATCTTCGTGGGCGCCGGGTTGTGGGGCCTCGGCTCAGGGCTGGCGGTGAGCCGCGTCACCCGCAGGCGGATCATCGGCGCTGATGCGGCGATCGGGGTGATCACCACGGCCAGCTTCGCATTCGGCATTGCCCTGCTCGGCCTCTACAGCCGGGTGAAGACGAGCATCGAGGCCACGGTGTTCGGCAGCGTGCTCGGTGTCTCCTCCACCGACGTGTGGCTGATCATCGGGGTCGCAGTGGCGACCGGCGCAGTCATCATCAGCTTCTACCGGCCGTTGCTGTTCACCACCTTCGACCCCGAGGTCGCCGACGTCTACGGCGTGAAGACCGCCCGCATCGACGCCCTGCTCATGATGCTCCTGAGCTTCTCGATTCTGGCGAGCATGAAGGTGCTCGGCGTCACCCTCATCGCTGCCGCGCTCGTGATCCCCCCGGTGATCGCCCGCATGCTGACCCACTCGTTCAAGCGAATGCTCGTGCTCTCCACCTCGATCGGTGCACTGTCAGGCCTCGTCGGCATGTACCTCAGCTACCACCTCGACATCTCCTCGGGCGCCACCATCGTGTTGGTCAACTTCGCGCTCTTCACCGTCGTCTACACCGTCACGGGGAGCGCCGGCCGTCGCCGGGCCGGCTCGCTCCCCCACGAGCACTCGTCCTCGGGGTCGCCCACCGACGGCACCTCGATCCCGACGACGTCCGCCCTCCCCCGCGCCTGACGACCGGGTGCCGCTGCCCGACCTGAGGCGTGGTTTACGGCCCTATTCTCGGTCGGCGGAGCGCCGGTCGAGGCACAAACAACCCGGGCTCAACGGAACTCGGATTGGCGATTACGAAATACAGGCCAGTGTCGTGACCGGGTCTGCGGTTGCCAGCGGCATGCTGGGTCGCCAGCGTCTCCGCACTGAAACTCAGTCCCGCAGGGTTAGCGCATGGGCCGCAGGACATCGTTCCGGTGTCATCGTAGGATTCTGGAGTAGTGCGAAGGGGGCGTCGTGGATGATCTCGCCGTCGAAGGTGCCCACGAGCATTCGGAGATCCGGGCGCCCACCGACAGCGCTGCTGTCCCGACGGCATCCCCGCGCCTCACCCTTGCCGCAGCCCCGGCGGACCCTTTGCGTTACAAAATGCGACAACCCAGCGTGCGCGGCGCGCAGGCTGGGTTGTCAGGTTTCCAAATGTGAACAGTCCCTCCCGGTCGGGTCATCAGACGATGAGTTCGCCGGCGGCTCGACGGGGCGGCAATCCGATCGGTTCGCCGACCCACGATCCGATCGTCTCACCGGATCGCCCGTTCGGTCCTTCGGCCAGTAGATCAACCAGTAGCTGAGCCTGTTGGTCGCGCGTCATCCACGTCGCAACGACATCGGCAGGCGGGGGGTCGATGCCGCGCAGCTTGAAGAGGTTGCGCAGCATCGGCGCGTCCGTCGCCCCCATCGCCAGCGCGTTGACCCGGATGTCATGCGGCCGAAGCGTGAGCGCCCACGCCTGCGTGAATCCGTTGAGTGCCCACTTCGACGCGGCGTATACATCCGTCCCTGGCGGGTTCGTGCCGGTGGACTCCGGCGGTCGGGGCGGGAGCACGTAGTAGGTCGAGATGTTGACGATGTTCCCGCCCGGCCCACCCTCTCGGCCACTCTTCGAACGCTCGATCATCGAGGGCACGACGGCCCGGGCGAGCATGTAGACACCCTTGGCGTTCGTGTCAAAGATTTCGTGGAAGTCGGCGAGTGCCTGTTCCCGATCACCGGCGTCGCACGGGGTCTGCTTCCATCGCCCGGCATTGTTGACGAGCACGTCGACACCGCCGAACCCCCGCACTGCGGCTGCCACGACAGCCTTGACGCCACCCACGATGCTGACATCCGCCACGACCGCCGTGCCACCGATGCGGGCCGCCACGGCGCGAACCGCCTCTTGCATGTCGACGCACACAACCTTCATGCCCTCGGCCGCCAACCGTTCGGCGTATGTCTCGCCGAGCCCTTGCGCGGCACCGGTCACGATGGCGACCTGGCCTTCGAGTATCCCGCTCATCGTCAGACCCCCGTCGCCTTCATCGTCCCCACACGGACCTCCCAGGGGGCGTCGGGGGGCGGGACCACGATCGGCTCCTCCCACCAGACGGGCAGGTTGAAGCCGGTACGGCCATTCGGCCCCTCCTCGAGCAGACCGATGATGAGCCGGGCGATGTCAGCCGGCGTCTTCCACGACGCGATCTCTTCTGGCGTCGAGTTCGGGCTGAACCCGCGCAGCATCTCGCTGTCGGTCCTCCCCATACAGATCGCATTGACGCGCACGAGACCCTCGAGCGCCCGCGCCCAGGACAACGTGAAGCCGTTGATCGCCCACTTCGAGGCGTCGTACACGTCCATCGATTCGCCGCCGCCGGTGGGGCGCAGTGGCTCGGTGTACGAGTGGTCGGTGTTGATGTTGATGATGTCCCCCCGGCCCAACGCCTTCATGTGTGGGATGAGCGCCCGTCCGAACAGGAACGTCGGCCGGGTGTTCACGGCCATCAGGCGGTCGTACGTGGCGATGGCGCCGTCAAGTGGATCGGTCACTCGGGAGCCGAGCCAGGTGCCGACGTTGTTGACGAGGATGTCGACGCGCCCGAGGCGGGCGAGCGCACCGTTGACCACATCCCAGATGTGCGCAGGATCGGCGACGTCGCCTACCCAGCACGCCGTTCGCACGAGGTAGCGCTCGGCAAGATCGGCGGCCACTTCAGCGATCGACGGCTTGGCGTCGCACAGTGCAAGGTGCGCCCCTTGTGCCGCCAAACCCTCGGCGATGCCACGACCGATACCGGCCGCGGCGCCGGTCACCAACGCAATACGGCCCGTGATGTTCTCCATCGGCTGATCGTCCTCTCTGTCCTCGGTCGAATGCAAGGCGAAACTGGTGGCGATCAGCGATCAGCGATCAGCGATCAGCGATCAACGACCGGCGAGTTGCGCGACGACCGGCGCGAAGGCTTCCAGGTTTTGGTCGTTCACGGTCACGTAGCTGATGCCGTATGCCTCGCGGCGTCGCTGCAACTCATCGACAAGAGCGCTCGCCGGCCCCACCAGCGCGTGCGGGTACTGCATGACGTCGGCGGCCGACATCCCGAACATCGCCCCGAAGCCCTCGGCGACGGGAATCGGATCGTCCACGACGAACGTGAAGTATGCGCCGATCTCCAGCTCGGGAATCGGCCGGCCGGCGGCGGCGGCGCCGTCCTTCACCCACTGGACCTTCTTCAGCGTCTGCTCGGCCATGCCGCTCGCCACGCCCAGCGGGCCGATCATGCCGGAGGAGTTGTCGAAGTTGAAACTCACGATGTCGGCCTCACGGCCGCCGAGCGTCAGCACCCGCTTGGAGCCGCCACCGATCATGATCGGCGGCGTGCCCGCCACAGGTTGCGGCTCGCCCTGGAACCCGTGGAGGTTGATGTTCGTGCCGTGGATGTCCACCTCGCCCGGTGCCATGAGCGCCTTGGCCGCGGCGATCATCTCCTCGAGACGGCTGATGCGTTCGCCGGGTGGGTCGAGCGGAACACCCATGGCCTCGTACTCGCCGGCCAACCATCCGGCGCCGAGCCCGAACTCGAGGCGGCCGCCGCTGAACCAGTCGATCGTCATGGCGTTCTTCACGAGGACGGCCGGCACGTGGTAGTCGACGCAGAAGACGCGGCAGCCGATCTTGAGCGTGGATGTTGCTTCCGCAGCCACGGTCATGGCGGGGATCGAGGCGAGGCCCTGCATCGGATGATTCGTCTTGACGAGTTGCGGGC
>JBKJJS010000272.1:0-3351 GCA_046597895.1 Ilumatobacteraceae bacterium
CAATGGACCTACGCCGAACTCCACGCCGCTTCGATACGTACCGCACACGCGTTGATGCAGCGGTTCGAACCCGGAGAGCGCGTCGCCGTGTGGGCGCCGAACCTCCCCGAGTGGATCATGATGGAGTTCGGCGCGGCGATGGCCGGCCTCGTGCTCGTGACGGTCAACCCCGGATTCCGCGCCAAGGAGGTCGAGTACGTCCTCAACCAGTCGAGGGCCGCCGGTATCGCCGTCGTCACCGAATTCCGCGGGAACCCGATGCTTGCCACGATCGAAGAGCTGCGACCGCGATGCCCCGAACTTCGAGAGGTCATCCGGTTCGATCAATGGGACGACTTCCTCGCCAGTGGCGAGGCGAGTGGCGAGAACGTTGGGAGCACCCCGCCGGAGCTGCCAACGGTGCGATCCGGTGATGCGGTGATGATCCAGTACACGTCGGGCACGACCGGCTTCCCGAAAGGGGCATTGCTCCACCACCGCGGCCTCGTCAACAACGGAGCCGACACGTTGGACCGGATGGGGGTACAAGACGGCTCGGTGTGGATCACGACGATGCCGTTGTTCCACACCGCCGGCTGCGTCATCTGCGTGCTCGGGGCGGTGTCGAAACGGGCGACCCAGGTACTCGTGGAGGCATTCGAGCCCGGTCTCGTCCTCACGCTCTTCGAGCGCCACCGGGTCAACGCCATCATGGGCGTCCCCACGATGCTCGTGGCGATGATGGAACACCCGTCGTTCAGCTCCACCGACCTGTCGTCCGTCGAGTACATCTGTTCCGGCGGGTCAACGGTTCCCGCGTCGATGGTGAGAACCTTGGAGGAACGTCTCGGCGCGAAGTTCACGATTGTCTTTGGCCAGACCGAGTGCTCCCCTGTGGCGTCGATGACGATGACATCGGACACCATCGAGGACAAAGCCGGCACGATCGGGACACCCATGCCGAATGTCGAGGCGAAGATCGTCGATCCGGACAGCGGAGTGACGCTGCCGATCGGCCAGATCGGTGAGTACTGCACGCGCGGGTACCACGTGATGCTCGAGTATTTCGAGAATCCCGTCGCCACTGCGGCAGCGGTGGACGCCGAGGGCTGGCTCCACACCGGCGACCTGTGCGCCATGGACGAGCGGGGCTACTGCACCGTCGAGGGTCGACTCAAGGACATGATCATCCGCGGCGGCGAGAACATCTACCCGCGCGAACTCGAAGAGTTGCTGTTCGCGCATCCGAACGTGGGTGAGGTGGCGGTCGTAGGGCTACCCGACGACCGCTGGGGCGAGGAAGTCGCGGCGTTCATCCGCCCCGCGCCGGGTGCGATGGTGGACAAGGCGGAATTGTTCGCGTACATGCGTGAACATCTCGCCCCACACAAGACGCCACGGCATTGGTACGCCATGAGCGAGTTCCCCCTGACAGGATCCGGCAAGATCCAAAAGTTCAAACTGCGAGAGCTCTCGACCAGCGGAGCGCTGACCGAACTCTGAACCGTGCGTAGTGTCGAAGCAGCGCCGGCCACTGGTGGCCGACGCGTGACCGGATCGATGAAAGGGATTTCATGAAGGGCATCTCATGAAGGGCAGTCGCTGGGTGCTGGCGTCACGGCCTCAAGACTTCTCGATCGCATCGCATCTTGCATCGGAGGCCGTCGATGTGCCGGTCCCAGCCGCGGGCGAGTTCGTCGTCCACACCGTGTACCTCCGGGCGGCGACGCCGATGTTCAAGGTCGTGATGTCGGGCAGCGCTGACGGGCGACCGCCGACCCCAATCGGCAGCCCCATCGTTGGAGCCGGCATCGGCCGGGTGACCGAATCGAACCATCCCGGCTTTCCGGTCGGCACGTATGTGAGCGGTTCGCTGCCGTGGCAAGACATCGTGCTGTCGAACGGCCGCGACGTCGTGCCGGTCCAGCCCTTCGAACCGACCGAGGGCGTGTCGCTGGCCGCCCCCCTGCATGTGCTCGGTGGCCCGGGTCTTTCCGCCTGGTTCGGTTTCACCGAGTTCGCCAGACCCAAGCTCGGCGACACCGTCGTGGTGTCCACGGCCGCCGGTGCGGTGGGTGCTGTGGTGTGCCAGTTGGCGAAGCTGGCTGGCTGTCGCGTCATCGGCATCACGAGCAGCCGCGCGAAGGGCGACTGGCTGGTGAGCGAGCTCGGCATCGACGGGGCCATCGCCTACCGCACCGAGGATGTGGCGCTTCGGCTGCGCGAACTGTGCCCGCGCGGTATCGACATCTACTTCGACAACGTCGGCGGCGAGACGCTCGACATCGTGCTCACGCAGATCGCGTTCGGGGCCCGCGTCGTGCTGTGCGGGGCCAGCTCGCAGTACGACCGGGGGGCGAACGACTGGCAGGGTCCGAAGCACTACTTCGAACTCGTGTACAAGCAGGCCGACATGCGCGGGTTCTACATCTTCAACTTCGTCCCCCGGTTCGCCGAGGGTCGCGCTCGCCTCGGCGAACTTCTGGCCGCCGGGAAGCTGCGGTATGCCGAGGACATCGTCGAAGGGTTGGCCCACGCGCCCGCCGCATTCGATCGGGTGCTGGCCGGACAGAACCTCGGCACCCAGCTGATCCAGGTCGATTCAGTGCGCCGAGTGCTGTTGGATGGCATCGAGTCCCCATCGGCTGGTCCGTACGATGACAAATTCCGCGAGCGCTTGGCGGAGCGGGCTACTCGCCGCCCAGAGTGAAGCCGGTCACCGCCAAGCGACGAGTAGCTGAACAATCCTCGCCACGGTCCAGGGGCTCCGTGACGACCGCCGTCAGGCGTGCGGAGCCGTCGTCTGGACGATGGTGGGATTGCCGCCGCTATCGACCAACAACGATGTTGTGGGCGTCACCATCGTGGTCACCGTCGCCTGGATCTCGGCGCCTGCGCCCACCGGGTTCCCGTTGGCGTCGAGGCCGACGATCTTGACGTCGTACTGACCGTTCAGGTCGATGGCGAAGGCCCGGGAGGTGCCGACGACGAGGTCGGTCAACGGGTCGCCAGCGGTGCCACCGGGGAACGTCACAGGCGTGACGCCGTCGGCCATGGTGATCCGCAGGCTGACGATGCCAGCGCCGGCGAGACCGACGATTCCGGCCTTGCCGCTGATCGAGTGCTCGACGACGAGGCTGCCGGGAGCGGCCGACGTGCAGCCTCGGTTCGTCGGAATGCACAACTCGCCATCGACGACGCTGCCGAGCGCTTGGACACTGAACCCGTCGACGTCGGGGGCCGAGGTCGCGAGCACGAGCAGCACGTTGGGTGTAGCGGTGGTGGGGACGACGCCGGCGGCGATCGCGAGCAGGTCCTCACGGGTGAGGCCGGGGCCGGTCTCGATGGCGATGAGCGTGCCGGCCGTCGGCG
>JBKJJS010000352.1:0-3623 GCA_046597895.1 Ilumatobacteraceae bacterium
ATCAGCACTGAACCCACGTGTTCCACCTGGTGGCTGTTCACCAGCTTCAGCACGGCAGCCTCCGGGCCGGGCGGCCGGCCTTGAGCGACCGCGGTGCGCACCCGGTACACGAGCCAACGCTGGATCATCTCCCGCGTGGCGACGCGGGCCAGCTCCTGCCGGAGGAGGGGGTCGTCGTCGACGTGGAACTGACGGGCCAGCTCGGCGATGTCGTGCCAGCCGGTCTGGCCGCCCTCACCGATCGACGTGCGCTCCGCGGTGAGCGTGGTCATGGCCACGCGCCAACCGTCGCCGACGGCGCCGACGACGTTGTCGTGGTGCACGCGCACACCGTCGAGAAACACCTCGTTGAAGTGGATGGCGCCGTCGATCTGGCGGAGCGGGCGCACGGTGACGCCGGGCGCGTGCATGTCGACCACGAAGTAGGTGATCCCGGCGTGCTTGGAGACGTCAGGGTCGGTACGGGCGAGGCAGATGCCCCAGTCAGACGTGTGGGCCGACGAGGTCCACACCTTCTGCCCGGTGATCACCCACTCGTCGCCATCGCGTTCGGCCTTGGTCTGCAGACTCGCCACATCAGATCCGGCTCCGGGCTCGGAGAACATCTGGCACCACAGCGTCTTGCCGGAGATCATGTCGGCCATGAACGCCTGCTTCTGCACCGACGTTCCGTACTCGTTGAGCATCGGCAGGCACATGCCGTGGCTGATGATGAACTCGATGTCGCGGAGCGGGAACCGGGCCTTCTCCTCCCGCCAGATCTTGTCGTGCGCTGGCGTGAGGCCGGCGCCGCCGTACTCGGCCGGCAGCGTGATTCCGGCGCCGAGTCCAGCATTGGCGGCAGCCATCACGAACGACCGGCCATCCTCGAACGCGGCGGACGCGCCGTTGGCGTTCTGCTCGTCGAGGAAGGCGCGGCAGCGAGCCCGGAAGGCCTCAGTGTCGGTGGGGGAGAGGGCGAGGTCGGACATGGCAACTCCTGGCGTGGTCGAGCGAGGACGACCTGCCTATGTTGACATACTGTATGGCACCATGCAATATGTCGCCGTGCAGAAGTCGGTGGGCAGCCATGAGCTCGATGCTCCGCCGTGGCTGCGCGTCGAAGCGACGCTGATGGCGACTGCTCGGCTCATCCGGGAGGCGTTCGACCATCGATTCGCTGAACTCGAACTGAACCTCACCCAGGCCAGCATCCTCGCCTATGTGTCCGACTTCGGGCCTGTGACTCAAACAAAAATTGCTGACCACCTCGGCCAGGGGCGCGCCGCCACCGGGGCGACGATCGACCGGCTGCAGGAGAGAGGCCTCGTAGAGCGCCAGCCGGACGCCGAGGATCGCCGCGTGTGGCAGATCCAGTTGACGCCCCCTGGCCACGACATGGTCGCCCGCATCGGCGAGATTGACAAGACGCTGCGCACTGAACTGCGCGCCGGGATCTCCCGCTCCGATCGCCAAGCCCTTGCCACCGTCATGCAGCAACTGCAGACCAATCTGCGCGCCGCCACCACCCAGACCTGATCGAAGAACAAGGAGAACACCCGTCATGACCGAAGCAGTGATCGTCGACGCCGTCCGTACACCGGGTGGCAAGCGCAACGGCAAGCTCAAGGACTGGCACCCGGCTGCCCTCGCCGCCCATGTGCTGAAGGCCATCCAGACTCGCAATCACCTCGACCCCGCCCTCGTCGACGATGTGATCATGGGCTGCGTGATGCAGGTCGGCGAGCAGTCGCTCAACATCGGCCGCAACGCCGTGCTCGCGGCGGGCTGGCCCGAATCCGTCCCCGCCACCACCATCGACCGCCAGTGCGGCTCCAGTCAGCAGGCGATGCACTTCGCGGCGCAGGGCGTGATCGCCGGCGCGTACGACATCGTGGTCGCCGCTGGTGTTGAGGTCATGACCCGCACGCCGATGGGCGCCTCAGTCGTGAAGGACATGGGCTTCCCGTTCCCGCAGGACATGCTCGACCGGTACGCCGAGAGCGGCCTGCCGCCCCAGGGCATCGGCGCCGAGATGATCGCCGACGAGTACGGCATCACCCGCGAGGACCTTGACGCGTTCGGAGCGCAAAGCCAGCAGCGCGCCGCCCAGGCCACCCGCGAGGGTCGCTTCGAACACGAGATCATCGCGGTGCCCGTCGACCTCGGCAACGGCGTCGAGATGATGACCGCCGATGAAGGAATTCGCGAGACCACCACGCCGGAGACGCTCGCCGCGTTGAAGCCGGCGTTCAAGGCGGACGGCAAGGTCACCGCGGGCAACTCCTCGCAGATCTCGGACGGCGCCTCGGCCGTGCTCATCATGAGTGCCGAGAAGGCGGCCGAACTCGGACTGAAGCCGAGGGCTCGCTTCCACGCCTTCGCGGTGACGGGGGCCGACCCCGTCACGATGCTGAAGGGCCCGATCCCCGCCACGAAGAAGATCCTCGAAAAGAGCGGGCTCAGCATCGACGACATCGATGTGATCGAGGTCAACGAGGCGTTTGCGTCCGTGGTGCTCGCGTGGGCGAAGGAGACGGGGGCGGACATGGCCAAGGTCAACGTGAACGGTGGTGCCATTGCGCTCGGCCATCCGCTCGGCTGCTCCGGCACGAAGCTCATGGCCACCCTTTTGAACGAGCTCGAGCGCACCGGCGGCCGCTACGGCCTACAGGTGATGTGCGAAGGTGGCGGAATGGCCAACGCCACGATCATCGAGCGAATTGCCGACTGAGACAGGAGCCAGCGACATGACTGACGAGAACGAGGCTGTCCTCACCGAGCAACGCGGGCGAGTGCTGCTCATCACACTCAACCGTCCAGAGGCGATGAACTCCATCAACGGTGCCCTGTCACACGGGCTGTGGGCGGCGATACAGCGACTCAACGACGATCCGGGGCTGACCGCCGGTGTACTCACCGGTGCTGGACGCGGTTTCTCGGCAGGCATGGACCTGAAGGCGTTCAGCCGCGGCGAGGACGTCGGCCCGATGATGAAGTTCATCCAGAACGGGTCCGAGAAGCCGCTCATCGGCGCCATCGAGGGGTTCGCCCTCGCCGGTGGCCTCGAGTTGGCGTTGTCGTGTGACCTGCTCGTCGCCGCCAAGGGGGCCAAGCTCGGCATCCCTGAGGTGAGTGTTGGGCTGTTCGCCGCCGCCGGCGGACTGCTCCGGCTCCCGACCCGCGTGGGCTACGGCAAGGCGATGGAGATGGCGATTACCGGCGATCCCATTACCGCTGAGGAGGGGTTCGGGTTCGGGCTGATCTGCCGGCTGGCTGAGAAGGGCGATGCCGTGAACGTCGCCATGACGCTGGCCGAGCGGGCCGCCAAGAACGCCCCACTCGGGGTTGCCGCGTCCAAACAGCTCATTAAGGCCACGCAGGGCCTCACCGAAGCGGAGTTCTGGGCGATCCAGGGCCCGTTCCAGGGCAAGGTGTTCACCTCGAACGACTCCAAGGAAGGCCCGAGGGCGTTCGCCGAGAAGCGGGCACCGGAGTGGACCGGGACCTGAGTCGCCCGCGGGTCTCGGCGCGGATCTACCCGAATTCCGGGTAGGAGCGCGCCGAGACCCGCGGGCGACTCAGGTCCCGGTCCACTCCGGTGCCCGCTTCTCGGCGAACGCCCTCGGGCCTTCCTTGGAGTC
>JBKJJS010000016.1:0-2891 GCA_046597895.1 Ilumatobacteraceae bacterium
CCGGGCTCTCGCCGATCCTCGGCTACTCGAGGCGCTCCGCGACCTCGAGAGCTGGTGGGATGTCGCCGCAGCTCTGCTTCGTCTCGCAATCGACGAGTGTCAGCCAGAAAGCGACGCATGATGGAGCCGAGACGCTCGGCGACAGGCTCATACCGACCGACCCGTTTTTGCATCAGGTCAGCGCTACTCGATGCGCAGGCCGCTGATCGCTCGACCGATGACCAACTGCTGGATCTGCTCGGTGCCCTCGAAGATGTCCATGTTCTGCCTGCGGGGACCGGTCTTTCCAGAACCCAAGCAAACAGAAGGGCTTTCGTCCGTCTGGTCCCCAGTAGGTCCGGCCGTTCTCGGCCAGTTCTAGTACCAGAACTAGTACCAACCGGTCGCATCTCTCCCTCTACTGGGAAAGGAGCCGAGCGTGGCGCAGCTCGTCGTTGCGCACGACCTGGAACCGGAGGACGGTGGAGGAAAACGGACGGGAAGCCTCCACCTTTTGGCGGACGCTTCCGGCGCGGCCGCGATGCATGCTGTACCGATGCCGTCCCCGGGATCCTCGCAGGTCACTGCTGCTCTGGTCGTTGGCTTCGGGGAGCACGTCTGGGATGACGAGACCTCATTGGCAGCTGCGGTTGCGGCGGGGGCTCCAGCTGTGGCCGCCGCGGTTGCCGATCATGGAGGCACGTCCGTCGACCCGCCGCGCCCAGCGCTGTTCGCCGCGACCTTTCGCCGTCCCGCCGAAGCAGTGTCGTGCGCGCTGGTTCTCCAAGAGGAGTCGTCGTTGCCGCGCGATGTTCCTTCGCTGTGTGTCGCGCTGCACGCCGCGGAGCAACAGCCGGCGCTGGGCCCCTTGGCCGGTGATGCTTTCCAACGACCGGTGCGGCTCTTGTCGCTGGCACACCCTGGGCAGTTCCTGCTCAGTCGCGCGACGGGCGACCTGCTGCGCCAGCGGCTTCCTGAGGGTGTTGAGCTGGTCGACCTCGGCGTCCACCGCCCGCGAGATCTCGGCCGACCCGAACACGTGCTGTCCGTCGTCGGGAAGGAATCCGGTTCGGCTCTTGTCCCCCTGCGCTCCCTGGATGCGGTGACCAACAACCTTCCGGTGCAGCTGACGAGCTTCATCGGTCGCGAGAGTGAGCTCGACAAATTAACGGGCGTGCTCGACGGCACTCGAGTGCTCACCTTGGCGGGACCTGGGGGTTGCGGAAAGACCCGCCTGGCTCTGCGCCTCGCCGCGGCAACGGTCGACGCTCACCCTGATGGGGTATGGGTGGCGGATCTTGCGCCGGTCGCGGATGCTGCGTTGTTGCCCTCAGTGGTTGCGGCCGCCCTGGGAATCCACGAGATCCCGTACCAGCCACTCGACGAGACGATCGTGGAGCAACTCCGAACTCGGACGGCGCTTGTCGTGTTGGACAACTGCGAGCATCTCGTCGAAGCGTGCGCGTCGCTCGTGGAGCGGCTCACCGCCGCCTGCCCGGCGCTGGTCGTGTTGGCCACGAGTCGCGAGCCCTTGGGTTGCGCCGGCGAGGTGACGTGGCGGGTGCCGTCGTTGTCGCTCCCTGACAACGGCGATGTCGAGGAGGCGGAATCGGTCCGGTTGTTCGTCGACCGCGCCAGCGCGGCGCGCCCCAGTTTCCGACTCGACGCCGGAAACACGGAAGCCGTGGCCGACGTGTGCCGCCAGCTCGAAGGGATCCCATTGGCGATCGAGCTGGCTGCAGCACGCGCTCGAGCCATGACCCCAGCCCAGATCGCCGTGCAGCTGGCCGACCGTTTCGCGCTGCTCACCGGTGGACGGCGCGGCGCGCTTCCCCGCCACCGCACACTCGAGGCGTCAGTGGATTGGAGCTACTCCCTCCTGGGCGACGCCGAGCGCGTCCTGTTGTGCCGTCTCGCCGTGTTCGCCCAAGGGTGCGATCTCGCCGCCGCCGAGACCGTGTGCGTCGGCGAAGGACTCGAGTCCTGGGCGGTGCTCGACGCGCTCACCGGCCTCGTTGACCGTTCGCTCGTCGTGGTGCAGGAAGAGGTCGGCGGGGGCCGGTACCGGCTGCTCGAAACCATCCGCCAGTACGCGTTCGCCAAACTGGTCGAGAGCGGCGACGTCGCCTCGATCCGCGATCGTCACCTCGAGTACTTCGCAACGCGGGCCGCGGAGGCCGGGCGTGACCTCGAGGGTCGAGATGCAATTCGAGTCTTTGCCGAGCTCGAGCTCGACGTCGACAACTTCCGAGCCGCGTGCGACTGGGCGATGCAGTCAGACCGCGCCGAGGACGCGTGGCGCCTCGCCACTGCCCTCTGGCTTTTCTGGCAACGAGACCGAGCCGAAGAGGGTGCGTCGCGCCTGGCCACGGCGCTGGAGACGCCGGACGGCGATCCTCTCGGTCGGGCAAAGGCCCTGCATGCGCTCGGTGATCTGAGCTTCTACCGCGGCGACCTCGCCGGAGCCCAGCACTACGGGGCACAATCCCTGCCGCTCGCCGAGGCTTTGGGCGACGCCAGGACGATCGGCCGAGCAAGCAACAACATCGGCGTGATGGGGGTGTTCATGCACGAGCTCGACGCCGTCGACCACTTGGAACGCGCGCTCGTGCTGCACCGCTCGGCCGACGACGCCTACTACTGGGTCGACACGCTCATCGGCTTGGTGCTGGCGGGCTGGTTCACCGGCGACTCCGAACTCGCCAAGCGCTCGGCCGACGAGGCCCTCGAGGTGGGACGGGCCAACGGAAACCCCACCGCCCTGTGCCGAGCGCTCATCATCGTGGCAATGGCCGCTTACGCGCGCGGCGACCTCGACGAATGGGAGACGTCCGCCGAAGAAGCAATCGCCATAAGTCTCGAGCTGCGGGACGAGGTCATCGGGCCCGTCGCCCTCGGCTACCTCGCGCGGT
>JBKJJS010000007.1:0-39233 GCA_046597895.1 Ilumatobacteraceae bacterium
TCCCATCGTCTCCACTCTTGAAGGCCTGAACTCGGCGTGGCCCTGACAACGGCGCCACGAAGAACGAAGGGTCCTCGCCGTAGAGCTTGAGCCAACCGGTGTTGTAGGCGGTGTCGCCGAGCAGGTCGACGACATCGAGCGCGTCGACGGAGTCGTCGCTGCACACCGCTTCGGCGGCGGTGCGGTCCTCACGTCACGCGACGAAGTGATGCAGGAACAGGCCGAGCGTGTGCGCGATTCTGCGTCACTTCGTTCTTCGTGGCGCCGTTGTCAGGGCCACGCCGAGTTCAGGCCTTCAAGAGTGGAGACGATGGGACTCGAACCCACGACCTTCTGGATGCAAACCAGACCCTCTAGCCAACTGAGCTACGTCCCCGTGAACCGGGAGCGTCAGGCTAGCGAGCGTTCAGCGACACGCACGACCCGTTACCACCGGCGAGTGAGCCGCCGAGAGCCTCGTCAGCGCAGTGATTGTCGATGGGCCACCGACGGCGGGTCCATCAACACCCGCTGACGGGGTGTGAGGAGCCCCGAGATCGCCAGTTCGCGTAGGTCCGTCGCGTAGTTCGTTCCCCACGCGAGATGGCCTGGCGCGTACTTGTACAGCAACGTGAGGCGGGACGTGAGGGCGTTCCACGGCAGCGTGCAATGCGTGAGGGCCTCAGTGAAGATCACAACGTCGCCGGCCGACATCGTCACCTCGGTGAGCCAGTCTCGAGGCGTCGGCACGGGCAGCGTGAAATTGGCCCGATGGCTGCCGGCCACGCATCCGAAGCCGCCGTCGCCCGGGCGGTGGTCGACGAGTGCCCATTGCACCGCTACCAACCCGTTGAACGTTCGACCGCCCAGCACGTCGTAGTACTGCGCCGGGTCGTGTGGTGCACCACCGCCATGGAGACCGAGGCCGCTCGTGCCCGGCGACATCGTGATGCCGTACGCATGATCGAGTCGGAGATACTCCCCGCACAAGGAGAGCAGGACGTCGAACACGCCGGCGTGGTCGATGAGATCCCGCAAACAGCGCGCGCCTGTGAGATGACCCTCGAAGCGTTGGCTGCCGAGGTCCGACTTCGCCTCGCCGATTCCGAGGAGGTCGACCGCAGTCGTCAGGGCTTCGACCTCGTGGCGGGAGAGCACGCCCCGGCGCACGATGTACCCGTAGAGATCGAAGAAGTACCGCTCGTGTTCCGTGAACGGGCCCACCGGACCAGAGGGCACGTCAGTCGTCGTCCTTCAACGCCACGGCGTTCGGTGTGACGTTCATCTTCGGCACGTAGTCGGCCATGGCGATGACGCGCGCCTCCGCCACATAGGCATCCCTGAGCGCCGTACGGCAGTCGGTACATGGGCCGTAGAACCGCTCGGTCACTGTCGCCGTGCAGCGCGGGCAGGTGAAGGTTGACTGTTCAGCGGCGCCGATTCCGGACAGGCTCATGGGTACATCTGAGCAGATCAGATGATGTTGATGGCATCGAGGACACCGGCGGCCTGCTCAGTGGTATCGGCCGCTCCGCCGAGTTGGCACGAGGCCCGCCAATCCGCCCGCTTCGTTCCCCACGAGACGAAATCGTGCGCCGTGGTCCGGCACGTCGGCGCTCCCTCGACGCGGCCGGGGACCACCGTCCACACGCCGTCTGGTTCATGACCCGGGGCAAGAACGAATTCGGACTCCGGCACGCCGTCGAACTGGAAGTTCACGGCCTGCTGTGGCGCGGTGGACAGCGCGGACGCGCACATCTGAGGGAGACCCATGAGCATCCACTCCAGCGTGGCCGTCAGTGCCGCACCATCCCGTGGCAGTGCCGCGGCCCGCGCCACGCCAGCCCCGATGTCGTGACGAAGGTGGCAGTAGTGGTCGAACACGATCGCATTGGCCAGGATGTGCAGTGGGTGCGAACCGAGGTTACCGAGCGGCGCCACGGTGGTGGCCATCGGCGGGTCCTGCAGCGCGGTCAGCGCGGCGATCCCCTTCGGTGCCCACTCGAGGTACTCGTCGCGAACCTCGGCCGCCGACCACTCCTTGCGGGGTGCCACGGCCAACTCGGCGCTCTTTTCGGCATCGCCCGACGGGTCGGAAGGGATCGACGAATCTCCGCAGATCGAGCGGAACACGGCACCCATGTGGGCGACCACATCCTGTACACGCCACCCGGCGCACCCGGACGGCCCGGCCCACTCCGCGGGATCAAGGCCATTGATGAGGTGGGTGACGCGGTCCGACTCCGCCTGGAGTGCCGGGATGGCTGTCTTGGTCATGTTGCTCCTGCTTCCTTGATCTGTGCTTCCGCGGGCGTCCGGGCTCGATCAGTCCGACGAGCGCAACGTGCGCCCCGCAAAGGATCCCGTGTGCTGTCCGTGGTCTATGGCGATCGAGCCATTCACCAAGGTGTAGTCGTACCCCGACGCGCCCTGCACATAGCGTCCGGCGCCGTTCGGCAGGTCGTGGGCGAACCGTGGCTGTTCGAGGGTGAGGCCATCCCAATCGATCACGTTCACATCGGCGAATGCTCCAGGGCGCAGCACCCCGCGGTCACGCAGCCCGAACAGTTCGGCGGTGTCACTCGTGAGGCGCCTGATGGCTTCTTCCACGGACCACCGCTGCCGTTCACGGATCCAGTAGGTGAGGAAGAACGTGGGTTGGCTGGCGTCCATGATCTGGCTCACGTGGGCTCCGGCATCGGCGAGTCCGAGCGTGACAAGCGGGTCGTCGAGCATCTCTTCCACGGCGCCCAGGCGCTGGTTGAGGAACGGGTAGTTGACGACGAGGTCGCCGTCGGTCTCGAGCACGAGTTCGATGAACGCGCCGGCCGCGCAGATGCCCCGTTGCGCGGCGTGCGCGGCGAGCGAGTCTGTGGGCAGGCAGTCGTAGCGGGCGCGACCGTCAACGGGCAGGACGTACACACCGTGCAGGTCCATCGGCGTCGGATGATCCTCGGCCTCCCGGATGAGCAGCGCGCGGCGGGCGGTGTCGCGCAGCGCCAGCAGACGCTCCTGCTTGCTGAGACTACGCAGCGCGCTCCACGAAGGGGCCCGGTCCCATGGGGTGCGGCTCTCGATACCGAAGAGCACACCGATCCCTCGCGCCGTCGTCTGCGGGCGAACGTTGGCCCCCGCTTCGTTCTCCTCATGAGCGAACCCCACGACTCGACGGTAGAGATCGGGCCGGCGGTGCGACTGGGTGACGCCGAAGCTCACGGGTCGGCCGCTGCGGCGCGAGACCTCACCCATCCAGGCCAACTCGGCCCGGGTGTTGACGAGATCGTCGGAGTCCCGTTCCCCGAGCCGCGACGCTGACTCGAATACGCCACGCCGATGACTGCGCAGCACGTCGGCGACGGCCAGCAACTCCTCGGTCGACGCGAAGGTGCCCGGAACGGGACGGCCATCGGGCACGCGATGCATGAACGTACGCGACGTGGAGAATCCCAACGCGCCGGCGAGCATCGCCTCGTCGACGCACTCGGCGATCGCCGCGATGGCGGCCGGATCAGCAGGGGCTTCGTCCAGGCTTCGCTCGCCCATCACGTGGTAGCGCACCGCGCAGTGTCCGACCATGCCGCCGACGTTCACCCCTTTGGGCATGCGGTCAACGGACTGCAGGTACTCGCCGTAAGTCGTCCAATCCCAGGGCAGACTGTTGAGGATGGCGTCGCGAGGGATGTCTTCGACGCTCTCCATCAACTCGGCGAGGTAGACGCGGTCCTGTGGTGAGCACGGCGCGAACGTCACACCACAGTTGCCCATGACGACTGATGTCACGCCATGCCAACATGACGGCGTGGCCATCGGGTCCCACGCGATCTGGGCGTCGAAATGGGTGTGGATGTCGACGAACCCCGGCGTCACGAGCCGGCCCTCGGCATCGATCTCGCGCACCCCACTCCCCGCGATCACCGGTTCGACGGCCATGATGCGGTCACCGCTGATACCGACGTCGGCCTGGCGGGCGGGTGCCCCTGTCCCATCGACGACAGAGCCGCCTCGTATCACCACATCGAACTGCAACGCCACACCCCCAGCACCTGTCCCCCGGCGTGATGTTCTAGCGCGTTCAGGTCTCGGTCGCGAACCCGCGAACGAGTGACTGGGCCCTTCGCGCCGAATAGGGTGCACCAGATGGGGCAGCGCCATCGGCTCGTCCTCGTGCTGGGCGGCACCCGTAGCGGCAAGTCGGTGTGGGCGGAGCGCCGCGCCACCGAGGCCGCCGAGATCACCGGACCGGTCACGTACCTCGCCACCGGTCAGGGCGACGCCACGGCGATGGATGCCCGCATCGCCGCGCATCGGTTGCGCCGACCGACAACGTGGACCACAATCGAATGTGGCGTCCACCTCGCCGAGGCGCTCACGACGTTGGATGACGGCGTGGTGATGGTCGACTCGCTGGGGACCTGGATCGCCGGTCACCACGAACTTCGGGTGGACATCGACGCCCTCGTCGGCGCGTTGGTCGCACGAACCGGTGTCACCGTCGTCGTGTCCGAAGAGGTCGGGCTCGCCGTTCACCCACTGACCGAGGTCGGCCGACGCTTCGTCGATGTCGTCGGCGACGTGAACAAGGCCGTTGCTGCGGTTGCCGATGATGTCGTCCTCGTGATCGCCGGTCGGGCGCTCGTGCTTCCCCGGGACGGCGAGTCGTGATCGGGGCAGTCTGCTTCCTCACGATCTTCGGACGGTCCGCCCCGCCGCATCACCGCGACCTCGCCTGGTTCCCGGTCGTGGGGGCGGCCATTGGTGCCGGTGTGGGGCTGACGTGGTGGGGCGCCGCCCAACTTTGGCCATGGCCGGTGGCGGCCGCCCTCGCGGTGATCGCTGACCTGATCATCACCGGCCTGCTCCATATGGATGGTCTCGCCGACACGGCCGACGGCCTGCTCCCCCATCTCACCCGGGTCCGCCGGCTCGAAGTGATGGCCACACCGGACGTCGGCGCGTTCGCGGTGGCCACGGTCGCCGGAGCGTTGCTCCTGCGCTGGGCCGCCGTCGGCAGTCTCGATCTGGACGGACCGAGCGTGGTCGTTGGCTTGGCCGGGTTGTGGGGTCTCTCGAGGGGCCTGATGGCGAGCGCGGTGGCCGTGATGTCGTATGCCCGAACCGAGGGGCTGGCGAGAGTGTTCACCGCCCGCGCCAACCGGGCGCGCTCGCTGTCACTGATCGCTCTTGCGCTCGGCGTGGGTGTCGTCGGTGTCACCTTCGGCCGAGGGCTTGTCGCTGGGCTGATCGCGGTGGCTGCGGCGAGTGCCGCGGGCATTGCCGTGCTCGCCCTTGCCCAGCGGAGACTCGGCGGCTACACCGGTGATGTCCTCGGCGCCGCCGGTGTGATCGCCGAGATCGCCGGCCTGCTGGCACTATCGGCCCGCACGTAAATCAGTCGACGGAAACTGGGCTCATCGCGGAGCCAAGGCGAACCACTTCTTCGAGCCGCTCGATGGCCACGGGCTCACCGAACAAGTACCCCTGCCCATGGGTGACCCCCAACTCGAGCAGCGCCTCCCGTTCGATGTCGAGCTCGACGCCTTCGGCCACCACGGACAACCCGAGCGCCTGGCACAACTGCACAATCGAGCGCACGACCGCTCGGCCTGGCCCGGACACGCCGAGTCGCTGGACGAATCGGCGGTCGATCTTGACGTCCGAGATCGGGAGCGCTTCCAGATACGCAAGGGATGAGTACCCGGTCCCGAAGTCGTCGACGGCGACCTTGAGCCCGGCCGACCGCAACTCGCCGACGAACGTCGCCAACTCATCGACATCGAGCCCGAGCGAGGCCTCGGTCACCTCGAGGCACACCATGCTCACGGGCACGCCGGCGGCCGCGAGCACCGCCTGCCACGCCGAGGGCCTGGCTGATTCGATGAAGTCACCTGCGGAGAGGTTCATACGTACGACGAACTCTGGCGGCAGCGCGCCGGCCCGCAGCAGGCGACCAACTTCCTCCAGCGCCCTGAACCTGACCTGGCGGTCCAACTCCGGGAGCAGCCCGATTTCGTCAGCGGCCGACAAGAACCGTGCAGGGCGAATTACCTCCCCGCTCGGCAAGCGCCACCGCATCAGTACCTCGGCGCCAACGATGGCACCGGTAGCCAAGTTGTGCTCGGTCTGGAAGACGGGGAAGATCTCGCCGGTCTGAGCGGCCACCCGCAGGGCATTCTCGAGTTCGATGCGCTCAATGAGTTGCGCATGCAACTGATCGTCGAAGACGCGGACCTGGTTGCGTCCCTCCTCCTTGGCGCGGGCCATGGCAGCGTCAGCGAACCGAAGGAGATCGGTCGGTGACGTGCCGCCGTCGGTGACTGCCACACCGATACTGGCGTTCACCGCCGTGAGCCGACCCTCCACCACGATCGGCTCGGACAGGCCACGTCGCAGCCGTTCGGCCACCGCGACGGCGTCGGCCTCACCGGCCAGGTCGGTGAGGAGCACCGTGAACTCGTCCCCACCGAAGCGCGCCAGCAGATCGTGGGGCCGAATACTCCGGCTGAGGCGTTCGGCCACTTCGGCGAGCAGTTGATCGCCGGCGGCATGGCCCATGCTGTCGTTGATCTTCTTGAACCGATCGAGGTCAAGGAACAATACGGCGACGACGCGCGAACCACCTTCGAGTGCGTTGGTCAGTTCGCTGAAGAACATCGTGCGGTTCGCAAGCCCGGTCAAGCCATCGTGCTCGGCCTGATGTTTGAGTTTCTCCTCCGTGAGACGAACCGACGTCACATCGATCGCGATGCCGACAAGGAGCACCTCGTCGTGATCGACCCGCTCGACGCGGGCACGGCATTCGAGCGCCACCCAGTGCCCGTCGGCGTGCCGGAAGCGCACCGTGGCGGTTGACCCCGTTGCTACTTTCAATCCGGCGGAATGATCATCCGGATGCATCAGCTCAAACGGGTCGGGAACGGCGAGCACCTCATCGGGCGTGTACCCGACGATGGTGCTCGTGGCGGGGCTGACGTACTCGAGGCGAGCCTCGTCGCCTCGAACCCTGATCCGGAACACGATCTCTGGGAGCAACTCCATGAGGTGACCGAAGCCGGCTTCGATATCGAGTCGATCGACATCAGCAGCCTTAACTCGGTGGAGGTCTGGTCGCGCGGTGGTCACCAGCGCGGAAGGTTAGTCGTGCGCCGGCTGGCATTCGGCCCGTTCCGGCGGGTTCCGCTGGGTAGCGTGACCACCATGGCTGGTGAGCTCATCTACGCGTTCAGGGTGATGCGCCTGCCGCTGTTGGACGCCGGCGGAGCGGCGATCGGTCGGCTCGACGACGTCGTGGTCGTGCCGGGCCGCAGTGGCGCCCCTCCCCGCGTCGTCGGGTTCGTCGCCACCAGCCAGCGGCGGCGCATCTTCGTGAACGCCGGCCGCATCGGTGAGCTCGGCTCGGAGGGCGCCCGGTTGCGCTCCTGGGATGTCGATCTCAACCCGTTCAAGGCCAAGCCGGGCGAACTGCTCCTCGGCAAGCATGTCATCGACCATCGCGTCGGCGACGAAACCGTGAGCGACGTGGCGCTGCGCCCTGTGGGTGATGGCAAGGCGGAGTGGTGGGAAGTCGCCAAGGTCCGCCTCACGAAGCGCACCTCGCTGCGCCGGCGGCCCGCCGTGCGACTCGTGGATTGGGACGAGGTCGGCACGCTGTTCGCCACCACCGAGATGGCGGCGGAAGCAGCTCGGCTACGGGACATGCATCCGAGCGATGTGGCGGCCACCATCCGCGCCTTGCCCCTCGGTCAGCGGCGCCAACTCGCATCGATGCTCGACGATGAGCGGCTCGCCGACCTCCTCGAGGAGTTGCCCGAGGCCGAACAGTTGCGCATCATCGAAGGCTTCGATACGGAGCGGCTCCTCAGCGTGCTCGAGGAGATGGAGTACGACGACCTCGCTGACCTCCTCGCCGAGATGCCGGGGGAGCAACGAACCCGGATCCTCGAGGCAATGGAGCCCGACGACGCCGCAGTCATGCGCCAACTGCTGTCGTACGAAGAAGGTACGGCGGGTGGCCTCATGACCCCCGAGATCATCGTGCTCGGCCCTACGGCCACCATCGCCGAAGCGCTGGCCCAAGTGAGGGATCCGGACTGGCTCGTCTCCATCGCCGCCCAGGTCTTCGTGTGTCAGCCACCGTACAAACCGCCGACCGGAACGTACCTGGGCGTCGTCCACTTTCAGCGCCTCTTGCGCGAGCCACCAGGGATGGAACTCGGCCGATGCCTCGAGCAGGAGCCCTCCATCGACCCCGGTCTTCCCGATCGGGAGGTAGCGGAGCGTCTGGCCTCGTACAATCTCCTCGCCGTTCCCGTCTGTGACGAGGCCGGTCACCTGCTCGGAGCCATCACGGTCGATGACGTGTTGGATCGTGTTCTCCCCGTTGGCTGGCGCCAACGGCGAAGGCAGGTGAGTGTCACCCCGGCAGGCAGTCCGAGCGGAGGAGGGAATTCGTGACTCGACGCGAAGAGCTTTCGACCCCCCGTCGCCGTCGCCGCATTGGTGTGCACTACGACCCCGAGGCGTTCGGTGACTTCTCAGAGGGCATCGCTCGCACCATCGGCACCGCGCGCTTCCTCGTGTGGCAGAGCATCACCGTCGTCATCTGGATAGCGCTCAACGCGTTGATCCCATCGTGGCGGTTCGACAAGTACCCCTTCATCCTGCTGACGTTGGCGCTCTCACTCCAAGCGGCCTACGCCGCGCCCTTGATCCTTCTGGCGCAGAATCGGCAAGAAGTCCGGGACCGCACGGCGTCGGACATCGACCGGGAGATCAACGCCCGCACTCAGGCCGATACGGAGTTCCTGGCACGGGAGATCGCGTCCGTGCGGCTCGCTCTCTCGGACGTAGTGACTACCGAAGACCTTCGCGAACACCTCAGCGATATCGCGGCCGACCTTCGCCGCCTGCTCGAAAGGTTGGAGCAACTCGACACTGATCGCGACGGTCAGCGCCGCGCCGCTGGCTGAATCCGGTCGGCCACGTCATCGACCGCGTGCCGAATCGCCGCGGCGAACGGTGCTGGGTTGGCGAGGCCGCACAGGTGATCGGCGGGGAGTTCGAACACCGTGGCCTTGATGGCGACCGCCAACTCGCGCTGTTTGCGCGGCCTGACGAGCCGATCCTTCGTCGTGAGCACCACCGCCGTCGGCACCGAGACGGATCCGGCCCATGGCCGGGCGTCGTAGCGGCTGAGCGCCCTTCCAGCGCTGGACAGTGTGGACGGGTCGTTGCGCATTATCTCGGCTGTCAGCCAGTCGCCCCACTGCTCGAGCCCGGGGTTCTGTGTGCTCAGGCTGCGAAGAGCCCGGCGCACCAGGCGCGGATACCACCAGGCGCGGAGCGCCGGCCGGACGACGACGCCGATGTTCCAGCGAATCCGCTCGAAGGCGGTGTCGCGCCACTCCAGCGCCGTGGCTGCCAGCACCATGCCGCTGAGTAGCTCCGGGTGCCAGCGCCAGAGGTGCATGCTCACGGGACCACCCATGGAGAAGCCCACGGTGATGACCTTGTCGAATCCGAGGGCCCGCGTCGCGGCTGCGGTGTCGTCGGCGACGCGCGCCAGATCGAACGGTTCACGGCTCCGGATACCGCGACCATGGCCATGATGATCGACCGCCACGATCGAGTACCGCTCCGTAAGTGTCGGGAACGCGTACAGCCACTGTGTGTCCGCCGAAGCAGTCCAGCCGTGCAGCAAGAGGAGCACGGGCGCGTCGGGATCGGGATGGCGATGAACCCGCACAACCATCTCGCCACGGCCGTCGATGCGTACGACCTCGGCCGGAGGAAGCCACTCGGGGACGTTCACCAGCCCGTCCGCTCTTCTGTCCCGACGAACTCTCGTAGTGACAAACCGGCGTCGGCGATCTGGATGAGGAGCGAGCGAGTGTCGAGACCCACTTGTCCGGGCACGATGACCCCGGACGGGAGGCCGCCGCCGAGCGCTGCCAACGCCATGACCCCGGCGACTGCCGCCGTCACCACGGCGACGCGCTCCGACACCCCGGCCACGAGGGTGAGGCGCTCGCCGGCCCGAGCGCCGCGCACCTCGACCCGCAACCCACCGAGCCCACCTTCCTGGTGGGGCGGGCGCAGCATCGGTAGCCGGGACGTGAACCGGTCACGCCGGTTGGCGGACAGTCGGGCCGACACTCGCTCGACCGTCGGGAAGGCCCCTACGAGGAGGACGGGGTCGGGGATATCGGCCCGGTAGCAGTCCCACGCCCCGAGCGGATCAGGGAACCAACACAACTCCCTGCCACTCCCCGCCGGTCGCTCGACCCACGAGCGGTCGTGCCAGTTGAGCGACGTGCCGGCGAGAGCCCTGTGGTGCTGACGGGCACATGCCGGACCACCGGTGCCATGCACGGCCACGTGGATCTCGTCGATGGCATCGAACTGCGACGTGAGGTGGCGAGCCAACAAACCGGACAACCCGGGGCTCATGGCCGCCCCGACGACGAGAGGCACATGGTTCGCGCGGGCCACGGAGTCGAGCGCCAGCAGACGACGGATGTCGTCCAGGTCGTCGGACACCGACACCACAGGTGTGCCCGCTGCCACGAGGCGCTCGACGAGCGCGGCGTGCGGGCGGGGGTGGGCCAACACGATGACGGCGCTGTCGACGGGAATGTCATCCACCGCTCGCGCCCGTCCACCGAGATGGTTGACGAGAGTGGTGGCAACGGCGGGTTGCGTGTCACGCACTGCGATCTCGACATCAGCCGCCGCGGCGATAAGGCGTCGGGTGATCCTCGCGCCGACTGCCCCGGCACCGACGACGGTCACGAGCCGGGTCATCGGCTCATCGGGGTGGGTCGAGCGGGAGTTCGCGCCAACCCCCGTGCTGGGGCGGCACGCCACCCCGCCCGCGTATGCGTAGGGCGGCGGCGATGAGACCTGTGGCCGAGAGCGCGAACAGGGCACGGCGCAGCAACTTCATTGAGGCGGCACGCTATCGGGTGACTGGGAGCGGTCTTCGGCCGTCATCACTGAGGGGTCGTGGCGCTTCGAGACTCAGCTGACCGTGATCGCTGTTTCGCGCATTCGTGACCGCGCCAGGGTGGCGCGGATGTATCGACGCCTGGGCGCCCGCCCTCGAGACCGGCCAGGTGTACGCGTACCAACCGGCTGGCGCGACGTGGAACATTCCGGCAGGCGTCGATGTCGCAGGGTTGGCCAGCCAGGCACCCCGTGGATGGTTGATCATGAACATGGACGATTTCCAGGGCGGTAAGTCCGCCCAGGCCATCACCATCGTGGGAGCGATCACCAGCCCTGGTAGTAGCGCCTGGCGGATGCCACAATTATCCCATGACCGCCACACTCGACCCCGCAACAGCCGACGACGCCGACGCGATGCAAGCCCGCGTCGGCGCCTTCGCTGACCGACTCTTCCAGGCGGGCCTCGCCACCATCGATGTCCTCACTGTGTACCTCGGCCTCCGCCTCGGCCTCTATCAGGCCCTACACGACCACGGGAGTTGCACCGAGGACGAACTGGCGGCGGCGGCTGGCATTGCGCCGCGCTATGCCCGGGAATGGATGGAGCAACAGACCGTCACCGGAATCCTCGCCTGCGATGACCGCACGGCCGCCCCCGCCGATCGGCGCTTCTCGCTTCCCGCCGGGCACGAGATCGTGTTGCTCGACTCGAGCAGCCCTGCCTGCCTCGCTCCCGTCGCGTTGATGGCGGCCGGTATCGCCGGAGTGCTCCCGCAACTGCTCACGGCGTACCGCACCGGCACCGGCGTGGCGTACTCCGCGTATGGCGCCGACTTCCGCGACGGTCAGGCCGGGTTCAATCGCCCGACGTTCATGAACTTGCTGTCGTCGGAGTGGCTCGCCGGTGGGTTGCCGGAGATCCATCAGCGGCTCCAACGGGGAGAGCACCTGCGCATTGCCGACGTTGCCTGCGGTGCCGGTTGGTCGAGCATCGCGTTCGCGCGGGCGTACCCGAGCGCACAGATCGACGGCTACGACATTGATGACGAGTCCATCGTCGACGCCCGCCGCAACGCCGCCGAGGCCGGAGTGGCCGACAGGGTCCGGTTCGAGGTGCGCGACGCCGCCGACCTGCCCGCCGGTTCCTACGATCTCGTGTGCGTATTCGAGGCGCTGCACGACATGAGCCAGCCGGTCAAGGTGCTGGCGGCGCTCCGAGCGCTCTGTGCCGATGGTGGGACGGTGCTCGTGATGGACGAACGGGCCGCCGACAGCTTTGCCGAGAGTGAAGGTCCCGTTGAGACGTTCCTCTACGGCGCGTCGGTGTTGCACTGCCTGCCGGTGGGCATGGCCGACCAGCCATCGGCGGGCACTGGAGCGATGATGCGCACCGATACGGTGCGGACGTATGCCAAAGCCGCTGGCTTTGCCGACGTCGAGGTGTTGCCCATCGAGCACGACATCTTTCGTTTCTATAGGTTCATCTGACGCCGAGTCCGGCGCCGACAACAGGAGGACACATGCAAGGTCAGGTCACCATCGACATCGCGGCATCGCCGGACCGGGTGTACGAACTCGCCAGCGACATCACGCGCTACGGCGAGTGGAGCCCCGAGAACAAAGGTGGCGAGTGGTTGGACGGGGCGACCGGCCCTGTGGCTGGAGCGCGGTTCAAGGGGAAGAACAAGCGGCGGATCTCGTGGTCGACGAAGTGCACGGTGCTCGCGGCTGATCCCGGGAAAGAGTTCAGCTTCGGGGTCGGCAAGAAGTCCGGCACCATCTGGCGCTACGCCATCCAACCCAACGGATCGGATGGCTCCACGGTGACGGAGTCGTACGAGGTGGACGGTGACCCGAACTGGATCGAGAAGTTCCTGACCAAGCTCGCCACGGGCGTGTCATGGGATCAGCGGGGTCCCGACCTGGAAAAAGCCATGGCCAAGACTCTTGCCGGGCTGAAGGCGGCCGCCGAGAAGGGCTGATCAGAAGCCGAGAGCCTTCCAGGTCCTCTTGCCGACGAGTCCGTCCACGTACAGCCCAGCGGCCTTCTGGAAGGCTCTCACCGCCGCTTCGGTACCAGGCCCGAACGTTCCGTCCTTGCTGATCTTCGCCCCGCGCGCCACCAGAGCGGTCTGCAGGTCGATCACGTACTGGCCACTGTCGCCTTGCTTGAGTGGAGGCCTCGTGGTCGCGGAGGTGCCCTCCGACCCGGGGAGCACGCCGTCGGCCCTGAGCCGGTTGAGTTCGTCGCGGATCCATTGCGCGAACTTCTTCTGGCCGGTGGTGGTGAGGTGGACGAGGTCCACCTTGCCCTTGGAGTACGGCGCGAACCAACCGGTGGCGTCGGCGCCCGACGAAGCGGCGTTCCAGTCGAGAATCGTGAGTTCGGACCACCGCGTGGCCGCTCGATCGAGGACGTCGTTCGACGGGCCGTACATGCTGCTGCCATTGCCGTTCGGACGGCGCTCGGACATGTTGATCCACAGCACCCGTGTGACACCGCGGCGGACAAGATTTTTCATCACAGCATCGACCCCGAGGGCGAGCGCCGTCTTCGTGTCGTTGTACCCGAGTTCAATGATCGCGAAGGTGGGCTTGAACGTGGGGTCGAGTGTGGCCAGTGCGTCGAAGGCGTCGCCTCGCGAGCAGCGGTTCGTGGTCCGCATCGTGCAGCGCCCGGACGTGGCGTCGAACTGGTGGCTGTAGTTGCCGGCGGTGAGCAACCTCGGGAGCGACCACCGGATGCTGGCGCCGACGGAATCGCCGATGAAGAGGGCAGGACCGAGCAACTTCGGCGCTTGCGGCACTCGCTGGACAGCCTCGACGACCGCGGGATTGGCCGCGTCTGCGGGACTCGGAACCAATCCGAGGGTGCCGACCAGGAGTCCGGCGCCCACGACGACGGCGGCGAGTCGCCGGGCCCGGCGGGAGGGGGAGTTGGTCATGGATGCGCGCAAGGTGGGATCTCCTACCCCGCCCGCGGGTGAACCGCCAGCATACACCGTCATGAGTTCGTAACAAATCGGCGAGCGACACTCACGCCGGTGCGTCACCCGATCAGGGCACGCGCTCCGGCGCTCGCCGGCGCCACGGGGCCGGGGCGTTGGCGGACGACAGCCACTCCTCGAGACGGGGTGTGGCCAGTTCGTGGCCGGATCGGGCAACCTCGGTCACCCGTTCGAAGTCGAGCAGCGAGACGCCGCGTAGGTCGAGATCGAGATAGAGGTCGATAGTCCCCTCGGCGATGAGGGCGTTGCGATCGAGAATGGCGGCCACGAGCATTGAGCGCATCAGCACGGTGGCGATCGGTGGCGACGGCTGGCGGCCCCGGATGCGTCCGAACAGCGCGCGCCAACCCGACATCGAGTGGCCGTAGTCCATCCGAGCGCGCGGGCCGAGCGGTGGCGCGACATCGACGGCGATGACCGTGCCGATCGAACCGTCGTCGCTCATCTGGCGCGCCGGCAGGTTGTCGAGCACGCCTCCGTCGATCAGGAGATCGCCCTTATAGGGAACGGGTGGCAGTACCCCAGGAATGGCCACGGTTGCCCGAATCGCCGTGGCAGCATTGCCTCGCCGATGAACCTCGACTCGCGACTGAGTGAGGTTCGTTGACGTGCAATAGAACGGAATCCATACATCCTCGATGTCGAGGCCGCCCAGACCTTCTTCGATGGAGTTCGAGATCCGTCGACCACGCAGGAGTGCGGTGACCGGCAGCGTGTAGTCGAGGAGGCGGTGGAACTGCCTGGCCACGAGTACCTCGGTCTCGGCGGGCGGGAGGTCCATCGCTATGGCGATGCCGACCGGTCCGCCGATGGACGCGCCCCCGATCGTGTCGATGGGTAGGCCGGCCGCAATCAATGCTCGATGGACGCCGAGGTGGGCAAATCCACGTGCGCCACCACCCGAGAGCACGAGGCCGACCCCGTGGCCGGTGATGAGCCGGGCCCACCGGCGCAGCGCTGGAGCATCAGCGAGCCGCGCGTGGAGCACCTTGGCGACGCCGAAGCGATCGATCAGCGCTGACGTTCCCCTCGGAGTGTCGGTGTCGATCGGGTGTACGACGCCAAGCCACAGCGGTGCTCCGCCTGCCGGCAGGAGCCGGCGGGCGGCATTGATCCGCCGCGCCTCATCGGGAGTCGGTTGCGGGGAACACACCACGAGAACACGATCGGCCTGCAGCAGCGCTCGCGTCGTCCACCCGGTGACTTCCTCGTCGCACACGTGGAGCACGTGATCGTTGGCCACTTCCAACTCGTGGAGGTGCTCGTTCAGCCTGGGCAGGCCCACGCTGTCGATCGACGCCTGCGCGATGCCCGGCCGCCCGAGCGACTCGTCGATCGACGCGGAACTCAGCACGATGACCCGGCCGTGGACAGCAATCTCATCGTGGAGCACCGCGACGAGTTCGTCGCGGTCGATCGGCGCGGTGACGAGTAGTGCCACGTTCACTGGCTTCGTCGGTGGCGGCGTGGTCGTCGCTGCCGCCACGGCGGCGCGGGCGGCGAGAAGCAGCGCTCGTGGTTCGCGGGTCGCGACCTCGTACAGATCGTCGCGAGTGAGCCGGGCCAACGTTGTCTCGCGAAGTGCAGTGGCCGTGGCCCGCCGAGGCGCCGTCTCGAAGAGAGCATCGATACCGAGGAACTGGTGACGGCCCACGAGCCGTCGGCCACCCTCCGCGTCCTCGAGTCGGACGCGGCCCGAGACCACGAGATAGGCCAGGCGTTCCACCGCCCCGCGCTCGAAAATCACCTCGCCGGCACTGACCCGGAGGATCTCGAGTTTGGGAGACAATGCCGTGGCGACGGCGGCATCCTCGGGGCCGGCCAGGGCCGCGAGTGTCTCGACGGCATGGAGTTGGTCGAACCGGCGCCGCGCCTCGGTCACGATCTGTGCGGCCTGCTCCTCGTGCTCGTCGAGCCAGTGGGCGAACGCCGCGACGTGCAAGGTGATGACGCCTGCATCGGTCTCGGCGCGAACCGTGGCGGTGCGCGGTCCGCCGGCGATGGCACTGATCTCGCCGACGAGGGCACCCCGTCCTATGCGACCGACGATCGCGTCGGCACCGCTCACGGTCACGTGGACCACGAACTCGCCGTCGGTCACGACGTGAACGTGGTCATCGATGTCGCCCGCGGAAACCAGTACGTCGCCGGCGTTCAACCGCCGCGCGTTTCCCACGGACTCGATCTCCCCAAAGAGCGAGTCATCAAGTTGCATAATCGGGTTGGAACCTAGCCGGTGGCGCCCCTGTGCGCTGGGGCGCTCGGTGATCTACGGTTACAGCGCTATCGCGAAGTCCACCATTCCGAACAGACATCCCAGGGGAACGCAGATCCAATGGCTCAATCCGGTTCGATCCTCGGCAACTCCGTCCTCCGCAAGGAGGATCCCGGTCTACTCGTTGGCACCAACCAGTACACCGACGACATGAAGTACCCGAATATGGCTCATGTCGTGTTCGTGCGCTCGACCGTCGCGCACGCCCGCCTTGGAGCGGTGGACACCTCGGCCGCCGTTGGCATGCCGGGTGTGCTTGCCGTGTACACGGCCGACAATCTGGGAATCCCCGACAACGTGGGCTTCGCCGGTACCCCGATGCACGTCCGGCCGCCGTTGGCGAGAGGCAAGGTGCGCTTCGTCGGCGACATCATTGCCGCCGTGCTGGCGACTGACCGTTACCTCGCTCAGGACGCCGCTGACGCCGTCACGGTCGACTACGACGTGCTTCCCGCAGTCATCGACCTGGAGGACTCGCTCGGTGGCTCGACGCTGCTGTTCGAGGAGCTCGGCTCGAACGTCTGCTTCGCCACTGCGCTCGGTGCTGACGCCGATGCACTCGAGGGCGCCGATGTCGTAGCCGAGGCCCGCATCCTGAGCCAGCGACTCGCCGGTGTACCCATGGAGTGCAACGCCTGCATCGCAGTGCCCGACGGAGAGCGTCTCACGCTCATCTGCGCCACGCAGGCGCCCCACGCCATCAAGCCGGAGATGGCGAAGGCCCTCGGCATGGAGCCCGAGCAGATCCAAGTGATCGGCCCGTGGGTCGGCGGCGGGTTCGGGCCGAAGGCGGCCCACTACATTGAATACGAGATCGCCGGCAAGGCCGCACTTGCCCTCGGGCGACCGGTGAAGTGGACGGAGACCCGTACGGAGAACATGCTCTCGATGGTCCACGGCCGCTCCTTCATCATGGACGCCAAGCTCGGCGTGAAGAACGACGGCACCATCGTCGGCCTGCACGCTCGTGTCCTCGCCGATGCCGGCGGGTACCCGATGGTCGGCGCGGTGCTCCCGATCTTGACGCAGTTGCTCAGCCAGGGCGTCTACATCGTCCCGAAGATCAACTTCGACGCCAAGACGGTGCTCACGAACACCACACCTGTCGGTGCCTACCGCGGCGCGGGCCGGCCCGAGGCCACGCAGATGCTCGAGCGCATCCTCGATATCGCGGCCGATCTCATCGGCATGGACCCGGCCGAGATGCGCCGCAAGAACTTCATCCAGCCGGAGCAGTTCCCATACACCACGATCACCGGGGCCAACTACGACTCGGGCGAGTACGAGAAGGCGCTGGATCAGGCGCTCGCCGCCTCCGGTTATGCGGAGTTGCGGGCCGAGCAGGCGCGTCGTCGGGCCGCTGGTGACTCCAAACTCCTCGGCATCGGTGTGTCGTCGTACGTGGAGATCACGGCGCCCCTCGGCTTGTTCTCCGAGTACGGCAAGGTGACGGTCGACGATGACGGTGGCGCCACGATGGTGGTCGGAACCTCAGCGCACGGCCAGGGTCACGACACGGCGTTCTCGATGATCGTGTCGGACCTGCTGGGTATCCCGATGGACATGGTGCGCCACGTTCAGTCCGATACCGACCTTGTACCGCGCGGTGCCGGCACGATGGGGTCGCGCTCGCTGCAGACTGCCGGTTCGGCCGTGTTCGTGGCGAGTGGGAACGTGCTCGAGCAGGGTCGCAAGCTGGCGGCCCGGATGCTCGAGGCGGCCGAGTCCGACATCGTGAAGGGCGACGGAGGCCTGCAGGTCGTCGGCGTGCCAGCGAAGGTTGTCTCGTGGGTCGATCTCGCTGCCGAGGCGAAGAAGGACGGCGGTCAACTCCAGCACGAACTCGACTTTTCCGAGGGTGACTCCACCTTCCCGTTCGGCACACACGTGTCCGTCGTGGAGATCGATCAGGAGACGGGGGCTATCGAACTCCTCCGCCACGTCGCGGTGGACGACTGCGGCCGGATCCTCAACCCCATGCTGGTGAGTGGCCAACAGCACGGCGGGATCGCGCAGGGCATCGCCCAGGTGCTATTCGAGCATGTGCAGTACGACGAGGACGGCAACCCGCGTTCGGCCAACCTGATGGACTACCTGATGCCGTCGGCCGCCGAGATGGTGAACTTCGAGACGTCCAACACCGAGACGGACAGCCCTCGCAACCCGCTCGGAGCGAAGGGCATCGGCGAGTCCGGCACCATCGGTTCGACGCCTGCTCTCCACAACGCTGTGGTCGACGCGCTCTCGCACCTCGGGGTGCGCCATGTCGACATGCCGTGCACACCCGAGAAGGTGTGGGCGGCGATCAACGCCGCATAGATTTCGTCGCCAGCGCGGCGAAGGCGATGGCGGCGGCATGGCCGACGTTGAGCGAGTCGACGTCTGCGTGAATCGGGATGCGGACGTGGGCATCAGCGGCGTCGAGCGCGGCGCGTGACAAGCCAGGACCTTCGGCCCCGAGTAGGAGGGCGACCTTCGCCGGGCGCCGGGACGCGAACTCCGCGAGTGGGGTGGCAACGGATGACGGGGTGAGCGCGGCGATCGTGAACCCAGCGCGGCGGAGCGCATCGAGGTCGCCGGGCCACGCCACGGCCCGTGCGATTGGCAGGTGCATGATCTCGCCCATCGACACCCGTACGACTCGGCGGTACCAGGCGTCGGCACACGTCGGATCGAGGACGAGGCCATCGATGCCGAGCGCCCGGGCCGAGCGGGCGATGGCGCCGAGGTTTTCGTGGTCGTTGAGCCCTTCGAGCACGGCGAGGGTGGTCGCGCGGGCGGCGAGATCGGCGATGCCGGGAGGCGCCGGTCGGTCGGCGCAGGCGAGCACTCCGCGGTGGACATCGAATCCTGCAACCGACCGCATCACATCACGGTCGACGAGGAGCAGCGTGACACCGACCGGCAGGACGTCGGCGATCCGGCCTTCCTTGCCGGCGAGTACGAGCGCAGATCGAACACGCAGTCCGGACCCGAACAGGCGACGGACCACCATCACCCCCTCGGCGACGAAGCACCCGGTGACAGACTCGAACGCCACCCGGGCGGCCGGGTCCCGGAGATTCCGGTAGTCGTCGAGCCGAGGGTCGTCGGGGTCGCTCACGGGGGTCACGCGGCGCGGAGGCTACTGGCCCGGTCGCGGGCACTGGCCACGCGCGAGACTCGCGCCATGACCTCCGGCCGCGATCCCCGCCGGTACTCGTTCGTGCCGGGTTCGGCGGCGGTGCCGACGATCGTCGGGGGCGAGGGCTCGTTCCTCGTGACGAGCGACGGGCGGCGCATCCTCGACGGTGCCGGTGGCGCCATCGTCGCCAACATCGGCCACGGCCGCGCCGAGGTGGCGGACGCGGTGGCGGCCGCCATGCGCACGGTCGATTACGTCATGCCTCTCTGGCCGACGCCCAACCGTCTTGCACTGCGCGACACCCTCGTGGAGAGATGGCTACCTCCGGGCTTCGAGCACGTGTTTTTCACGAGCGGAGGCAGTGAGTCCACTGACTCTGCGCTTCGACTGGCTCGGGCCTATCAAGTGTCGCAAGGGCGGCCGGATCGGTGGAAGATCGTGGGCCGCCATCCGAGCTATCACGGCATCACTCTCGGCACGATCTCGGCGGCGAGCCACACCGGCCGTCGGGCGGGGCTCGAGCCGATGCTGTTGGACTTCCCCAAGGTGCCGTGGGACGACGCCGATGCTGTCGTGAAAGTGATCGAGCAGGAGGACCCCGGCACTATCGCCGGCTTCATCGCCGAGCCGATCACCGGCGCCGCCGGCGGTTGTCTCGTGGCCAGCGACGAGTATTGGCGCACCGTCACGGAGGTGTGCCGGGCCCACGACATCCTGCTGATCGCCGACGAAGTGATGACGGGCTACGGGCGCACCGGAACCACGTGGGGCCACCAAGGCTTTCCCCTCGAACCGGACGTGATCGTGGGCGGCAAGGGCCTTGGCGGTGGCTACGTCCCGATGGGCATGGTGGCCACCACCGACCGTGTCGCCGAGCCACTCGCCGCCGTAGGTGGGTTCATGTTCTTCACGTTCACGGGCGGCGACGCCATGTGCGCGGGCGCCAAGGCGGTGCTCGACATCATCGAACGGGAGTCGCTCATTGACCGGGTCCGCCAGATGGCCCCGATCCTCGAACAACGACTTCGCGACGCGCTGGGCCACCACCCCAACGTGGTCGAGATTCGGGGCCGGGGACTGTTCTGGGGTATTGAGTTCGTGGAGTACCGCGACCCGGTCACGCCGTTCCCCGCCAGCCGCAAGTTCGCGGCGGACGTGGTGGCCCGCGCCCTCGAGCGGGGGGTCTGGGTCTACCCGGCCGGTTCCGGTCCGGTGCGCGATGCGGTCATGCTCGGTCCGCCGTTCGTCATCACGGAGTCCGAGATCGATCAGATCGTGACCACGCTGCATGCGGCGATCGACGACGCCGCAGCGGCTGGCTGATCAGTGTGCGGAACGGTCGTCAGATCGTGCCCGAGGACTGCAGGTCGGCGATCTGGTCCCAGTCGTAGCCGAGGTCGAGCAGGATCTCTTCGGTGTGCTGGCCCAGTTCGGCCAGGAACGTGCCGGGCACCATGGGCGTATCGCTCATGCGGATCGGGACACCGGCCATGGTCACCTTGCCCCAGTCAGGGTGATCGAATTCCGTGAGGTACCCGTTCTCCCACATGTTGGGGTCGGCGGTCACTGCGGCATAGTCGCGGACGGGGGCAAAACGTTGTCCAGCAGCCAGCAAGCGCTCACTCCACTCCGCCGTCGTGCGGGTGGGGAAGATCTCACTGAGGATCCCGTGGAGTTCGTGCTTCGTCTCCGGTGGATACAGCATCTCCTGGAATCGGGGTTCCAGTCCGAGGTCGGGCCGCCCGATGCACTCGTAGAACGCCGGGCGCAGCGCAGGGGGCACGCCCACGAGGGCCAACCAGCCGTCGGCCGTCGGCACGATGAAGTAGGCGGCATTGAGCAGTGGATGTCCGTAATTTGCTCGACCCGCCTGCCGGCCGGTGAGACCGAACGCGGCGTACTCGCTCGCCTGCGCCCAGATCTGTGAGCCGACGAGCGAGACGTCGACCCGCTGACCGCGCCCGGTGGTGACGCGGGCGAAGAGGGCGGCAAGGATGCCGTTGGCCATCGACTGGCTGGCGATGAAGTCCGCCACAGTGGCGCCGACGGGAGTCGGGTGCCCGCTGTCCGTTCCCGTCGTGGAGATGAGCCCTCCAGCGGCTTGGCCGAGCAGGTCGGCACCTTCGCGGGCCACGTCGGAACCGGTAGGGCCGAAGACTGTGCCAGTGGCGTACACGATGCGGGGGTTGCGGGCGGCGACATCGTCGTAGCCGAGACCCCAACCGTCCATGGTGCCACCCTTGAAATTCGAGATCACGACATCGGCCGTCTCGGCGAGGCGGAGGAAGACCTCGCGACCCTCGGGCTTGCGTAGGTCAACCGTGAGGCTGCGCTTCCCGCGGTTGACGCCGATGAAGTACGGCGCCCGTCCATCCGTCTTCGATGCGGGAATCCACCGGGCCTGGTCACCGAAGCCCGGCAACTCGACCTTGATGACGTCGGCGCCCATGTCGGCCATCAACGCACCGGCTTGTGGCCCTTGCACCAGCATGCCCGCGTCCACGACACGGATCCCGTCCAACGCCCCCATGGGGATCACCTCCGAACCGGGAACCGTAACCGGTGCCGGCACTGGCTACGGTCACAGCCATGGATCATGTTGTTGTGGTGGGAGCGTCGCTCGCCGGGCTGCGGGCCGCCGAGACGCTGCGAGCTGAGGGGTACGACGGGATCATCACCGTCGTCGGCAACGAGCCGCACATGCCGTATGACCGGCCGCCGCTCTCGAAGAAGCTGCTCGCTGGGGAGTGGGAGCCGGACCGGATCGTCCTGCGCCGACCGGAGTCGTTCGGCGAATTGAATCTCACGTTCAAGCTTGGCGTGGCCGCCACGGGGCTCGACACGACGACCCGCCACGTGACGCTCGCCGATGGTGCCAGCATCCCGTATGACGGACTCGTGATCGCCACGGGTGCCACGACGAAGCGCCTGCCCAACCAGCCGTCCCTCATCGACATCCACGAACTTCGCACACTCGACGACGCACTCGATCTGCGCGAAGCGCTCGGGGGCCGGGCGACTCCGCCGCGCGTCGTGGTCATCGGGGCAGGTTTCATCGGCCTCGAAGTGGCGGCCACGGCTCGTGAGGCGTACGGCTGCGCGGTTACCGTGCTGGAAGGGCTACCGGCGCCGCTCGTACGCGGATTGGGGGCCGAGATGGGGACTGCCGTGGCGGCCGTGCACGGTGACCACGGAGTGGTCGTGCGCTGTGGCGTCCAGGTCGAGGGGCTCGAAGGCGATGGGCATCGGGTGACGGGGGTACGGCTCGCCGGTGGCGAGATCGTGGCGGCGGACATCGTCGTCGTCGGCATTGGCGTGGCGCCCGCCACGGGGTGGCTCGATGGCAGTGGGCTCGAGATTCGCGACGGCGTCGTCTGCGACGAGACGTTGTGGACCGGCGTCCCTGGTGTCTACGCGGCCGGCGACATTGCCCGCTGGGTGCATCCGCTGTTCGGTGAGGAAATGCGCGTCGAGCACTGGACGACGGCGGCCGAGCAGGGGGCGGCAGCAGCATCGAACCTCGTTGCGGTGTCCCGGGGCGAAGAGGCGAAACCGTACGGCGCCGTGCCGTTCTTTTGGAGCGACCAGTACGACGCCCGGATCCAGTTCCTGGGCCGAGCGGCCGGCGACGACGAAGTACGCGTGGTGGCCGGTTCGCTGGAGGACCGCCGGTTCGTGGCGCTCTACGGATCCAAGGGCCGGCTCCGTGCCGCGCTCGGGGTCACCATGCCGAAGATGGTCATGCCGTTTCGCAAACTGCTGGCCGAACAGGTGTCGTGGGACGACGCGCTCGCCTTCGCAGCATCTCGGGCCGGCTGAGGCAACGGCTGACGGATGGCAACGCCGACGCAACTTTGGGGCGACATCCGCCAACTCGGTTATGTCGTGTCAGCGGCCGCGTTCCGGGAGAGCATCGAGCATTGGGTGCGCACGCTCGGCGTGGGTCCATGGCTCGTGATCGAGCATCCGGTCGTGGAGGACTTCGTGCATCGAGGCGAGCCGGGTCGCCTCGACTTCAGCTTCGCTCTCGCGCAAGCCGGCGCCATGCAGATCGAACTCATCGCCCAACATAACGACCAACCATCGACGTACCTTGATTTCCTCGCGACCACGAACGGGATCGGCGGCCTTCACCATCTGGCCTATTGGCCTGAGGACATGGATGCCGCCCACGAACAGGCCACCACCGTGCTCGGCTTCGAACTGTGGAGCGCTGGACGCATTGGTACTGACGGCACGTTCCGTTACTACCTGACCGAGGTCCACCCCGGGACGGTGGTGGAGCATGCCAACGTGCAGGGGCGGCGCCTCCAGTATTTCGCCGAACTCGCCGAGCGCAGCCGCACGTTCGACCCGGCTCACGACGACTGGTACGTCACCCGGTGAGGCCGGGTCCTGCCAGCCTCTAACCTGGCGGCCATGACGACATCGCATCTCGCGCCGGTGTGGTTCCAGGTGACACCGTTGCAGGTCTCCCATGGGCTGGGCTCGTGGGTCTACACCGCGGACGGCGGTGAGTACCTCGACTTCACGGCCGGCATCGCTGTGACTTCGACGGGGCACTGCCATCCGCATGTCGTCGCGGCCATCCAGCGGCAGGCCGGCCGTTTCATCCATGCCCAGGTCAACTGCTATCGCCACGATCTGCTCGAGCCACTGGCCGCTCGTCTCGCCGAACTGACTCCCGGTGACATCGACACGTTCTTCTACGCCAACTCGGGTGCCGAGATCACCGAGGCCGCCGTCAAGCTCGCCAAGCAGGCGACGCGCCGTCCGAACATCATCGTGTTCTCCGGTTCCTTCCATGGTCGTACCCACATGACGATGGCGATGACCACCTCGAAGACGTCGTATCGCGCCGGCCATACGCCGCTGCCATCAGGGGTGTTCGTGGCGCCTTTCCCGGATCCGTTGGCACCCGACGAGGATGTGGCAAGTGACGCCGCGCTGACCGGGCTGAGGCACCTCCTGCGATCCATGACGGCGCCGGATGAGACGGCTGCGATCATCATCGAGCCGGTGCTCGGCGAGGGTGGTTACGTCCCGGCGCCCGCTCGCTTCCTGCGCGGGGTCGTGGACATCTGCCGCGAGCACGGGATCCTGTTCATTGCCGACGAAGTGCAGAGCGGGTTCGGTCGGACGGGCCGCATGTTCGCGGTCGAGCACTCCGACATCGAACCAGACATCATCTGCATGGCGAAGGGGATCGCGTCCGGCTTCCCGTTTGCGGCGCTCGGCGCGTCGGCCGAGTTGATGGCGCGATGGCCGACGGGGAGCCACGGTGGCACATACGGGGGCAACGCCATCGGCTGCGCGGCCGCCCTCGCCACCATCGAGGTACTCACCGAGCCGGGCTTCCTCGACGCCGTCAACGAGCGGGGTGAGGAGTTGAGGTCCGGCCTTCGCCAGATGCAACAACACGACGACGGCATCGTGGATGTGCGTGGTCTCGGGTTGATGAACGGGGTCCAGTTCAGTGACCCGGCGCGCGTGGCGGCCATCACGGCCCACTGTCTCCAAGAGGGGCACCTGTTGCTGATGAACGCCGGCACATACGGCACCACGCTGCGGCTGATGCCTCCACTCGTGGTCACCTCCGCCGAAGTCAGCCTGGCCCTCGATGCCATCGGTGCCGCTGTGAAGGCGACGGCCTGAGATGCCGCGCGCCGATGCCGACCGCCTGGCGGCGTGGGAAGCGGCCCGCACCGCGACGGCCTCGGTTGAACAGGAGCTCGGGCGGCGGCTGGAAGCGGAGCGGGGGATGGACTTGTCGAGCTACGACGTACTCGCGCATCTCCTGAGAGCGGGAGGGCGCCTGCGCATGCACGAACTGGCCGATGCCATGGTGCTCAGCCGCTCGACCACCACCCGGATGTGCGATCGTCTGGAGTCGGCCGGTTGGGTACGCCGCGAGCGTCCGGCGCAGGACGGCCGGGCTATGTACCTGATCCTGACAAGGGCTGGTCGCGAGGAGTACCGGCGCTGTCAGCCGGCGTACGAGCGCTTCGTCAACGATGCGTTCGGTCGCCACCTGAATGACACCGAGGTGGGCGCCCTCTCCCGCATCGTCGGAAAACTGTCACCCCCCTGAGACAGCAGGCCCCGAGCCGACGGAACACCACTTTCTCGCAAATGGGGCGTCGTTGGCCGTGTATCCGGTGCGGCTTCGCCCCCGCTTCTACGGCAGGTCGATGTCGGCTCGGCGGCTCCGGCCGGGATCGGCGGGCGACGCCTGTTCTTGGAGACGCTCGAGGGTGTACTTGACGTTGGTGGCGCCCGCCGCCTTCAACGCGCCGATCACGGTGTTGGCCCGGAGCCCCGCAAGGTAGTCATTCGAACTCGCCGAACCGATGGTGTCCGTGACGCCGGTGACGTTGACGACCGAGCCCTTCGGGAGCGCTTTGATCGCCTCGGCCACCTGCGCGATGAGCACCTTGCCAGCCTGGTTCAACACTCCACTGCCGGCGTCGAACTGGATCGTGAAGTCGATTCCCGGACCAGTGGTTGCCGAGATGGTTGTGCTGACCGCGGACGCGATCGTGGTGGTGCTTGCGGGTTCGAGCGCGCTGAGGTCCAGGTCCGCTGGAATCAGGACCGTGTCGACGGTATGAAGGACGCCATTGATGGTGGTGCCGTCGGAGTCGAGGAGGCGGGCGGTGCCGTCGAGGAGGAGATCAGTGACCGCCTCCACCTCGATGGTTGAGCCGTCGCGGGCGAGAAGCGGCCCGTCGAGGAGATCCTCGACATAGACCGCACCGTCGACGAGATGGTGACGCAGCACCTTCAGCAGGGCAGTGTTGTCGGCGAGGAGCGCCGCCAATTGGTCAGGGGGCAACGCCGCAAACGCTTCGTCAGTCGGGGCGAACAACGTGAGTGGGCCATCACTCTCCAACTCCGCTTGAAGGTCGGTGGCCTCCACGGCGTCAAGGAAGATGGTGAGGTCGGCGGAGTCCCTGACCCGGCGCAGGAGTGTGTTTCGCTCGGCCGGGGCGACGGACGTTGTTACGGCCAGAGCCGTGGTGGCGGGTGCCGCAGTGGATGGGGGCGGCGCGAGAGTGGTGGGACTTGTCGTTGCCACGGTCGTTGCTACCGTCACCGCGGGGACCGGGGCGGCCGTGCTGTCCGGTGGTGACGTTGATCCGCCGCCGTCCGCCAGGGCGTTGGCCGTCAACCATCCAAGCGCAGCGACGAGGAGCGCCAGTGGGACGAGCCACCACCATCGACGCAGGGCACTCCTCGGTTCCCCGTCGGGGTCCCAGCCATACCGGTCGTGCTCGGGCTCGTGCTCGGGTTGGTGTTCGGGTTGGTGCTCATGGTGCTCGAACTCGACGGGCGGCGCCGCGAGGCTGATGGCCGGGATGGCGGGCGGGGGTTCTGGCTTGGGCTCGTCATCGCTGGGTGGTTCGGCGGGTGGTTCGGCGGGTGGTTCGCTGGGTGGTTCGTCGTCGCCGTACATCGCATCGATGTTGACGGCGTAGCGGGCCACGATCCCGCGACGTTTCAACTTCGACGTTGGTGTCATCACATCCGAACTGGGGCTCCACTCCTCCCCAACGATCGTGAAGGCCTTGATCCGCTCCGCCTGAGCGAACTGGCGGTTCACCGTCGCGACGCCCTTGGCCACTTCGGCGACCACGTCCGGGTCGAGGGCCAACTCGGCGAGCGATGCGCCCTGCCGATCGTGCTGGGACGCCCACGATGCCGCAGCGTCCGGGTCGAGCGTGACGAGAGCCGTGACGTACTTCCGCCCGTCTCCGATGGCGCATGCGCTCCCGATAAGTGGCACGGCCCTGAGGGCGGACTCGAGGTTCGCAGGGCTGACGTTCTTGCCGCCGGAAGTGATGATCAACTCCTTCTTGCGGTCGACGATACGTAGGTAGCCCTCGTGGTCGAGTTCGCCGATGTCGCCGGAGTGAAGCCACCCGTCGATCAGGGTCTCCGCCGTCTTGTCCGGCTGCTTGAAGTAGCCCTGGAACACATTGCCGCCGCGGCAGCACACCTCACCGTCGGCGGCGATGCGTACCTCGCAGCCAGGGATGGCCCGCCCGACGAAGCCCGGCTTGTTCCTGTGGGGATCCCAGGTGATCGGTCCAGAACTCTCCGACATCCCGTAGACCTCGCTCAACGGAACGCCGATCGCCTCGAACCATTCGAGGACGGTCCGCGAAATCGGGGCCGCCCCCGTGATGGCCACGTCCAGCTTGTCGAGCCCGAGCATCGTACGCACCGTGGTGAATACCATCGCGTCGAGTTGCTGCCACCTCGCCCGCTGGTGATCGGTGGTCGTTCCCACCCGTTCGGCGGCCTTGATCACGAGAGCCTCGGAGATCGCCTGGTCGAAAATGAGCTGTCGCTCCGGACTCGCCGCGAGGGCCGCCAACACGGCGCTGCGGAGCTTCTCCCACACGCGGGGAACCCCGAACAACACGTCGGGGCGGACCTCACGCAGATATGGCGACAGAAGGCTGAGGTCGGGGCAGCAGTGGACGTCGAAGCCGAGGATCATGGCCTGGTAGTGACTCGTCATGCGTTCGGCGATGTGAGCCATGGGGAGGTATGACACGACCCGCTGTCCGAGCGGCTCTTGGAGATCGATGCATTGGCGCAACTGCTCCACGGTGTACACGACGTTGCTCTGGCTGATCATCACGCCCTTCGGCGGCCCCGTCGTGCCGCTCGTGTAGATCAGGGTGGCGATGTCTGTCGGGTCGACCTCCTGGGCGAGGGCGACGAGATCGAGATGACCGTGACCGAACAGGTCGAGTGCGGGATACACACCATCGGGTAGCGCATCGAACGGGGCGTCGAGCACGAAGACCTTTTCGAGAAGCGGCAAGCGATCCTTGATCGACATCAGCGTGTGGAGAAACCTCGCGTCCTCGACGATGGCGACGCGGGCCTCGGTGTGATCAACGACGAACTGCATCTCGTCGGCTGACGACGAGTTGTAGATGCTCACCGGCGTGAGACGCACGAACTGAGCGGCGAGGTCGAGCCAGTGGAAGTCGGGGCGGTTGCCCATCATCAACATGACGCGCTCGCCGGCCTCGAGGCCGAGAGAGCGCAGGCCGGCCGCTGCTTCGCTGACGCGCTCGGCGTATCCCTGGTACGTCCACATGGTCCACGCGCCCGGTTCACCACCGCGCATCGAGCGCAGGGCGGGCGCCGTCGGATGCTCGCTGACGAGATCGAGGAATCGCCCGGGCGCGGTGTGACCGGCGGTGGCGGTGGTGATGTCTTCGATCGACGCAGTGGGCATGGTGCTCCTCCGGCCGGGAAATCGGCCGCCTCCCATGTTCGCGCGCCCTGCCTCCGAACACCGACCGGCGTCAGGGGTTTTGGGCGGGTGGTTGCTCTCACAGCAGACTCAGGCCCGTCCCTTGAAACCAGGAGTCCCCGTGACCACCGCAGTCATTGTCGACGCCATTCGCACGCCGCTCGGCAAGCGCAATGGACGGCTCAAGGAGTGGCACCCCGTCGACCTGGCCGCCGAGACGCTGCGGGCTCTCGTCAACCGCACGGGTATCGATCCGGCACTTGTCGACGATGTCGTGATGGGCTGCGTGATGCAGGTCGGGGAGCAGGCGGCCAACGTGGCCCGCAACGCCGTCCTCGCCGCGGGGTTCCCCGAGACCGTTCCCGCCACGACGGTTGATCGTCAGTGCGGGTCCTCGCAACAGGCCGCTCATTTCGCTGCACAGGGGGTGATGGCGGGGGCCTACGACATCGTCATTGCGGCCGGTGTCGAGGTGATGACCCGCGTGCCGATGGGGGCATCGTTCGCCGATGGGAAGTACGGGTTCCCGTTCGGACCCCGCGTCGCGGCCCGCTACGAGTCGTTAGGTGGTCTGGTGCCCCAGGGCATCTCGGCCGAACTCATCGCCGACCAATGGAACATCAGCCGTGACGACATGGACCGGTTCGCCCTTCAGTCCCACGAGCGGGCCGCCCGAGCCACGGCCGAGGGTCGTTTCCAGGCCGAGATCCACCCCGTGGTCGACCGTGAGGGTCACATGGTGACCGTCGACGAAGGGTTCCGTGAGACCTCACTCGAGATGCTGGCCGGCCTGAAGCCGGTGTTCATCGACGCCGACAAGGGCGGTCGGGTGACGGCCGGCAACAGCTCGCAGATCACCGACGGTGCGGCGGCACTGCTGATCATGAGCGAGGAGCGCGCGGCGTCACTCGGCCTGCGCCCGCGGGCCCGGTTCGTGAACTTCGCCCTCGCCGGTGCTGACCCGCGGCTGATGCTGACGGCCCCGATCCCGGCGACCCACAAGGTGCTGGAACGGGCGGGGCTCACCATCGATCAGATGGACCTTGTCGAGATCAACGAGGCATTCGCGTCAGTGGTGCTGGCGTGGGAGAAGGAACATCATCCGGACATGAGCAGGGTGAATCCGAACGGCGGCGCGATTGCCCTCGGTCACCCGCTCGGCTGTTCGGGCGCCCGGCTGATGACGACGCTCCTGAACGAACTCGAGCGCACGGGTGGCCGCTACGGGCTGCAGACGATGTGTGAGGGCGGCGGCATGGCCAACGCCACCATCATCGAACGCCTCGGCTGACGCCATACTGGAGCGATGCCCGAGTTCTCGACCGTCATGTGGTGGCTCGGCGCGGCGATCATGTTTCTCTTCCTGTGGTTCGTCGGGACCGGGATGCTGCGGTCCATGACGACGCCGTTGCCAGCACCTCCACCCGAGGGCGAGCTGCGCAAGTTGAACGTGAAGTACCGCTGCTCGATCTGCGGCGTGGAGGTCAAGATGACGTTGGCCGCCGAGGAGGATCCCCCGCCCCCGCGTCACTGCATGGAAGACATGGACCTCGTCGCCCCCATCGAGTGATGAGCGCCGGCAGCTTTATCCACAGGGTGTGGACAAACCTGTTGAGAACCACACAGATGTAACTTGGCGTTCAGCTCATCGCCACTTGGTGGCGGTGAAGAGGCCGGCCAGCACGAAGCCGAGGCCGCCGACGATCCACCACTGGCTGCCATCCTGGCCGCCCGGCACCCAGCCGAGGTACTTGAGCAGGATCAGGACTCCGCCCACGGCGAACAGGCCGAGCATCATGACCGGCCACCACCGGGGGCTTTCCTTCTCCGACTGGGGCACAGGAGGCGTGTAGCGCGACGATGCCGCCACCGTCGACGAATAACCGCCCTCGTCGCCCGCGGGCATCGCGCGGATCTTGGGAGTACCTGCGGTGGGGAGCGTTCCGGGCTTGGTGCCCTTCGGCGTCACCCGCCCGCTGCCGGTCTTGCGCTTCGGAGGTGCCACGAGTTGGCAAGGCTAGCGCTCGCGAGTCGTCCGAGGCGCGCTGTGCGGCCATCTCGTTCGACATGGAGGGCCCGTAGCGGGCAACCTGTGTCGGTGCCGCGCGTGCTCGTCATCGACAACTACGACTCGTTCGTCTACAACCTTGTGCAATACCTCGGGGAGCTCGGCGCCGAGCCGGTCGTCTACCGCAACGACGCGTTGACCGTCGAGGACGCGCTGGCCTTGGTGCCCGATGCGGTGCTGTTGTCGCCGGGGCCCGGTCGCCCTGAGGACGCAGGGATCATGTGCGATCTCATCTCAGCATTCGCCGGACTTGTGCCGGTGCTCGGTGTCTGCCTCGGCCACCAGGCCATCGGGCATGTCTACGGGGGCGACATCGTGCGGGCGCCAGAGCTGATGCACGGGAAGACATCGGTGATCGAGCATGCGGGCATCGGGGTGTTCGCCGGGTTGCCGTCTCCGCTCGAGGCCACCCGCTATCACTCGCTGGTCATCGACTCCGACACGCTGCCGAGCGTGCTGGAGGTGACTGCCCGCACACGCGACGGCATCGTGATGGGGGTGCGCCACCGTTATCTCCCCGTCGAAGGGGTGCAGTTCCACCCGGAGTCGATCCTCACCTCATGCGGGCACGACCTGCTCCGGAACTTCTTGGCGGCGGCCGCCCGGGTCTGAGCTACGGCACCGTCGTGGACGTGGTGGTGGTGGTCGTGGACGTGGTGGTGGTCGTCGACGTACTGGTGGTGGTAGCCACCGTGGTGGGTGCGGGGGCGGCCTTGCCGATGCGGATGGTGACGGTCGAGCCCTTGTCCACCTTCGTGCCCTTGCTCGGGTTCTGCAGTACGACCTTGCCATCTCTCGGGTCCCCCGGTGGAAGGTCGACCACTGCGCCCACCTTCGCCTTGAGCTCCAGATCCTGTAGCGCCTGGCGGGCCTGGTTCTCCGAGAAACCCTCGAGATCGGGCAGGACGACCTGTTCCTTGCCGAGCGACACCACGAGCCTCACCTTGGCGCCGGGGTCGAGCGCAACGCCGGCGGCCGGCTCGGTACGGATGACCTTGCCCTTGGCCACGGTCTCGCTGACCTCCTCCACGAACTCGACCTTGAAGCCGAGATCGCGCAGGGCCTTGTCCGCCGTAGCGGAGTCCATGTTCTCCAACTGAGGGATGACGACCTGGGCGGGACCGATCGCGACCACGAGAGTGATGTTGGTCTCAGCCGCCACCTGCTCGCCCTTGGCGGGTGACTGCTCGAGCACCGTGTCCGGCGTCGCCCCTTCGTCCACCTTCGGCTCGATCGTGATCTTCGACGTATCGAGGCCGGCTTCCCCCAGTTTCTTCGTGGCCTCGTCGAGCGACAGGCCCTGGACGTTGGGCATCTCGATGAGCACGACATCGGACTCAGGGTTGTACGTGATGATGACCGTGCTGCCCTCGTCGACGACTTGATCCGGCGTGGGGCTCTGGTCGTAGACGATGTTGGGCTCGACGCCCTCCTTGGCGACCGCCTGGGCCTGGGGTTCCAGGCCGGCCTCCGTGAGGATCTGCTCGGCCTCGTCGATGCTCACACCGCGCACCTCTGGCACTTCCACGGTGAGGGCGACGGGGGCCGGCGGCTCGTCGTTGGTGAGCGAGCGGTATAGCAGGATGCCGCCGGCGACGAGTGCGGCGAGCACGAAGAACGCCGTGATCATGATCCCCGACGTGCGGCGCGGAGCTTCGTAGTACGGGGTTGGCTGGGCACCCGCGTAGGGCGCGCCCCCCGGGACGTATTGGCTCGTCTGGACCGACGTGGCGGCAAACGTGCCCGTGGGTTGTGGCGTGGTTCCAGGGCGGCCAGGAGGTGGTGTTGTCGGCCGAGGCGCCACTCGGGCCGCGACCACTGCGCCGGCCCCTGCCCGGGTGGCCCCCGTCACAGCACCCGCCGCGGCCCCTGCGCCGGCGGCGGCGAGCGCGGCGACCGGCTGGCCGTCTTTGAATCGACGCAGATCGTCGCGGAGGGCTTCGGCGGTCGGGTAACGAATCGCCGGGGTCTTCGCCAGCAACTTCGCCACGATCGCCTCGAATGGTCGAGGGATGTCGGTGACGATCTGGTTGAGCGGCTGGGGAGCGTTGTGGACCTGCTTGTATGCGATGGCGACGGGGTTGTCGCCGCTGAACGGCGGCCGACCGGACACCATCTCGTAGAGCACGATGCCGAGCGAGTACAGGTCGCTGCGGGGGTCCGGCTGGCCGCCCTGGGCCTGCTCCGGCGAGAAATAGGTCGCCGTACCCATGACTGACCCGGCCTGGGTGAGATCCTGTTCGGCGGACGAGTTGAGCGCCCGGGCGATGCCGAAGTCCGCCACCTTCACCCGGCCGTCGTGGCCGATGAGGATGTTGGCGGGCTTCACGTCACGGTGGACGACGCCGTTGCGGTGGGCGAAGCCGAGGGCGGCCGCCACTTCGCTCGCCACGTCCGTGGCCTGTTGTGGGTTGAGCTTGCCGTTGGCCCGCAGAATGTCCGCCAGCGTGCGGCCAGGCACGAACTCCATCGCCATGAAGTACGTGGAGTCGTACTTGCCCCAGTCATACACACCGACGATGTTCGGATGGTTGAGGTTGGCGGCGGCTTGCGCCTCGCGCCGGAATCGCTCGACGAAGCTCGGGTCGGCCGCGAACTCAGGGAAGAGCACCTTGACGGCAATTGGGCGATCGAGCAGGAGGTCGCGTGCGAGGAACACGTCGGACATGCCGCCGCGCCCGATTCGCTGTTGGATCTCGTACCGGTCGTTGAGCACCGGTCGCTCAGTGGCCGACATACAGTTGCGCGACTGTACCGACTTGCCCTGCGCTGGTTGTGTCGCCCTGCGCCGGCGGGGCTTGAGCGGGGTCTGGAGCGTTATGGGTGGAGCAATGCGAACGTGAGCATCTCGTTGGCGATGGGGCCGGCCAGCCGCCCGCCGGTACCTGCCGAGATCTCGTCGTTGACACCCTTCAGTACGACGGCCACCGCGAACTGTGGCGCCTCGGCGGGGGCGAACGCCATGATCCAGGCGTGGGATCGTTCCTTCTGCCCCTTGGCGTTCAGCTGCGCGGTCCCGGTCTTGGCGGCCGCCTGAATACCGTTCGGTAGGTCGAAGCGGCCCTGAGCGGTGCCGCGGGGGCCGTTGACGACGCCGATCATCAACTGCGTCATGGTCTCGGCCGTGGCGGGCGACATGGCGACCTTCCACACGCGTGGATCAGTCGTGTGCAGCGTCGCACCGTCGTGGTCCAAGGTGCGGTCGACGACGTAGGGCATCATCATCTCGCCGCCGTTGGCCACGCAGGCGGCGATCATCGCCATCTGCAGCGGTGTGATCTGCACGTTCTCGGAGCCGAAGCCGCGCTGGGCAAGGATCGGAATGTTGTCGGTGAAGTCCTCGCTGGGCTCGTTGACGAAGCTGGCGGCAGGGCGGGGTAGGTCGATGGGCGGCGCCTCGTTGAGGCCGAAGGCATCGGCGCCGGCGGTGAACCGGTCGCCTTCGAGTTCGACGGCCAGGCGGGCGAACGGGGTGTTGCAGCTACGGCGGAAGACTTCAGCGAAATTGCCGCCGCATGAACTGCCGCCATAGTTCTCGATCGGGTCATCCGTCTGTGGTGGGGTGTACGAGCTCTCGACGGCGAACTGCGTCGAGGTCGTGACGATGCCGGCCTTGAGCGACGTGGTGGCCGTGACGACCTTGAAGGCGGACCCCGGCTGATAGCGCTCCTGGTAGGCGTTGGCGAGCAGTGGTTTGCGGCGGTCCTCGTTCAGGGCCAGTAACGCATTCGTGGCGGCCTTCGTGTCGTGGTCGGCGATCAGATTGGGGTCGTAGGTCGGCCAACTCCACATGGCGAGCACGGCACCGGTGCGGGGGTCGAGCAGCACGATCGAGCCCTCGCGGTCGCCGAGGAGTTCCTTGGCCTTTTGTTGGTAGTCCGCTCGCAACGTGAGTTCGACGCTGCCTGAATTGTCCGAGCTGCCGCCGAGGATGTCGCCGATCCCCGTGATCCGTTGCGCACCGGTTCGCCCCGACAGCACATCGTTTTGCGTGCGCTCGATCTGGGTGGCGCCGCTCGCCAGCGTGAAGTAACCGGAGACGTTGGCGAACAACTCGCCCGTCGGGTACTGACGTTGGAACTCGAAGCGGTCGCCCTCCGGTGTGCGCACTGTCTCGGCGATGACGACACCATCGGCCGTGACGATGGGGCCGCGAGGATCGTCGAACACCGCCTCGATCTGGCGGGTGTTGCCGTCGTGGGCGTTGAGTTCGCTCGTGCGGAACACCTGGGGGATGTGCAGCGAGGCGAACAACAGGGCGTAACAGAGCATGAGCCCTATCGCGAGCCGGCGGATGCGGCGATTCACGATTGCACCCCCGCGAGGGTGGGGTCTGCGGTGGCGTGAGCCAGACGCTTGCGCAGTCGGCGCGCTGCGAGGCGCTCGCTGAGCGTCGGCGCGTCGGGGATCTCCCGGTTGCGTCGGGCCGACGAATCCGAGATGCGCATCAGCAGCCCGAGCAGCGCGAAGTTCGCCACGAGTGAGGACCCCCCGTAGCTGACGAACGGCAGGGTCACGCCGGTGAGCGGCAGCAGACGAGTGACGCCGCCGATGATCACGAACGCCTGCACGCCGAGGATGGTGGTGAGGCCGGTGGCCAACAACTTCTCGAACGGCCGCTCGGCCTTCACGGCAATCGCCAGTCCGGATCCGATGATGAGGAGGAAGGCGATGAGGATGGCGGTGGCTCCGAGCAGGCCGAGTTCCTCACCGATGGCGGCGAAGATGTAGTCGTTCTGCACGGCGGGGATCTTGTTGGGGGCGCCCTGGCCGAGCCCGGTACCGGCGAGCCCACCGTTGGCGAACGCGAACCATGCCTGCACCGCTTGGCGCCCGTTGTCCGTAGCGATGGTCAAGCCGCCGAAGCGGGACCACGGGTCGAGCCAGAGATCGATCCGGTCCTGCACGTTGCTGAACATCCGCCACGCCAGCACGGCACCGGCGGCGAACAGGACCGTGCCCATCACGAGGAACGTCGCCCGCTCGGTGGCGATCCACAGCAACACGACGAAGAGGGCGAAGAAGAGCAGCGATGAGCCGAGGTCCTTCTGGCCGACGAGCACGACGACCGAGAAACCCCATGCGAGGAGGATCGGCATGAGGTGCTTGGGTTCCGGCAGATTGAACGGGCCGACCCGCCATGTTCCGGCGGCGATCAACTCGCGTCGTTCGGCGAGATAGCCGGCGAAGAACACGGCAAGGCACAGCTTGGCGAACTCGCCTGGTTGGAAGTTGATCGGACCGAGGTTGACCCAGAGTCGGGCGTTCGTTCCGTTCGTCGAACCGATACCGGGCACCATCGGCGACACCAGCAGCGCGGCGCCGATGAACATGAACGTCCACTTGTAGCGGGCGAGGTCGGGCACCCGACGCACGATCAACAGCACGGCGATGTAGAGGCCAACGCCGATGAACGTCCACAATGCCTGCAGGCCGCCGAGCCGGTTGCGGGTGTCGACCCGCACGATCATCACGTAACCGATGCCGTTGAGGAGCGCGGCCAGCGGCAGCAACACGCTGTCGGCACCCGAGGCCAAAATCCGGGTGGCGAGGTGGGCGAGCACGAGTAAGCCGATCACGATGACGAGGAACGGCACGAGGTTCGCGGGGATGTTCGACGTCTTGCCGAGCGATGCCAGCAGATAGCCACCGCCAGTGATGACGGCCGCCATGAGGATGAGGACGAGTTCGTTGTTGCGGCGCCGGGAGGCGACGGGGGAGGTTGGCATAGGCCGAGCCCTAGGACTACGTGATGGTCACGGTGTGGTGGTCACGGTGTGGTGGTGCCCACGATTGTGGTCGACGGTGACGTGGAGATGGGCGCGGCCGGAGTAGAGGTGGAGGTCGGGACGGTCGTGGGCGTGGGGCTCGAGTCGTCCCGCGTGGCGACGAGGATGGAGCCGAGGACTACCGCGATACCGCCGAAAAGGCCGACGAGCTTCAGGTTCGTGCGTCGACGGTTGGGAGTGGGAGTGGGAGTGGAGGTGGAGGTGGAGGTGGAGGTGGAGGTGGGGACGGCGGCGGGCAGCGACTCGGCCGGCATCACGACTTCGGGGATCGGCTCAGCCGGCTCAGCCGGCTCGGAGTCAATGGCATCGACGGGCTCGGTGATGGGTTCGGTGACGGGTTCGGGATCGCGAGGCACGGCGAGTGTGTCGTCGCCGATCAGGGGCACGGGTGCTGTCGGCACATCGGACCCCGGCGCCGCGCCGGCACTCTCGAGGATGTCGATCACGAGCACCGTCACGTTGTCGCGCCCACCCGAACTGTTGGCCAAGGCCACGAGCTGCTCGGCCGCCGTCTGGGGGTCCGCCACGACGGCGAGCACCTCGGCGATGTCGGCGTCCTCCACCTCGTCGACGAGGCCGTCGGAGCACAGCAGGTAGCGATCACCGCGCTTCATCGGGACGTTCCAGACGTCGATTCCCACTTCCGGTTCGATGCCGAGGGCGCGCGTCACGATGTTGCGCTGCGGGTGGTAGCGGGCCTCGCTGACCGTGAGGTGACCGCCGGACACGAGTTCCTGCACGTACGAATGGTCGACGCTGAGCTGTTGGAGCGTGCCGTCGTGGAAGCGGTAGGTGCGGGAGTCCCCGAGGTTGATGACGGCCAACTCGTCGTTGCCCCGGTCGGAGTGCACGAGCGCTACGGCGGTGAGCGTGGTGCCCATGCCGCGACGGGATGCATCGGTGCGCGACATATGGAGGATGCTCGTGTTGGCCTCGATGACGGCGGCGACGAGGCTGTCGACTGTGACGGCACCGTCGAGCGAGGCGAGTGCCTCGATGGCCATGGCCGATGCGACCTCGCCCGCGAGGTGGCCGCCCATGCCGTCGGCTACCGCGAAGATGCTTTCGCCCACGATGAACGCATCCTCGTTCATCGTGCGGATCATCCCGACGTGGGTGGCCGCACCGGTGCGGAATGCGGGGACTGCGGGGACTGTGGGGACTGTGGGCACTTCGGGGACTGTCACTGCGCCTCCAGGACCGTGTTGCCCACCTGGAGGCGGTCGCCCCTGGTGATCGGGCGAGGCTGCGACAGGCGCACGCCGTTCAGATACGTGCCGTTGGTCGATCCGACGTCCTCGGCGAGCAGATACCCGTCGGCGACGAAGACCCTGGCGTGGAGGTTGGACACGAAGGCGTCGTCGGCGATCTGGACGGTGCAGCCCGGCGAGCGCCCGAGGGTGATCTCCGGTCCGACGGCGTAGGAGCTACCCCGCCGCGCCCGGGGCTCGATGACCACGAGCCGGCCGACGTTGCCGCGCTTGCCCCGCGGAGCCTTCCGGGTGGCGATGGGCGCAGGAGCGACCGGCACGACAACGGGCAGCGGGTCGGCCGCAAGGTGGGTGGCTTGCGACGCCTGGGTGGCTTGACCAGTCGGGCCTGCAACCACCCCGGTGCTGACCCGGGCGCTGGCGTTGGCGCGGGTGGCCCGCACCTCGCTCGAGACGACCCAGAGGACGCGAATGAAGAAGAGGTACAGGAGCGCCAGGAAGGCGATCTTCAGAATGTCGAGCAGTTGATCGGTCATCGGCGGTTACGAGGCCTCGAAGCGGATGTGGGTGGTGCCAAGGCTGATGACGTCGCCATCGCGCAGCACCTGCTCACCGTTGACACGCACCCCGTTGACGGCAGTGCCGTTGGTGGAGCCGTGATCGGCGATGACGAACCCGGTACCAAGGGCGCGGACTTCGGCATGACGGCGCGAGACGTTGAGGTCGCTGACGACGATGCCGCATTCCGGGAGGCGGCCGATGACCACCGGCCGGCCGGCGAGCGGAATCCGTTGGCCGCTCGGCAGTACCAAGCTGCCGGCGCCCACCCCTCCGCCGCTTTCCCTCATGTGCGACGTGATGTGGGTGCGCCCCGCCTTGAGGTTGTTGTCGACGGTCAACTCCACCCGCACCGGACCCATGAAGTGGTACGCCTCCTCACGGGCATACTCCCGGGCGGCCTCGCACAGTTCGCTGATGAGGGCATCTTCGATCTCGACGAATCCGGCGTGATCGCCAGGGCTCAGCCAAAACATGAAGTGGTTCGGCACGATGCGCCGGCCCCGCACGTCGACCGATCGGTGCTCGTCCATTTCGCGCACCATCCGCCGACCTAACTCGATCGGACGCACGCTGCTCTTGAAGGCGCGAGAGAACACGCCATCGACCATACGCTCCAGTCCACGTTCGAACGATTGCAAACCCACAGGTGACCGAGGAGCGTAGCCAGTGGCGCCGACCGTGATCCGTCGTGAGGGAGATGCGGCTCGGCGGCCGGGTCGGGCGACCGAGAGCCGTGTTGGGTGCCGCCAGGCAGGTTGCTACGGTATGTGTTCCACTCGGGCGAGTGGCGGAATAGGCAGACGCGCAGGTTTCAGGTATCTGTGTTCGCAAGAACGTGGGGGTTCAAGTCCCCCCTCGCCCACTGCAAAAGCCCTGGTCAGAGCCTGTTTTTAAGGGTCTGAATTGGCCGACTTCTACCGGACTTCTACCGGCGCTTCGTGGACACCGGAAAAACGTCCGGCGCTGGGCGTGGGCGGGTCGTGAATGCTGCCGCTGC
>JBKJJS010000190.1:0-3312 GCA_046597895.1 Ilumatobacteraceae bacterium
ATCGTCAACCATCCGCCACCCGGGGCAACATTTCGTCCGGAACGCACGATCGTGCTCCAGTTGGAGCCAACGGTCGGCCAAGCGGGTGGGGCCGGCCCCGACCATCGTCACTACCTACAGGTACGCAAACACTCCCATTACCCCAACGCGCTCGAGTGGCACCTGGGCCTCAGCTACTCCAGCCTGGCTACTGGCCGAATCGACAAGACTCGGATGCTGTCCACCGTGGTCTCGGGCCGAACCGAGGATCCCGGGCAGCGGCTGAGGGTGGCATTCGTTCATCACCTCGAGCAACGCGGTGTGCCCATCGACGTGTTCGGGCGCGACAACGACCAACGCTTCATCAACTACCACGGCAGTCTCCCCAACCACGACAAGTCAGCCGGGATTCTTCCGTACCGCTACACGTTCGCCGCCGAGAACAACTCGGAGGTCAACTACTTCACTGAGAAGGTCGTCGATGCCGTGCTCGGCGAGGCCCTCTGTTTCTATTGGGGCTGCCCGAACCTCGAGGAACTGATCGACCCACTGGCGTTCATCCGGCTTCCACTTGAGAATCCGGAGCGGAGTCGGATCATCGTGGAGGAGGCGATCGCCGGCGACGAGTGGAGTCGCCGGATCGACGTCATCCGATCCGAGAAGCGACGCCTGCTCGACGACGAACAGGTCATGCCGATGATCGCTCGAATCGTGGATGGCCACCAGTTTCTTAATGACCTCGACATCGAGGTAATCAACCTCGATCGCCGGGCGGATCGATGGGGCGCATTCCAGAAGGCGACCGTCGCCACGGCCGGCGAGGAGTTCGCGGCGCGGTGCCGGCGCCGCGCCGCGACTGATGGTCGAACGCTGACGCGCACCCCTGAACTCGAGCATCTCTTTCGAGGCAACGACTTCGGCTTTCGGCGCGGCATCGTGGGCTGCGCGCTCAGCCACCTCGCGGTCTGGCGGGAAGTGGCGGCCGGCACGCGGCCACGACTGGTACTGGAGGACGACACTCGCTTCATCGATGCCGTCACGGGCCGTCTCGCGGAGTTCGCCGGCCGCCTCGGCGAGGAATGGCACGACTTCGATCTCGCCTTCCTCGGCTACACGCGTTGGGGCTCGTCCGGCGATGGGCGGCCACTACCGACGCACCGTGCCCCGAGGCTGGCCCGTATGGACTGGGCGACGTACATGGGTGGGTGCTTCGCGTACATCGTCTCGCCGCGGGGCGCGCAGCGGTTGGTGTCGCTCGCCGAACAGGAGGGGATCCGGCGCGGCATCGACTGGTTCATCATGGTGAATGCACAACACCTGAACGTGGTGCGGTGCGAGCCTGACCTTGCCGCATCGCCGCTCGCCGCACACCCCGGGATCGACTCCGACATCCAAGGAGGGTTCGACACCCTCGACTGACCCGGCGTGGTAGGTTCCCGCGCCATGGCCGACGAACCGATCAACGCGGAACCGATCAACGCAGGACCGCGTGAAATTGGTCGGCGCAGCGCGATCTCCAGCGCAGCGCTGTCGCTCCTCGGCGGCGCGGTCGGCGGTGGCATCGTGGCCGGGTATATGGGTGTGGCGAACGCCACCGAACGCACCAATATCTTCGCGTTCTTTCGCGGGCCCACCGGTCCTGCTGGCCCTCCTGGCGCGACGGGAGCCAAGGGCAACACCGGTCAAGGCTCCACCGGACCAACCGGAGCGCAAGGCAACACCGGTCAAGGCTCCACCGGACCAACCGGACCAACCGGACCCCAGGGCGACTTCGGCGCTACCGGACAAACCGGACAAACCGGAGCGATCGGACCAACCGGTACCAGCGGCGGAGGCGGCACGACCGGCCCCCAGGGGCCCTACGTCCCTAGCTTCTGATCATCCGCCCAGCGGATCCAATCTTCCGAGCGCCTGCCACCCCACCGCCGCCGCGCCGATGAGCGGCGCCTGGTCGCCGAGACCAGCGGGGCGGATCACTGGCCGAGGGCCGGCGAGCCGGCAGTTGGCGTCCATCTCTGCCTGCGCCGACTCGAAGAACGGCTGCCCGAACCCGAGCGCTACGGAGCCGGAGACCAGCGTCAGTTCGAAGCCCAACAGGTTCACCACCGACGCCACCGCCCGGCCCACGAGGCGGCCAGTGCGCTCGACAACGGCCGAATTCGCATCGGCGGGCGGCCGACCCGTTGTCGCTTCGATGGCGGAACCCGACGCCTCCGCCTCGAGACACCCGTACGCGCCGCAGCCACACTGACGACCGCCCGGTACGACGATGACGTGCCCGATGTGGCCAGCGTTGGCCGACTCCCCCTCGAGGAGCCGACCATCGAGCACGATGCCTCCGCCGATCCCGGTGGACACCACCATCGACATGAAATTCCGGACGCCGACGGCGCCGCCCACCCATCCCTCGCCGAGCGCGAGCGCCTTCGTGTCGAGGTCTCCCGCCACCACGAGACCTGTCGCTTCCGCCAACCGGCTGCGAAGCGGGAAGTCTCTCCACTCCTTGAGGTTGACCGGGGAGATCAGCTCCAAGTTCGGCGTGATCGGGCCGGCAGCACCCACGCCGCACCCGACGATCGCCACCCCGAAGCCCGGCGCTTCCGCCATGACTGCCTCGACCAGGCCGGCCAGTTGCTCGAACAACCCGTCGGTGCCGCTCTCGCGATCCGCCCTGGTCTGGCGGCGGGTGATGACCTCACCCTGGTCGTCGACGAGCGCCGCGGCGAACTTCGTCGCTCCGATATCCACGGCGAGCACGGCGTCCATCACTCAGCGCTCCTGTGCCAATCCACGCCACCCAATGGCGGCGGCGCCAACGAGCCCGGCCGGCTCGGGGGTGCGGGCCGAGACGATCCGGGCGCCCTTGCTGAACGACAGGCGACACGACGCGTCGAGTTCCTCTTGGGCCGCGAGATACATCGTGGACGAGTACTCCCGGGCCACCCTTCCGCCACACACGATCAGCTTCAGGTCGAGCAAGTTGGCCACTGACGCGGCGGCCCGGCCTACGAGACTCCCGACGTGACGCATCACGTCGTAGCTCGGTTCGGTGAGCGGTCGGCCCGTGGACGACTCGATGGCGGCGATGGAGACCTCCGCTTGAAGGCAGCCCCTCGCTCCACATGCACACCGCCGACCATCCGGGACCACGATGACGTGACCGAGGCGGCCGGCCCCGCCTGCGCCACCATCGAGCATTCGCCCATCCAGCACAATGCCCCCGCTGACGGCTTCGTCGAGCCTCAGCGCCGCATAGTGGTCGACTCCCTTGGCCGCGCCCACCCATCCTTCGCTCAACGCGAACGCCCGACCGTCGGAGTCCGCATGGACCCC
>JBKJJS010000257.1:0-3174 GCA_046597895.1 Ilumatobacteraceae bacterium
TATGCCAGCCGGATCGCCGCGCTGCTCTTCCCATCGGGCGAGGTGTTCGGTGTGCTCACCATTGCGGCCGTCATCTCCGTCGGACTGTGGCGGGGCCCAGAGGCCGGGCTCACGGCCGGGGCGCTCGTCGGATTCATCTTTCTGACGTATCGATTCCTCGAACCCATCGCCGAGTTCACCGAGATCCTCGATCAGACGCAGACGGCGGTGGCCGGATTGCGTCGAATTCTGGGAGTGCTGGACATGCCGGTGGGGCCGGCGGAACCGGAACACGCGGTGTCGCTGCCGGGCGGATCGCTGTCGGTGGACATCGATCACGTGACGTTCGTGTACCGGGCCCGACCCGGACTCGACGAGGACGACCAACCGGCGCTCATCGATGTGTGCGCCTCGATCCCGGCCGGTCAGCGGGTGGCCATCGTCGGCGCCACTGGGTCCGGAAAGAGCACGATGGCCCGGCTGCTCGCCAGGCTCGTGGATCCGACGGCCGGAACGATCCGCCTTGCCGGGGTGGATATCCGCCACCTCGCCAACGCCGAGTTGCGCCAACGCGTGATGCTGGTGCCCCAGGAGCCTTTCCTGTTCGACGAGAGCATTGAGGCCAACTTGTCGTTCGCCCGGCCCGGCTTGTCGCATCAGCAACTCACCGATGCGTTCGCCCATTTGGATCTCGACGATTGGCTGGCGGGCCTCACCGAGGGCATCGCCACCCACGTCGGCGAGCGGGGCGAGCAGATGTCGGCGGGGGAGCGTCAACTCGTGGCGCTCGTACGGGCGTATCTCGTCGCTCCCGATCTGTTGCTGCTGGACGAGGCCACGTCGGCGGTAGACCCCTTGACCGAGGTCCGGATCGGGCGGGCGCTCGAGCATCTGTCGGCCGGTCGCACCACCATCGCCATCGCCCACCGGCTCTCGACGGCGGCGCGGGCCGAGCGGGTGCTCGTCATGGACAAGGGCAGGCTGGTCGAGGACGGACCTCACGATGTGCTGGTGGTGGCGGGCGGGGTGTATGCCGGGCTGTACGCCCATTGGCTTGTCGCGACCTCGGCGATCGGTTGACCGCCCGTACGATCATTGAAATGTCCGGCGAAGCTCGTACTCGAATCGCCGTGACCCGGATCGCTGGCGTGGCCCTGGGTGTCGTACTCCTCGTTGGGTGCACCCTTGATGAGGGCGAGCTCACGGAGCCGGTCGTGGAGACGGCGACCATCGCCCCCACGACCAGCCTGGTCGTGGAGTTCATCGATGCGGCGGGGCTGCCGTACTGCGACGTCGCTCGGCAGGTGGCGCCGGCAATTCAGGTGTTCTCGGATTCATCGAGCAACTACGGCGACACCGACACGATCAGGGACACCTATGTCGAGGCGTACAAAGCCTTCGACGCCTTGTCGCAGGTGGCGGCCCGGGAGATCGAGGAGGACCTCGGGGTGCTCACCTTGACGCTGTCGGAAGCGGTACGCGCCGCCGCCCAGGTGGAGTGGGACCTCACGGTGGTATCCGATGACGCGGCGTCTGGTGTGGAATCGCAGGACGTGGTGTTGGCGCTCGCCCATTTGCGCCAGTACTCCCGGGAACGCTGCGGTCTCGACATCGTGGGCATCGAACCACCGATCACGGCGGGTCCGGCCGAGACGCCGGAGCAGCGGTTGTTCCGGGTGCTCGGTGAGACGTTCCCTGTGCTGGGTGACGAGGCGATTGCGTGTGTGGCCGCGGGATTGTCCCTGGACTTCGACCCTGACGACCCTGAACTCGATCAGGACCTGGTGACGTTCGCCCTACGTAAGTGCGGGATCGACCCCGATTCGCCCTCGACGCCCACGACGATCGAGAAGACCACCACCACCGGCTGAGTGGGGGCCGCCACTGACCGGCGGCAGGGAGATGCGGCGATTAGCGTGGCGTCGACTCGGAGAGTGGAGGCGGTTGCGTGAACAGACGTGTGTCGGGCCTTGGAGCGTGCCTCGCATTGACAGCCGCCGTGTTGGCGGGCTGCGGCGGTGACAGCGGTAGCAGCGAGGCAAGCACGACGGAGTTCTGCGATCTGGCCTCAGAGGTGGACGACGCGAGAGCGAAGCTCGACGACTTCTTCGCGGGCGATGCATCGGACGCGAAGGACATCGAGAGCGACTTCGAGGGCCTTGCCGACTCCGCGAAGGCGGCGCTGAAGGAGGCACCGAGCGAGATCAAGAAGGACATAACCGCCTTCATCAAGGCATTCGGCGAGCTCCAGAAGGTCGCCGAGGACAACGTCTTCAACTACTCGGATCTCGCCTCCGATGCGGACTTCCAGGCCATCGAGTCGGACCTTTCCGGACCGGCGGAGCGTATCGACGCCTTCGTCGTCGATACATGTGGCAACGAGGAGTCGGGTGCATCGAGTGACTCTGGAAGCTCGGACGATGCCGACAGCTCGGAAGACTCGGGGAATTCGAGCGCCAACTTTTGCGATCTGGCCAAGCAAGCTGGCGCGTCCGGCGAGGCAGTTGCCCAGTTGCTCGCGGGATTCGTGCTGGACCCGGACGAGGTAAGGGATGCGATTGGGGAGTACGTCGACGACGCCAAGGCTGCCCGTGACGAGGCGCCCGACGAGATCAAGGACGACCTCGACGATTCGGTTGCCGCATTCGAGGACCTGCTGACGATCGCCGAGGACAACGACTTCGACTTCCCGGACATCGCCTCGGACCCTCGCTTCGATGACGTCTCGTCGGAGTTCGATTCAGCGTCGAATCAGATCGCCCGGGGTCTCGCTGATGAGTGCGGGATCACGTCGACGGACGACTTCTTCTACACGGACTCTGACTCTGGCTCCGGGTCGGACTCCGGGTCGGACTCCGGGTCGGTCGAGGATCAGCAGGTGCGAATCATTCGGTCGATCTTCCCGAGGCTCAGCGAGGACGACGCCCGGTGTCTCATCGAGGGCGGCTTGGACCCCTCGGGAACCTCCACCGCGAACTATCTCGAGATCCTCAACGACTGCGGCCTCGAGCTGAGCGACCTCCAGCCCGACGGCTGAGGCCGACCCGCCCCGAGCCGACCTGACCTGACCTGACCCGCGGCCGACCCGCCCCGAGCCGAGCCGAGCCGAGGGCGACCCGACCCGACCCGACCCGCCCCGAGCCGTGGCCGATCAGCGGGGCCGGGGCGGGGCCGGGGCGGGTCGGGTCGCCCTCG
>JBKJJS010000277.1:0-4087 GCA_046597895.1 Ilumatobacteraceae bacterium
CTGGGTCAACGGGGTGAACACCTTCGGCGCGTACGTCACCCGGCGCCCGGACCGGGCATCACGTACCTCACACGCGGCCCCCATCACCTCGGCCAGCGGAGCAGCAAGAAGGACATCATCGGACCAGTCGGCAGGCATCGACGCACCCTAGCCGAGTCAGTTCTGTTTTGACACCTATCAAGTGCTGGTTTGACACTGACAACGGTTGAACGGCTTGCCAGGCAGAATGAGACAGTGAGCGCCGCCGATGATCATGTCCCCCCGACCGGGCCTGTCGACGGCCACGCGCAGGATGGGGCGAGCGAGGCCACCACCATCGAGCGCACGTTGGCGCTCGTCGGTGACCGGTGGACGATCCTGATTTTGCGTGCTGCGTTCCGGGGCATCCGCCGCTTCGACGAGTTCTGCGCGGATCTGGGTATCGCCCGACCGATGCTGACCCGCCGGCTTCGCAAGCTGGTCGGCGCCGGCCTGATGACCAGAGAGCCCTATCAGGAGCACCCTGCACGGTTCGAGTACCGGCTCACCCCCGCCGGTTTGGCGCTGTCGCCCGTACTCGTCGCCCTCGTCCGATGGGGCGATCAACATCTCCCCAGCAACCAAGCCAAGACGATGCTCGTCCACGCACCATGCGGCACAGAACTCGTCCAGGGCTTCTGGTGCGAGACCTGTGCCACCGTGTTCGGGCCAGGCGCAATCCGCAGCGCTCATCCACGATGATGAGCGTCGCTGTTGGACAGCGCTGAGGACGCGTGAGGTGTTTCTGCCTTCGCGCCATCGAGCACGCGGCAACACCATGCCCCGCCGCAGCCTCCACTAGTCAACCGGATGCTCGACGACGTAGCCGCGGACACATGCCGCCTCGTTCTTCACGCTCTCGCAGCAGACGAACCGTCTCGGGTCCAATGGTGATGCGTGCGTGACCTCACGTCGCAGAAAGGTGCCGGGCTGGAGCGATCCGTGCAGAATCGGCAGGTGGATCAAAAGCGAGTCGATGGCCGCGGCGACGAGATGCTTGATGTCGTCGACCCGACCGGAAAACCGGTCGGCACCCTGTCGCGTTCGAGCGTGCACTCCGGTGGCCTTTGGCATCAAGTGTTCCACTGCCTTGTGGCCCGACCTGGTCCGCCGGCGCGCGTGGTGTTGCAGCGCAGGAAGCGATCGGCGCGTGCGTTCCCGGGCATGCTCGATCTGTCAGTGACGGGGCACCTGCTGGCGGGCGAGCGACCCCTCGACGGGGTGCGTGAATTGCGCGAAGAGATGGGTTTGACCGTCGACTCGCTCCGTCTGGTCAGTCTCGGTCGGCGGTTGTTGGCCGATGATCATGGCGAGGGACGCAACCGTGAGATCGCGCACGTCTATCTGCTCAGTGACGACACACCCCTGGATCAGTTGCGGCTGGACCCCGATGAGGTTGCGGGCTATGTCGAGGTCGCCGTTCTCGATGTGCTGGCGATGCTCGACGACTCGACGGTTGAGGTCTCTGCAGCCGAGGTCGATACCGCCGGGCGGGTCAGGCCGGTCCGGTGTACCGGCGCAGAGCTGGTGCCGGCGGTCGATGGTTACTGGGTGGTGTTGGCGATCATGGTCCAACGCCACCTTGCTGGTCATCACCCAATCGGCATCTGACCGTCAGCGACCGAGAAGTGTCAATGCCTCAGCGCGGGTCTCAGGCTTTGTCTTAAAGATGCCACGAACCGCAGACGTGGTCGTGGAGGAGCCCGGTTTCATCGCTCCTCGGATCGACATGCACATATGTTCGGCTTCCATGACCACGAGCACACCAGCGGGGTCGAGGCGTAGCATGACCGCTTCGGCGATCTGGACAGTCAGTCGCTCCTGCACCTGCAGGCGGCGCGAGTATCCGTCGACGACGCGTGCGAGTTTGGAGAGACCGCATACTCGCCCGTGCTTACCGGGGATGTAGGCGATGTGGGCCGTGCCGATGAACGGTAGCAAGTGATGCTCGCACATCGAGGAGAATGCGATGTTGCGCACGATCACCATTTCGTCGTGGTCGACTTCGAACTGTCGGTCGAGATGGTCACCGGGATCTTCTGAGTAGCCGTGGAGCAGTTGGGCGTAGCTACGCGCGACGCGGGCGGGGGTTTCGGTCAACCCGTCTCGGTCCGGGTCTTCGCCGATCGCCTCCAACAACAGCCGGACTGCCGTGGCAGCCTTGGCAAGATCAACCGGTGCGTGGTGTGTTGACATACTGGACATTCCTGTCGGTTTGAGCCTTTACCTTCGTTCGACGCCAGGCTGACCTCGTCGGGGGCTGCCTCGTGTGGTTCGAAATGGTCATTGGTTTGCCTGGACGGGAATGTAGATGCGGCTGCCCTGGGCGGTGAATTCGTCGGCCTTTTGACGCATCCCGATCGGCGGTGTCGTCGTCGATGGTCAACGGCCCCAGCGTGGAGAACGGTGCCTCTGAGCACAGCTTGAGTTGGAGTCCATGTTCTCTTTGATCTCCGTCCCCTTCCGCGGGTGTGGAGCTGACCATCCGCGGGTGCACCCCGTTGTCCCGCTTGGCTCTCCGGCTGTCGAAGGCAGGCCAGCGAGGCGGAGGTCAACGGGGTGCACTCCAAGAGGGCATGGGCGCGGGTGCTCGGCGTCGAACACGATGTGGTGATCGAGGGCGTTGGGTTCGGCGGTGTGTCGGCCGTCGTCTTCGGCGCGGCGAGCTCGGCCGTCATCGCGTTCGGTGTCACGGCGTTCGGTGATCCACGGCTCTTGTAGCGCAGGGAGGCCCCGGCGGATGTCGGTGGTCACGGTCGGGTCGGTGTAGCAGCCATGAAGCACCTCCGGGGTTCACGTAGAGATCGGTCTTTGGCGGAGGCTCGCCGATCACGGAATCCGCCGCCGCGTCGTGGCGCCACACCTCGCTCGGCGAAGGGGTAAGAGGAAAGGGGAGTTCGGGTAGGTGCAGCACCTCGGTCACGTCAACGATCGTATGGACACTCAGCGCGGCGCTGAACACTCAAGCACCGCTTCAGGCGGGAGAGTGGCCGCTCCTTCGAGCGGTGGACAGGGGCGCGGCGACGGAGCAGTCTGAGCGGATGGCTGACGAACGACCCGTCCTCGACCAGATCAACCTCATCGTGCATGACATGGGTGCGATGGTGGAGTTCTACACGAGGCTCGGTGTGGAGGTGCCTCCGAATATGGCACCGTGGGCTGACCAACACAGGACCGTGTCGATGCCAGAAGGACTCGACTTCGACCTGGACACCAGCGAGTTCGCGACGCAGTGGAACCGCGGTGGGCCGCAGGGCCGGACGGGGGTCGTCATCGGATTTCGTGTGGCGTCCCGCGAGGCGGTCGATGCGACCTACCACGACCTGGTCGGCGCCGGGTACGTCGGGCAGCAACCGCCGTACGACGCCTTCTGGGGCGCCCGGTACGCCGTCGTCAGCGACCCCGACGGCAACGCGGTGGGCCTGATGAGCCCGACCGACCCGGCGCGCCGATCCTAGGAACCGACGCTCGGATCCCGATGAACTGGAGCGGTGGTCACGGTGTGACGAGCGAGGATGATCACCCGCTGACCAGCGGGATTGGCCCCCTCGTCGGTCTCGGTCGTGCACGCGGTTCGGTACGCTCCGCGCGTGCCTCGACGACCGCCGATCTACGTCGAGTCACGCATTCGGGCCTCTCTCGACGATCTGTGGTCCGCCACTCAGGATCCTGCTCAGCATCAACGCTGGGATGTGCGGTTCGGCTTGATCAAGTACCTGCCGCGAGTCGATGGCGAGCCGCAGCGCTTCACCTACGCCACGACGGTCGCGCCCGGTTTCACGGTTGCAGGTACGGGTGAGTCGCTCGGCGAGCGAGACCGCCCGGACGGTTCGCGGTGGTCGGGGTTGAAGTTCTGGGCTGACGATCGTCGGTCGTTGATCGCCGCCGGGGCGGGGTACTGGCGCTACGTGCCCACCGACGACGGTGTGCGGTTCATCACCCGTTTCGACTACCGGACGCGGTTTGGATTCGCCGGCGAGGCCGCTGATCGTGTGGCGTTCCGTCCGCTGTTCGGCTGGGCAACCGCGTGGAGTTTCGATCGACTGCGGCTGTGGCTCGAGGAGGGCAC
>JBKJJS010000295.1:0-9098 GCA_046597895.1 Ilumatobacteraceae bacterium
CCGGAGATGACGCCTGCCCGTTCACGACCCTCTACTGGGACTTCATCGCCCGCCACGCCGACCGCTTCGAGCACAACCCGCGCATGGCACAGCAGGTCAGCGCCTCGCGCCGGCTCAGCGATTTGCCGACCGTCCGCCGCCGAGCGATCGAGGTCATCAGCCGCCTGGAGTCGGGCGATCTGTAGCGCGCAGTGGTGGGGGCGGTCTCACCTCGAAGAGGCACTGCCCACCCACCTCCACCAGAACGGAACGATGTCCTGATGGGCAAGATCTAACATCGCTGATGACCGAGCATGGGTGCTCTACGGTTGATGGGAGCACTGAAGGAGAAGTGGACGTGTCATGAGTTCCGCCGAGTTTGTCGACATGCTCACACAGCTCGCGGTGATGCTGGCCGCTGGCGTCACGCTCGGGTTAGTGATGCGCAAGCTGAAGCAGCCCTCGGTGGTGGGGGAGATGGCGGCTGGCGTCATCATCGGTGTCACCGTCCTCGGATCGCTTGCTCCTGGTGTGTACGACTGGTTGTTCGACCACGGCGATCTTGTGACCAGCACCCGCAGCGACATCATCAAAGTGGGGATGCTCTTCTTTCTCTATGTCGCTGGCTCCGAGGTGGACCTCAGCGACGTCAAGACGCTCGGCCGCCGCAGCCTCATCATCGGCGTCGTCGGGACCGTCCTTCCGATCCTTGGCGGAATCGGCCTCGTGTACGTCACTCCGATCTCAATGTGGGGCGAGTCCGTCGGCGTCGGCCGCCTTGCGTTCGCCGCTTTCATCGGCATGAACCTGGCGAACTCGGCCAACCCCGTGCTGGCGCGAATCCTCATTGATCTCGGGCTGATGAAGAGCCGTATCGCCACGGTGATGATGACGGCGACCGTGATCGATGACCTCATCAACTGGACGTTGTACGCCATCATCCTCGGCTCGGTTGCCACGGCCGATGAGTCGGGCTCGGACCGGGGACTCGCGCTCGACCTCCTCCTGGTCGCGCTCCTCTTCGTCGGGGTGCTCGGGGGCGTCCGCTGGCTCGCCCCGCGAATGGTCGGGTTCGCCCGCCGCCACCTGGCGTGGCCCAGTGGCTACGTGGCGGTGGTCGCCGTGACCGTCATCGGCGTGGCGGCCGTCAGCGAGGCCATCGGCGTGCAAGCGTTCCTCGGGGCGTTCCTTGCCGGTGTGGCCTTCAGCGGCGTCGCCGGCGGCGTAGGGGCGGCGGGGCACAAGTCGCTGTCCCACGTCGCGGTCGGCTACTTCGCTCCGCTGTTCTTCGTCTCCATGGCGCTGCGGACGGACTTTGTCGAGGCCTTCGATCCCGTCCTCGTGTTCACGGTGATCGGCTTTGCCCTTGCTTCGAAGCTCCTCTCCGTCGTGCTCGGGGTGAAGTTGGCCGGCCTTCCGATCGGACGTGAGGCGTGGGCGATGGCCTGGGGGCTCAATGCCCGTGGGGCCACCGGCATCATTCTCGCTGCCACCGGGCTGCAGACCGGAATCATCGGCGACGAGGTGTTCGTCGCACTGGTCGTCATGGCCATCGTCACGTCGATTCTCGCCGGGCCGATGATGGTGCGGGCGCTCGGCCCACTGCGCAAGGACATGAGCGACGAAGGGGATCTCCTCGAGACCGAAGGCCCTGCCCCTGGTATGGCATCGGCGGCCCGTGCACTCGAGCGCGACATGACCGAGGCGGAGCTGGCCAGGGCGTCTGTCGTGTACCGGGTCGTGGTGGCCATCGACGACCCGGCCACAGCGCGACCGCTCGTCGACGTAGCCGCCCAACTCGCCGCGTCGCAACAGCCGGCCGAAGTCGTGCTGATGTCGTTCAAGCAGCAGGTTGGGATCGAGGACAAGGTGGCGGCCAGCGTGCTGGATGCCATCGCCGACGAGCTCGGATCGCTCCGCGACCTCGAAAAGATGGTCCAGGCACGCGGGGTCGCTGCCGTGTCGGTGTCGCAGCGCAGCACGGACCTTGCGGCCGACATCGCGGCCAGGGCCCGAGAGGTGGGCGCCCACGCCTTGGTCGTCGGTGACCGCCGCGACGACCCTGAGTGGGTCGCGATCGTCGACCGTCTCATCGCCAACAGCCCGGCCGACATCTATGTCGTCGTTGCCCCCCGGCCGCGGTCGGATGCCCCGACCCGAACCGGCGCGCCAGTCGTTGAGGCCGCCGACGGTCTGCCTGGCGAAGCCAGTTTCGAGGCCGCCATCCGCTTCGCGCTGTCGGGGGCGACTGGACCGGTTGTCGTCGGCGTGGCGCCGAAGTCGAAAGCAGCGGGTCCCTACCGCTCGGCCCTCGAACGGCTGGCCCGGATGGGTCGGGCCGGTCGGATCGAGGAAGCCGGGCTCGACACCATCGAGGGCGCGGCGGTCACCGCCGAGGCCCCACTCGTGGTCCGGCCGTTCTCCGCCCCCGAAGGGCTCAAGCCCATCGAGCGGGCCCGGCCCGACGCCGAGCGATTCGGTTGCCCGCTGGTGCTGGTCGCCCCCGATCCCGAGCGGCACGAGCGTGAGAGCCTGGCGTCGTTGCTCGACTCCGTCGAGGTGGCGAGTCCCATCCCCGTGGACTAGCCGCTCGCCACCCGAGCCGCACGATCGACATCTCATGCCACCGGCCATCGAAGGAGACATCGGGTGTTCGAGTACAAGGTCCTCACCGCCAACCTGATGAAGACCGCCAAAGCCGAGATGGTCGTGATTCTTGAACCTGCCGTGCCCGACGCCTGAAGGGCACCTTGGACACGAAGCGATGCTCGACCCTATAGGCAACGAGTTCTACGTCACCTGAGCGTCTCCGAATCAGCGGGGTCCTCTTCGTCGTCGAGGTCGTCGTCGTACTCCCCGTCGTACTGCCCGGCGAACTCATCGAACCTGCAGTCGCAGCTGATGAGCTGCCGGCGACACGCCGGCCGACGCGTTGCTCGCACCGCAGAGCGCGCTGGGCATGTCATGGATCCTCACCGCGACTGGCCGGGGAGGTGACACCGTCGACCACGTGATCGCGCGCGCCGAAGACGCCGACGGCAAGTGGCGCATCGCATCGCCGAATTCCGTACCGCTCTTGCGCCACCGAAGCGGCCTTCGCCTACGGAATGCCACAGTGTGGGAGTTCGATTGGGATGGCCACAACGAGCCGAGTTGCTGGTTGAACTACCGCATCGCACTGGAAGAAGGGCCGCGCTACATCGACCTGTGCGATGCCCGTCTCAGCAGTGCCCTCAGCGGGCTGATGCAGGTGGCTGGGCTCGACGAACTCCGGAGGTGCAGCACCTTCGGGTTCATCGAGGGCGAGGACAACGCTTGCCTCATGCTCACGTCGCGAGAGCCCGTGTGCTCGCCAGATGCGGCCACGGCCCGGGCAGTCGTAGATTGGCGCTGTGATCGGGCAGGTGGCGGTGGTGACCGGGGTCAACTCCGGCATCGGTCGGGCCACTGCCATCCACCTTGCGTCCAAGGGCCTCACGGTCTACGGCACGGTCCGAGCGGTGGGCAAGGCCGACAAGTTGCGGGCGATGGCAGCCGATGCCAACGTCAGCGTCGAACTCGTCGAACTCGTCGAACTCGATGTCGCCGATGACGAGTCTGTCGCACGCGGATTTGCCGAGATCCTCGACCGCGTCGATGCCGTGGATCTCCTCGTCAACAACGCCGGCGTCGGCCCCATCGCCGTGGCGGAGCACTGCCCGACCAGCCTGTACCTCGACACGGTCAACATCAATCTCTGCGGACCGGTGCGCTGCACCCAGGCGGTGCTCCCGCGTATGCGAGCCCGTCGCCAGGGCTGCATCGTGAACATCGGATCGTTCACTGGCAAGGTGGCAACGATGGCCCAGTCACCGTATGCGGCCTCGAAGTTCGCCCTCGAGGGATGGTCCGATGGACTCGCCCAGGAGGTGGCACCGTTCAACATTCGCGTGGCCCTCCTCGAGCCGGGCGTCACCAGAACGGCGATCCAGGCGAAGAACAGCGACATCATGAACGACAGCGGTGCCTACGACGCCCACTACCGCCGAATGTTCCGCTTCTACCTCGCCGGGCTCGCCACCGGCACCGATCCATTCGACGTTGCCGAGGTGGTTCATCAGGCCTTCACCACTACGACCCCGCGGCTGCGGTACGTCTGCTCGTGGGGCGCCGCTGAGTCGATCGAGGGCCGCGCCAAGATGAGCGATGCGGACTGGGTGGGGCTCGGCGCCATCGATGACGACGCGGTGTACTACGCCCGTTTCCAAGAACTGTTCGGACTCGACATCGCGCCCCCGGGCGGATGAGCAATCGTCAGCTCGTGGCTGGGGCCGCCTCGGCAGCGGCCTTCAGGCGATCAAGGGTCTCCTCCATGCCCTGCCGGTTGTGCGAGGCGCGGTCAGCAACTCCGCTCGCTGGCTTTCCGAGCGCCTTCGCAATGCGTCCGCGCTCGTCGATCCAGGTCTCGGTCACGAGACAGCCGGTCGCAGTCGGCTCGAAGGCGTAGCGCCACTCGGCGACCTTGAGGCCGACGGCGGTGACATGAAAGGCGAGCAACCGGCCGGGTTCAGCGGCGACGATCTTCGAGACGGTCTTCCACTTCTTCTTGCCATTGCGATTGGTACCGCGGAACTTCACCCCTGGCGCCGCGCTTGTCGCTCCCCCCAACCATTCGGCACCCACGCTCTCGGGTGACCACTCGCCCATGCGCGTCACATCGGCGACCATGGCCCACACACTCTCCGCGCTCGCGGCAATCTCCCTGTGAACGGACACTTCGTCGGCCATGAGACGCACCGTACCTGATCGGACGTGGGGTCGCCCTCGGGCTCGCTGTCGCTGCGGTCAGTTGAGCGCGAGGTGTCCGAGTGCCAGTGATCGCAACTCGTCAACGCCCGCCCCGGTACTGACGCTGACCCACACCACGTCGCCGACCTCGAGATCGCACCCGGCCGCCAGCTCGCGCTTGCGGGCGTCTCGCTTCGAGGACTTCACCCTGTCCATCTTTGTGGCGACGACCGTATGTGGGATGTCGTTCGCGCGTGACCACGCCAACATCTGGACGTCGAGCTTGGTGGGCCCAATCTCGCCGTCGACGAGGACGAACTGTTGGACGAGCTCCTCGCGATCCAACAAATAGTGCTCGATCATCGGCTGCCAACCTTTCTTCACACGGGTCGGCACGGCGGCGTAGCCGTAGCCGGGCAGGTCGACCACGGTGGCTCCCGACGGCAATGCGAACAGGTTGATGAGTTGCGTGCGCCCTGGGGTGTTGCTGACCTTGGCGAGCGCCTTTCGATTGGCCAACGCGTTGATGAGCGACGACTTACCGACGTTCGACCGTCCTACGAACGCCACCTCGGCGGGGGACCGCGGGAGCATGTCAGCCCTTGGCACCGACAGCACGAACTTCAACTCGAGCGGGCCGGACACTGTGCCAATTGTACGTCTGGACCTTCGAGAGACGGCTGGCGAGGTTCTCGGCGCGCTCTTACCCGAAATCCGGGTACATCCGCGCCGAGAACTCGACGACTAGGCGCTGATCACGACGCTCAGGCGACTGGCCGGACGGCGGTGCCGTTCACGCTCGGGCCCGTCATGGTGAACAGCGTCTGGTCCGATCCGTCGGCCCGCATGAGCCAGATGAGTTCTGAGAACCGGTTGGACGTGAACGTGATGCCGCGGCCGTCCGGCGACCAGGACGGGTTGGCATCCCGGCTGGGGTTGTGGTCAGCGTTCGATCGACGGTGGATCCGTCTGCTCCTCCTCGGGATCCGAGGTCACCCGAACGAGCTCCTTGCCCTGTTGGCAGATGGAGAGACCCACCACGCCATCGATGTTGGCAACGTGCAGGACTCGCAGCTTCGGCGCCGCGATTCCCGCGCTGGCGATGGTTCCGATGAGGGATTCACCGGGATTGTTGACGACGCAGATCACTCACCGGTCGCGGTTGGCCCAGTCGCTCTCATTGGGTGTCAACGCCTTGTCATTCGGCGGGTCGTCGAAACACACGCCGACACCGAGGTCCCGGTGGTAGAGCGCAACCGGCTCCAGTGTCGACGATGTGGCGCCCGACGTCGCGGCCGCCGCCGGAGTCGTCACTTCCGCCACATGCGGACGCGATAAGCCCCAACGCTCCCACCAGCACTCGAGTCGCCTGCGTGGAGTTCATCGTTGCCCTTGTTCCGTCGCCGTCGTGAGCAGTAATAGCTCCGCGCTGGACTCGCCGCGAGGTGGCGCCTCGCCCACGCCCGGCCGTCACAAGTACCATCCGCGCCACCCGACGAAGGAGAGCACGAAATGGCTGAGTATCCAGTGGGAAGTCGCTTGCAGGGCAAGGTGGCGCTGATCTCCGGCGGTGCCCGTGGCATGGGCGAGAGTCACGCGAGGGCCATGGTCGCACAGGGTGCCAAGGTGGTGCTCGGGGACATCCTCGACGAGCAGGGTGAGGCGCTGGCCGCCGCACTCGGCGACGCCGCAACCTACGTGCACCTCGATGTCACGAACCGCGACGACTGGGCGAAGGCCGTGGCCGCCACCGTAGAGCGCTACGGAACGATCAACGTCCTCGTCAACAACGCCGGCATTGCCAACTTCGGTCCCATCGGCGAGTACACGACCGATCAGTGGGACACCGTCATCGCCATCAACCTCACCGGCGTGTTCAACGGCATCAATGCCGCAGTCGAAGCGCTCAAGGCAGGAGCCCCGAGTTCGATCATCAACATCTCGTCCACTGCCGGTCTTCAGGGCTATGCAGCCTTGCCCGGCTACAACGCCGCCAAGTTCGGTGTGCGCGGCCTCACCAAGGCGGTCGCACTCGATCTCGGTACCGCAGGGGTGCGTTGCAACTCTGTGCACCCAGGTCTTGTGGCCACGCCGATGACTGTCGAGTTCGACGGCCCCCAGAAGCACGTCGCCATGCGCAGGGCGGGTCGCCCCGAGGAACTTTCGCACCTCGTCGTGTTCCTGGCCAGCGATGAGTCGAGCTTCTCGACGGGGTCCGAGTTCGTCGCCGATGGGGGCGAGACCGCCGGCCTGGCCCCCGACGCCTCCGACTGAACATTTTCGCGAGATCGGCGAGGGCGCGCGCTCTTGGACGGTGACACCGAAAGGACCCGCCATGATGCGCACGCTGATCGACCCCCTCCAAGGATCCGAGCCGACTCGGGCCACACCCACCGAGCCGATCCACCGGCGACCTTCGCGGGGCCGATCGCGGCGCAGGCGACTCATGGCGCTGGCATTGCTCGTTGCCACCCTTCTCGCGGCCATCTGGACGAAGGTTGGTTCCGACGGAACTGAGACGAGCGCACGCCTCGGTGCCCCGACAGTGACGGTGGGTGGGGCCACCGCTGATGAATCAGCGGTGACGGTCACCGCGCCGTCAGGGGACGGGACCGATGCGGAAGAGGACGCCGGTGCTGGGACCGATGCTGGTGGCGGGTTCCCGGACAGCGATCCGCTCCCCGAGCCGGATCCGGTGGCACAGGATCAAGATGATGCCGCTCCGGTGCCGTTGTGGCCCCCGGCGTGCGAGGCCGTCCTGGCCACTGGAGCGTCGCTGCTCGTCAGCCCCGACCCCTTGCTACTGGCGCCGGATGTCTCGACGTCGTACCTCACGATCACGAACTGCGGCGGGCAGGACGTGGAGTGGTCGGCGGCCACCAAGCCGACGGTCGTATTGGACACGGCGGCTTCCACGCTGCCGACCGCTACGACGACGTTGCTCGGATTCACCATCGACTTCGACGCGTTCGAGCCCGGGCTGATCGAGTTCAAGATCAAGGTCAGTGAGCCGGGCCACAACCACTACATCGACGTGTCGGCGTACCGAACGGCGTACGGCAAGGACCTTGTCCCCTCCGACATCGGCCTGACGGCGGGCGTCGAGGCCGGTGGCTGCGCCAATCAGTGCATCACCAACGCCCGCCTGACTCCGAGCGCGCTCACACCGGACCTGACCTTGAAGGTCACCACCCATACGAAGGCCAAGATGATGGTCTGGGTCTCTCAGCAAGCACCGCAGATCGATCAGAACGGTTACCCGTACTTCCCGGGTGTCGCCCCGATCGCCACGCTTCCCATTCGCAAGACGGCGTGGACGACGACCCTCGAACCCTTACAGCCGACCACGAAGTACTTCATCGTCCTGGCGGCGACTGACGTCTATGACCATTCGTCGTATCGGTCCGGTTCGTTCACCACCATCACTCCGCTCGAGAACCCCGATGGGTTCCAACTCGGCGGACCAGAGCCGGGCTGTGCCAATCAGTGCATCACCAAGGCGCTCGTCCAAACTGATGCGGACGCCGCGTCGGCATCGATCGACGTCACGAGCCACACGCCTGCCGTGTTCACGGTGTGGGTGTCGACGAAGGCCGTCCATTTCGACGGCGGCATTCCGTCGTTCACGGATGTGGCGGCGGTGGCGACGAGCGGCGGTCAGTTCGCGCCGACCTGGAGTGGCAACCTGGGCGAGTTGGCCTACGGCACGGTGTACCGGATCATCGTGCGGGCTACGGATGTCAACGACCACCGGGCCTATCGCGTGGGCACGTTCACGACACCGGACGAGCCGACCCACGACGTGTTGATCACGCTGCACAAGATCTACGTGAGCTACGACGGCGACGCGGGGATCAACCGGGGCGAGCTGAGCTTCCGTTGGGGTTTCGGCGACACGGTCGTCGGTTCACGGGGCGAGGCGAAGGTCAGCTCCGAGACCACCGTGGTGCTGGAAGGCCCCAAGTACACCTACCTCGCCACTGGCTACGCCACGTTCCTGCCGACGATCTATTTGGTCGGCGCCGAACGCGATGCCGACCTCAAGGTCGAAGGGCTCTGCTCCATCGGTGACAGCCTCTTCCACTCAGCCGGCTCGGACTCGAACTGCGACCTCACGTGGAACATCGCAGCCTCCGGGATCGTCTCCGTCGACTCCATTGCAGGGCTCGGGCGGTGCTCGGTGTTCGGTATCGAAGGATCAGCAGCCGACGACGGCTGTGTACTGATCGAGACGGAGTCACACGGCGACGACCACGCCAGGTTCTACGCCATCGTCTCGTACTCGATCGTGGGCTGAAGCCCGAGCTCGCGGGGGTTTCTCGTCAGGTATCCGGCTGGGTGAGCCGGCGAAG
>JBKJJS010000032.1:0-10346 GCA_046597895.1 Ilumatobacteraceae bacterium
CCGGGAGACGTCGGCCGGTGGTGACCACGCTCGACGTGTTCGACGACGTGTTGGAGACCGACCCTGACCAGGTGGCCTTCGTGGACGGCGACCGGCGCATCACCTTCGCCGAGTGGGCGGCGCTGGCCGATGGTCTGGCCTCCCGATGGGCCGGCGAGCGCGGTGTGAGGCGTGGCGACGTCGTGGCGATCCAGCTCCCATCGAGCATCGACTACGCCATCGCCTACCAGGCCGCGATGCGCCTCGGCGCCATCACGTCCGGTATCAATCCCCGCCTCGGTCCGACGGAGCGGGCGTTCATTCTCGAGCGCCTCGATCCCAAGGTGGTCGTCGACGAACCACTCGGCGACATCGAGCCCGGCGACCCAACCGGCCGCCATGGCCTCACGCGGCACGCCACCGACCCCGTCGCCATCGTGTGGACGAGCGGCACGACCGGCCTGCCCAAGGGCGCGGTATTTGATCACGCCTGCCTCGAGGCGATGACGCTCGGTGCGGCACCGTTGTCTGCGCCCCGCGACGTCCGCCTTTCGCCGCTGCCCTTCGCCCACATCGGCTCCATGACCCGCGTGTGGGACGAACTTGTCCACCGAATCACCACGGTCATCGCCCCTGGCCCCTGGACAGCCGAGGCCACACTGCGGGTCATCGAGCGAGAACGCGTCACGGTCTGCCAAGGCGTGCCGGCGCAGTACCGGATGCTGCTCGATCACCCCGCGCTCGCTCGCGCCGACCTGTCCTCTCTGCGCGTCGCCGGCATCGGCGCCGCCCGCGTTCCACCCGAGCTCGTCACCGAGATGCGGGCCCGGCTCGGATGCCCGGTGGTCGTCCGCTACGCATCGACGGAGTCGTGCCTCGCCACCGGCACCCGGCTCACCGACGACGCCGACATCGTCGCCACCACGGTCGGCCGACCGAACGGTGCCGTCGAACTCCGCATCACCGACGACCACGGCGAGGCGGTCGAGCCTGGCCACATCGGGACGGTGCAGCTGCGCAGCCGGGCGATGATGCGCGGCTATTGGCGCGACGCGAAACGGACCGCCGAGACCATCACGCCGGACGGTTGGCTCATCACCGGAGACCTCGGGTGCGTCGGAGACGACGGCAACCTGCGCCTCGCCGGACGACGTACCGAGATGTACATCCGCGGGGGTTACAACGTGTACCCGATGGAGGTGGAGAACTGCCTGGGTGGCCACCTCGGCATCGCCGGCTGCGCAGTGGTCGGCGCCACGACGCCTGATCGACTCGGTGAGATCGGCGTGCTGTTCGTGCGACCGACGGACCCTTCGGCGCCCCCGACGCTCGACGAGCTTCGGCGGTACGTGAAGGAGCGTCTGGCGGACTACAAAGCCCCCGACGCGTTGGAGTATCTCGACGTGATCCCGCTCACGTCGATGGGCAAAGTCGACAAGCTCATCCTTTGCCCACGAGCGGAAGAGATCGCCGCGCAATGGCATCGGAACTGATCGACCCGCCGGTGCTCGACACCACCGGCAAGACATTGTGGCAACTCGTCGAGGAGCGGACGGCGCTCACTCCCGACAAGCTAATGGCTCTCGACGAGGCGGGCCGCACGCTGACCTTCAGTCAGTACCGCGACTGGTGCGAGCACGTGGCCGCCGGGCTCGCCCAACACCATGGCGTCGGCGAGGGCACGAACGTGTCGTGGATCTTGCCGTCGCGCTTCGAGGCGCTCGTGTTGGCCGGCGCGCTGGCGAGACTCGGGGCCGTACAGAACCCGATTCTTCCCATCTACCGACAGCGTGAAGTGGGGTTCATCACCCGCCAGAGCGGTTGCCTCCTCCTCGTTGTGCCCGGCATGTTCCGGGGGTTCGACTACCCACCCATGGCCGTCGACGCCACGGCGGGGCGGCCCATCGAGATCATCGTCGCCGACCCGGACTTGCCGAGCGCAGACCCCACCACGCTGCCGCCGTACCGCCCGTCGGAGGCGGAAGTGCGATGGTTGTTCTACTCGTCTGGCACGACTGCCGAGCCGAAGGGTGCCAAGCATTGCGACCGCTCGATGGCGGCGGCCAACGATGGCATGCAGTGGTCGATGCAGGTCGGCCCGCATGACAAGGCCGCCGTCGTGTTCCCGGTCACCCACGTGGGTGGATTGGTGTGGCTCTTCAACACGCTGCAGACCGGTGTCGAACTGCTGATGGTGGAGACGTTCCACCCCACCGAGACCGTCCTGTGGCTGAGTGCCAACGGCTGTACCTGCGCCGGGGCTGGCACGGTGTTCTGGCTCGCCTACTTGAACGCCCAGCGGGCCGATCCCGCCGTGCGGCTGTTGCCCGACGTGCGCATCTTCAACGGTGGCGGTGCGCCGAAACCGAAGTCGCTGCACGCCCAGATGATGGCGGCGTTCGGTGCACCCCTCATCGGCGGATGGGGGCTCACAGAAGCGCCCATCAACACCATGGTCCATGTGGACGACCCGGACGAGAAGAAGGCTGGGACCGACGGACGGGCCTGCCCGGGTGTCTCGTTACGCGCCGTGATGGACGGGCGCGTGTGTGGGCCGGGCGAGGAGGGCGAACTGCGGGTGAAGGGCCCGCAGGTGTGTCTCGGCTACCTCGACTCGTCGCTCGACGCGGAGGCGTTTGACGAGCACGGCTGGTTCCGCACCGGAGATCTCGGCGTGATCGACGAGGGCGGTTGGGTGTCGATCACCGGGCGACTCAAGGACATCATCATCCGCAAGGGCGAGAACATTTCGGCCAAGGAGATCGAAGACCTGCTCTTCGCACATCCCAGCGTGGCCGACGCCGCAGTCATCGGCCTGGCGGATCCCACCAGCGGCGAGCGAGCGTGTGCCGTGGTCGTGCTGAAGCGGGGAGCGGCGCCGTTCTCGCTCCCCGAGATGGTGACGTACCTCTCGGATGCCAAGCTCTCCCGACACAAGATCCCCGAGCAACTCGAGTTCGCCGATGCCCTCCCCCGCAACCCCAGTGGCAAGGTGCTCAAGCGCGAGTTGCGAAATACGTACACGCACGACGCATAGCTCGTACCTCGTAGAAGGAACTAGGACCATGGAACAGCGACACGTCGGCAGGCGCGCCATCGTCACCGGAGCTGGCTCGGGTATCGGGCGGGCGACAGCACGGCGCCTCGCCGCCGAAGGTGCCGTCGTCGCCTGCCTCGACATCGACGGCCACGAGGCCACCGCCAGCGAGATCGGTGCCCCGTCGTTCGCCATGCGCTGCGACGTGTCGTCAGCCGACGAGGTACTCGCCATCGTCGACGTCACGGTGGCCCGACTCGGCGGCCTCGACATCGTGTGCAACATCGCCGGCATCGGGCGCTTCGAGCGGACGGAGGAAGCCGATGTCGCCGTCTTCGACCGCATCGTGTCCGTGAACCTCAACGGCACGTACTACGTGTGCCGCTACGCCATCCCCCACCTTCTGGCGGCTGGCGGGGGCGTGATCGTGAACACGTCGTCGACCGCCGGGTTGATCGGCCAGCCGTGGTCGGCGGCGTACTGCGCATCCAAGGGCGGGGTATCCATGCTCACGAAAGCGCTCGCTACCGAGTTCAAGGACCGCAACATCCGCATCAACGCCGTGGCGCCGGGCGGGACGAACACGAACATCATCAAGGACTTCGGCGTGCCCGAGGGTGTCGACTTCAAGGCGCTGATGCGCATCATGTCGCCCATGAAGACGGCCGAGCCCGAGGAGATGGCCGCACTGTTCTCGTTCATCGCCAGCGACGAGGCCCGCTACATGACGGGATCGATCGTGGCGATGGACGGTGGCGTCACCGCCTGAGTCCTTCCAGCGCGATCGGGAGCCATCGTGATACGATGTAGTGCAGATCAACTACAGTGGAGGTGCCGTGGCTCGACCCACATCGTTCCGGCTTCCGGAGGAGCTACTGACTCGGCTGGAGGAAGCCAGCCACGTCAGTGGTACGACCGTGACGGCGCTCGTGACCACGATCCTCGACGAAGGCCTCAAGACGAAGCGCTTCCCGGGCATCGTCTACCGGGATGGTCCCGCTGGCCGTCGTGCCGGTCTTCTGGGGGGGCCCGACGTATGGGAGATCGTGCGCGATCTTCGTCGCTCTCCCGGGCGAGGTATGAAACGGATCGAGCATCTGGCCAACGAAGTCGGGATGCCGGTGACTCGCGTACGTCTCGCTGCCGACTTCGCGGCCGAGTACTCCGACGAGATCACCGCACTCGTGGATGCGGACGCACGAGCGGCCGAGCGAGTGCGAAGACTGGTGGATCAGCGCGAACGCCTCCTGTCGTGAGATGGCTCATCGACGAGATGCTGCCTCCCGCCATTGCCGCCGGACTCCGGGCGCTTGGTCACGATGCCGTCTCCGTCTACGACGCGGGTCTCACGGAGATTGCTGACGCCGTGATCTTCGCAACGGCGGTAGCGGAGGGTCGTGTTGTCGTAACGGAGAACTTCGCGGACTTCGCGGCGCTGCTCGAGCGCGCCGTGAGCAGCGACCGACCAACCGTCCCGGTGGTGTTCGTCCGCAAGAGCGACTTCCGTAAGGGGGGCGGCCTGGCCCGACACGTGGTGGAGCACCTCGATCGCTGGTCGGAGGCGAACCCCGATCCCTACCTCGGCCCCCACTGGCCCTGACGTACGACAGACGATCGCGTCAGCGATTCGGAAATGCGTGACGGGACGTCCGATACCATCCCGTTCGGTGGACCTGCGCTACACGGACGACGAGGGCCGGTTCCGAACCGAGCTGCGGGTCTGGCTCGAGGAGGTGCTGCCAAGTCTGCCGACAGCACCCCATCGCCACGACTGGACCGCCCGCCGGACGTGGGACACGGACTGGCAGCGCCGTCTCTTCGACGCCGGTTACGCAGGGATCAATTGGCCGAAGGAGTACGGCGGCCGAGGCGCCACGCCGACCGAGCACCTCATCTTTCTCGAGGAGACGGAGCGGGCGCGAGCGCCCTACGTCGGGCACAACTTCGTCGGACTCCTGCACGCCGGGCCGACCCTGATGGTCGAGGCCACGCCCGATCAGAGGGCCAGGCATCTCTCGCCCATCCTGCGCGGCGAGCATGTGTGGTGCCAGGGGTTCAGCGAGCCGAGCGCCGGCAGCGATCTTGCCGCGCTGCGGACCAGCGCCGTCAGGGATGGTGACGACTACGTCGTCTCTGGGCAGAAGATCTGGACGAGCTTCGCCCACACCGCCGACTACTGCGAGCTTCTCGTGCGCACCGATCCCGACGCGCCCAGGCACCGCGGTATCTCCTGGCTCATCATGCCGATGGATCTCCCCGGCATCGACATCCGACCCCTGCCCACCATGGAGGGGGCCATCGAGTTCTCCGAGGTGTTCCTCGACGAGGTGCGGGTGCCGGTGACCAACCGGGTGGGCCCCGAGAACGATGGGTGGCGGGTAGCCATGACGACGCTCAGCTTCGAGCGGGGCACTGCGTTCGTCTCCGAACTGCGCCAGACGATGGAGTTGTGCCGGGACCTCAAGGAGCTGGCGCAGCGGGTGACGAGACGCTCGGTGACGGCGTGGGACGACGCCGGCCTGCGACGGGATCTCGGACGGCTGGCCGCCGAGCTCGACGCGCTGTGGGCGTTGACGAGACGCAACGTGTCCGAGGCCCAGCGCACGGGTCTCGTGGGCGCCGGGGGCAACGTGTTCAAGCTGGCCTATACGGACCTGCGCCACCGCCTCGGGGAGGTGGCCCTCGGTGTGCTGGACCGGGCCGCCCTCTCGATGGAAGACGTCGACGAGTGGCCGTCGGGTCGACACGTGCAAGGCCGCATCCACGGGCTCAAGATGACCATCGCCGCCGGCACGTCACAGGTGCAACGCAACATCGTCGCCGAACGCCTACTCGGGCTACCGAAGGATCGTTGAGGAATCAACGATGGACTTCTGGCTGACCGACGATGAACGCGCGCTGCAGGATGGCGTCCGCTCGTTCCTGGCCGGGCGGTTCCCGATGGACGTCGTCCGCGCCAACGAGAAGACCGGCGGCGTCACCGACCGGGAGGGCTGGCGCGCCCTTGCCGACCTCGGGGTGTTCTCCTTGCGACTCGATGGTTTCGGGATGCGGGAGTCGGTACTCGCCTTCGAGGAGCTCGGCCGGTCCCTCGTGCCGGGGCCACTCGTCGCCACACACCTCGCCGCCGGGCTGGTCGAAGGCGCTGCGAACGGGAGCATCATCGTCGGGCTGATCGAGCCCGCCGAACCCATCACGGTCCTCGAACATCACGCCAGCGTCGACACCGTCCTCGTCCTCGGCACCGCATCGATCGAGCGCGTCGACGCCACCCTGTTGTTGCGAGAGCCGTTCGCCGAACCACTTGACGCGCTCACGCCGTGCGCTCGGGTCATCGGCGACCTTCCTCGTGGCGAACCCGTCGCCGGCGTCGATGCCGCGGTCTGGCGTCGCGACGGTGCCGTGCTCACCGCCGCTCTACAGGTTGGTCTCGCCCTCGCCGCCACCGATCTCGCCACCGCATATGCGAAGCAGCGCGAGCAGTTCGGCCGACCCATCGGCAGCTTCCAGGCCGTGAAGCACCTCCTGGCCGACATGCTGGTGAAGGCCGAGGTGGCCCGTTCGGCCGTGTACGCCGCCGCATGCACCATCGACGGGGTCGGCGACGACAACCCAACGCGAGCAGCCCATGTAGCCAAGACGATGGCCGGTGAGGCGGCCCTGTTCGCCGGCAAGACGGGCATCCAGGTCCACGGCGGGATGGGCTTCACGTGGGAGGTCGACGCCCAGAGATACTGGAAGCGGGCGGTCGTGCTCGACACTCACTTCGGCAACACCGACGATCACGCCGCCGCCGTGGCGGCCCTGCTGTAGGGAGACCGATGGGCATCTGCGACGGACGCGTCGTCATCGTCACGGGAGCGGGGCGTGGCCTCGGCCGCACCCACGCGCTGGCCTTCGCCGCCGAGGGGGCCAAGGTCGTCGTCAACGACGTCGGCGCTTCGCTGACGGGCGAAGGCCGCGATGGGTCCCCGGCACAGGACGTGGTCGCCGAGATCCTCACCGCCGGCGGCGAGGCGGTGGTCAACGACGACGATGTCAGCGACTGGGAGGGCGCCGGTCGCATCGTGCGCCAGGCCGTCGACACATTCGGAAGCCTGGACACTCTGGTCGCCAATGCCGGCATCGTGCGCGACCGCATGCTCGTCAACATGTCGGTGGACGAATGGGACGCCGTCATGCGGGTCCACCTCCGTGGCACGTTCTGTCCGGTTCGCCACGCCGTCGACTACTGGCGAGCGGAGCACAAGGCCGGCCGGCCCCGCGCCGCCCGCATCGTCACCACATCTTCGGGGGCCGGGCTGTTCGGCAGCGTTTCGCAGGCGAACTACTCGGCGGCGAAGGCCGGCATCGCCGCGTTCACCGTCGTGGCCGCCGCCGAACTCAGCCGCTACGACATCCTCGCTAACACCATCGCCCCATCGGCGCGGAGCCGCATGACCGAGGATGCGTTTACGGAGATGATGGCGAAGCCGCCGGAGGGCCAGTTCGACCGCATGGACCCCGCCAACGTGAGCCCCCTCGTCGTGTGGCTCGGCAGTTCGGCGTGCACGGTGTCCGGTCGCGCCTTCGAGATCGCCGGCGGCGAGTTGAGCGTGAGCGACGGCTGGCAGCATGGCGAACCGTTCGATGTCGGCCGCCGCTACGAACCCGTCGAGATAGGCGCCATCGTGAGCGATCTCCTCGCCACGGCGCCGCAACCGGCCGCGGTCTACGGCCAGTCGTAACGACGACCGGCTACATCCGGGGGGCGAGAATGGGAGGGACGCCGGGGCCGCCCGGGCCGAACAGGTCCGCCTTGGCTGCGGTCAACTCGTCCAGCGTCCAGATGCGGTCGCCGACATCGAGTTCGTTCACGAACTGCATCGCCGGGACGTGCCACAGCTTCGAGCCGATCACGCAGATGACCTGACCACTCACGTCCGCCGCGCCCTCCCCGGCCAGCCACGCCACCACGGCCGCCACATTGGCGGGGTCGTACTTGTCGAACCCCTCATCGGGCTTGGCGACCCGAGGATTGGCGTCCGTCATCGACGTACGGGCCCGCGGGGCAATGGCATTGACGGTGACGCCGTACTTCTCGAGTTCCCGGGCGAGCACCAACGTCAGGGCGATGATCCCGCCCTTGGCCGCTGAGTAGTTCGCCTGCGCCGGTCCACCGAAAATGCCGGACTCGCTCGCCGTGTTCACGATGCGTCCGTACACCGGTTGCTCCTGCTTCGCCCGCTCCCGCCAGTACGCCGCCGCGAAGTGGCAGGGCACGAAGTGGCCCTTCAGGTGGACGTCGACGACGGCGTCCCACTGCGCTTCCTGCATCGAAAAACTCATCGCATCGCGCAGGAAGCCCGCGTTGTTGACGAGGATGTTGAGGTCGCCGAAACGCTCGACCGTGTCGCCGACCATCGCCTCCACGGCCGCCCACTCGGACACGCTGCACCGGTGGGCCACCGCCCGACCGCCGGCCGCCACCGCCTCGGCGGCTACGGCGTCAGCAAGATCCGTGACGTCATTCACCACGACCGTCGCCCCTTCGGCGGCGAGCCGTAGCGCATGGGCGCGGCCGAGCCCCTGACCGGCCCCGGTCACGATGGCGATCCTGCCTTCGAGCACCCCCATCGCGTCCTCCCCGAATCTGACCCTGTGTCGGATCCTATTGCTACCGTGGTCGTGGTGAGCCCCCGCGAGACACCGCTCATCATCAGTGTCGATGACCACGTCGTCGAGCCGCCGCACCTGTTCGAGCGGTGGCTACCCGCGAAGTTCCGTCACGACCCCAACGTCCCTCACATCGAACGTCGCGGCATCGCCTCCATGACCTACAAGGGCGGGACGAACTACGACATCGTGTGGGACGAGACCCAGCCGAAAGCCGACACGTGGTTCTACGAGGATCTCGTTCAGCCTCACAAGCGACACGTCGCCGCCGTCGGCTTCGCCCGTGACGACATGACACTGTCGCCCATCACGTACGACGAGATGCGCCGCGGCTGCTACGACCCGGCGGCTCGGCTCGCCGACATGGACCTCGACCACGTCGAGGGATCGCTCTGCTTCCCGACGATGCCTCGGTTCTGCGGCCAGACCTTCGCCGAACGCAAGGACAAGGACCTCGCCCTCGCCTGCGTACACGCCTACAACGATTGGATGGTCGAGGAGTGGTGTGGTGATTCCGATGGCCGCCTCATTCCCTTGTGCCTCGTTCCGCTGTGGGATGTCGACCGCGCCGCCGCCGAGATCCGTCGCAACGCCGCCCGCGGGGTCACGGCCGTCGCCTTCAGCGAGATCCCCGCCAAACTCGGGTTGCCCACGTTGCACTCGGGCTATTGGGAGCCGTTCTTCGTGGCGTGCGCGGAGACGAACACGATCATCTGCATGCACATCGGCTCGTCGTCGCAGATGCCGGCCACGTCGGCTGATGCCCCGCCCGCCGTCGCGGCGTCACTCAGCTTCGGCAACGCCATGGCCTCGATGTCGGACTTCCTGTTCTCCGGGGTGCTGGTGCGCCACCCATCACTTCGTCTCGCATACAGCGAAGGCCAGATCGGCTGGCTCCCGTACGTGCTGGAACGCGTCGACGACGTGTGGGTCCAGCACAGGGCGTGGGGCGGAGTGAAGGAACTCGTACCAGAGCCGCCGTCCACGTACTTCCACCGTCAGATCTTCGGGTGCTTCTACAGGGACGTGCATGGCCTGGAGTCGCTTCACCGTATCGGGGTCGACAACGTGACCTTCGAGACGGACTACCCGCACACGGACTCGACGTGGCCCGACTCGCGCCGCATCTTCGAAGAACAGGTCAGCGAACTCGATGACGACACGATCTGGAAGCTCGCCCGTGGCAACGCCATCCGCATGCTCCGCCTCGACCCGGTGACGGGTCGCTGGCGCCCCTGATCGACGTCCAGCAGGAAGACGACCGATGACGACCTTCGCGGAACTGTTGCTGAAGCGAGCGGAGGATGACTCAGTCGGTTACGTGTTCGAGGACCAGGAGTGGACGTGGCGCGAGGTCGTTGAAGAATCAACGATCCGGGCTGCGCTGCTCTCGTCACTTCGACGGCCTGGACCATTCCACGTAGGGGTACTGCTCGAGAACGTTCCCGAATACCTGTTCCTCGCCGGGGGCGCTGCGCTGTGCGGCGCCACCATCGTGGGCATCAACCCGACCCGGCGGGGTGAAGAACTCGCCTACGACATCCGCCACACCGACTGCCAGGTCGTCTTCACAGACTCGGCTGGTCACGCATTGCTCTCCGCCTTGGACCTTGGCGAACTGACGGTGCCCCGTGCCATCGTCGACATCGAGTCGTCGGAGTACGCCGCCCATCTC
>JBKJJS010000168.1:0-3117 GCA_046597895.1 Ilumatobacteraceae bacterium
GTACGCCACGCTCTCGGCGCTGCGGTGCCCTGAATCGCCGCTCGGCGCCTTCACGCTGGCGCAGGTGCGGCTCGTCGTGCGTGCCGGCATCCGGCCCCGTGCGCTGCTGCTCGGAGCGTATTGCTCGTCGGCGCCCGTCGCCGCCGCGCTCGGCGCGGGTTGGGGATGGGCGGTACAGACTGCCGACGTCACGTTCTCGGCTCGGCATGACTCGGTTCGCTCGACGGTCGTCGTCGACGGTGAGACCGTGTTGGAGATCGAATCGGCCGACAACGAGCCCGTCGGCCTCGCCGACCTCACCTTGCTGGACAACCTGCACCTCGTTCGTCTGGTCGAACCGGGCGTGGCCCAGCCCGTCGGCGCCATCGTGCAGGTCGACCCGATCCACACGCTCACCACCGTCGACCGAGGCCGGCCCGTGCTGCGCACCTTCGAGCCTGATGCCTTCGGGTGCCGGGGTCACCTGAGACTCACGTCAGCGGTGACAGCCATCACCTGCCGGGCCGATATTCAGTTGCCCCGACCCCGGTTCGCCCTCGATACCCGGGTGCCGGCGCTGCAGAGCTCGCGACGACTCTCCGGCTGAGGGGGCGTGCTGTGGCGGCAGCAGGGTCTGTCCATGACCAGGTCAAAGTCCTCGGTGGAGTCCTTCTGCACACGGGCCCCATAACGCTCGACGAGGAGATCCAGCGCTTGGTGCGAGCCGAGCGGCAGCGCCGCATTGGTCTGGCTCTCGCGACTGCGCCGCCGTCATCTGACGACGAGCAGTGGCTTGCGTTATCGGCGCGCACGGTGGAGGAAAATGCGCGCCGGTGACATCGTCCGCGTCGATTTCGGCGTTCCGGAGGGCAGCGAGCCTGGTTTCGCACGACCGGCCATCGTCGTGACTGCCAACCTCGTATTGAACATGAACCCGCGGACGATCCATGTCGTTCCCATCGCGAGCAACGTCACTCGCCGACTCCCGACCGAGTTCACGATCGAGATGATCGGCCTCGAACGGGAGTCCGTCGCGCAGGCACATCTCTGCACGGTCGTCAGTACATCGCGGATCCTTGACGAGGGCGTTGCGTCACGGCCCAACGTCGGGTCGGTTCAATTGGCGCAGATCCGTCAGGTCATCGCCGACCTGCTCGACCTTCACTGAGCGGCAGCGTCACCCGGATCGTCGTCGACCGCGTGGTGCCGTTCGCCGCCGACCCGACCGAGTGTCCCGGCTACGGTCACGGGCCATGCAAGGCACCAGCATTCTCGGGACGCGGGTTCAGCGCGTCGAAGATCCGAAACTTCTCACCGTCGGCGGGTCGTACGCCGCTGACATCGACGTCTCCGGCGCGGCGTTCGTCGTGTACGTGCGGTCGTCGGTCGCTCACGCCCGGCTCGTGAGCGTGGACGTCGCGGAGGCGCGCGCCCTCCCAGGTGTGCTCGCGGTGTTCACCGCCGAGGACCTCGGACTTCCCTCCGTGCCGCCCATGTTGCCGTTCATGGATCAGCGACTGCTGCGACCGCGTCTTGCCCAGGGCACCGTTCGGTACGTAGGCGACCCGATCGTGGCGATCGTGGCCGAGAGTCAGTCGGTGGGCGTCGACGCCGCTGAGCTCGTCGTGATCGACTACGACCCGTTGCCCGTCGTGGTCGATGCCGAGAAGGCGGCCGAGCCTGGCGCCCCGTTGGTCACCCCCGAGATCGGTACGAACGTGGCGGCTGTGGTGCCGAGCGCTGGTCCGGCCGACTTCTCCGGGTGCGACGTCGTGGTCGAACAGAGGATCGTGAACTCCAAGCTCGCCCCGGTCCCGATGGAGCCACGAGCCTCGGCCGTGCGGTGGGGTGAGGACGGACGGCTCACGGTGTGGGCGTGTACGCAGATGCCCCACATGACCCGCATGATCATGGCGGCGACGAACGGGCTCGAGGAGTCCGCCGTGCACGTCATCACTCCCGATGTCGGCGGCGGCTTTGGGTCGAAGTTCGGCGCCCTGCCCGAGGAGACGTTGCTGCCATGGCTGGCCAAGGCGGTCGGCCGGCCCCTTCGCTGGGTGGAGACGCGCACGGAATCGATGCTCAACTTGCCGCACGGCCGAGCCCAGTTCCACCGGGCCAAGCTCGGCGGCACTCGCGCTGGGCGTCTGCTGGCGTACGAACTCGATGTCATCCAGGATGCCGGCGCCTACCCGAACCTCGGCGGGATGATGCCGATGATGACGATGACGATGGCGAGCGGCGTCTACGACATCCCGAGTGTGTCGTTCTCCGCCCGCACCATCGCCACCAACACCGTGCCGATCGGGGCCTACCGCGGAGCGGGCCGGCCGGAGGCGGCGGCGACGCTCGAACGAATGGTCGAACTGTTCTCGGCCGAGATCGGCATGGACTCCATCGAGGTGCGGCGCAAGAACTTCATCCCGCCGGAGGCCTTCCCGTTCACGACGCCTACCGGTGCGAACTACGACTGTGGGGCGTACGCCGCCGCGCTCGACATCGTGCTCGCCGAGAGCGGCTACGAGGACCTACGGGCGGAGCAGGCGCGGCGCCGGGCCGCGGGGGACCGGAAGCTGCTCGGCCTCGGCTTGGCCGTGTACGTCGAGATCACGAACCCCGACGGTGGCGGTGAGTTCGGTTCGATCGAGGTCTTGGCCGACGGGCGGGCGGTGGTGCTCACCGGCTCGTCATCGCACGGGCAGGGTCACGAGACGGCGTGGGCCATGGTGGCCTCGGACATCACGGGTATCCCGATGGATCGCATCGAGGTCCATCACGGCGACACGGACGAGATCAAGTGGGGCGGCGGCACCGGTGGATCGCGCTCGCTGCAGGCCGGTGGTTCGGCGGTGCTGCGGGCGTCCGAGACCCTCGTGGAACTGGCCCGCGAGAAGGCGGCGAACCTGCTCGAGGCCGCGGCCGCTGACGTCATGCTGGACAAGGAACGGGGAGTGTTCCATGTCGCCGGGTCGCCGGGCGCGCAGAGCGTTGGATGGGGCGATGTGGCGGCCGCCGAAGAATCCCGTTCCCTCCTCTCCGAGTTCGACTTCACGCCGGGGGGAGCGACGTTCCCGTTCGGCGCCCACCTCGCCGTCGTCGACGTCGACACCGGCACGGGGCAGGCCAAGCTGACCCGCA